>JAUNCU010000134.1:0-3336 GCA_030526455.1 Bacteroidales bacterium | reverse complement strand
TTTTTTCGTATTTCCGGGTTCCGGCGGAAACCCGGGGGGGGTTTTTTGGGGGGGGTTTTGGGTGGGGGGGGGGGTTGGGGGGGGCGAGGCTTGAAAAGCAGGCCGAGGGTGGGAAAATTGACAATGCGGGTGCTGTAGCCTTTTTTTTGCTCTGCACCCGCATTGTTATTATCTCTTTAGCAGCCTTCCGGTGATGAGTGTGCTTAGGGCTGGCCTTCGCTATACTGCGGTGGCTTTCTGATAGGCCTCCACACTTGGCTGGCTTTTCTTTCTTTTCTTAGAAGCCTTTTTTGCGCTGGAAGAAGTCGGCACGGTCGGCGTCGGTTTCACCGTAGCATGCCACGTAGATGCTGCGTGGCTCTTTTTCGTCGCGCACCTGCACGAGGAGTTCGTCGACGGACTCGCCGTTTTCGGTGGCCACTACGTTGCAACTAATCACGTCTTTCACGCCCACCACGTCCCAGAGCAACTGGTAGGCATCGCTGGTGCGTACCACGCGGTAGGCTGTGGCTGGGGTTGCGCCATCGCCCGAGGCGAGGATCACCTCCTGGAGCATTTTCACTTGGGCACGCAACTGCGCTGTGGCATCGGCGTCGATCACGGCGAAGAAACTGCAGTTGGCAGCCTTCTTGAGCACGAGCATCGAGAGCGGATCGGCGGCGAGGGCGTCGCGATACATGAAGTATGCCACGCGATAGTCGCGAATGCGGTAGAGTTGGTTGGCGGTGTTCACAAGGTCGGCAAGAGGCTTGAAGCCAGCGAAAGGCGCAGCATAGTAGGCTTGAGCGAGTTCGGTGGCCGAAAGCGAGGTGTCGGCAGCCGCAAAACGGCGCAAAATAGCGTCAAACTGGGTTTTATTTTCCTTTACAAAAGCGTCTTGTGCTTTGTAATCAATTGTGTTCATGTCGTTATGAGAAAAAAAGGGTTTGTCGCAAAAATTTTTATCATGCAAATATACTAAAAAAACGCGTTTCGCCCAAAAAGTTTTTGCCTATTTATTGCGCCGCACTCCCCCACTCCCGCCGTGGCGGAAGCGAAAGAGTGCGGTGCCATTGGCTTTTTTCAAGCCGCCGATGTGGCGGTGAAGCCTATCCCACTGCTCCAGCAGGTCCCCACTGGCCAGTCACCTGGTGGAGGCGTGCCTTCTTCTCGCCCTCGGTGAGGTCTTCGATAGATTTGTAGAGGTGATATTTGTCGACGATGGAGCGCGAGAATGCCTCTTCAAAGAGTCCCACCACCGGCGACGATGGGTGGGCGTAGATGTAGTCGAGCATGGCGGGCACGTGGCCGTAGTAGAGATTCACCACTGCCATGAGCAGCGCATCGCGCACGGCTGGATCGGCGAGGTCGGCAGCCTTGTATACCTTCTCAAAGCGCTCGAATCGCTTTTTCTCCGACATGGGCAGCGAAACCACGTCGGCAGCGTCCATGCTCAGCAGGGGCACTTTGCCTGCGGCGTCGAGGTTGGCGCCATCGGTGGTGCACCCCACGCGCATGATGATGCCACTCTGGCTGATGGCGTATTCATAGTCGCGGTCGATATACCACACGCGCTCCACGGGGCCGTCGCCATTGTTGTGCACGATTTGCTTCACGGCGCTGCGGTGGATGAGCAGGTGGCCGTCTTCGGCAAAACTGCCATAGGAGCGGTCCATCAAGCCCTGGTCGGGGTTGAGGTATTCCCAGTTGCCGGCGTTGAAGGCATCCACGAGGTTGCCATCGTGGTCGTAGGTGGCGAAGAGCAGTTCGTAGCCCTCTTCCACGCCCATGCGATAGGCGATGAGCGAGATGCCGCCTTGCAGACGGCGCGCCATGCATATGTGGCCGCTTTGGCCGAAAGGCTTCATGGTGGTGCCGTCGCGCATCACGGTGAGGCGCTTAAACTGGTGAGCGTCTACGTAGACCGACTGCGAGGGATAGAAATCCCACTTGCCAGCCTTGGTATTGATCACGGGCGTCACGTCGAGGCCCATAGCGTCGAGGAAAGGAAATTCGGTCTTTGCCGAGGCAGTGCCAGCGAGCACGAATGCCATCATAGCCGAAAGGATGCGTTTGATTCTGTTCATATGGGTAAGAATTTCAATGAGTTGATATTACGGTGCAAATATAATGCTTTTTTCAATTCTTTGATAGCCAAAGCGGGAAAAAGTTTAATGGCGCGGGGCTGAATGCAAAAGCGTGGGGCGTCCCGCGGTTTCGGGAAGTGCTCCACGCTTGCTAAGTTGTTATGGCCTCAACGAAGGGAAGGCTTATTTCTTTTCGTCGGGGAATTTGCCGGGGTACTGCAGGGGCTGGCGCTCGCGACGCATGGCGCGCACGATGAGCCACAGGCCGAGCACGATGAACGGGATGCTGAGTAACTGGCCCATGTCCATGCCGCAGAGGGCACGCATCTCGATTTCCCAAGGCTCCTGCACATTTTTCACAAATTCCACCAGGAAGCGGGCACCGAAGATGCCGAGCATAAACACGCCGAAGATGAGGCCGGGGCGCTCCTGGGCGTTGCGCTTCCAGTAGAGCCACATCACCACGGCGAAGGTGAGCAGATAGGCCAGCGCCTCGTAGATCTGCGTGGGATGGCTGGGCACCGAGAAGCGGGCTTCGGCACCGGCAAGGAATTGGGGAATATTCTCAATGAAGCGGAATGCCCAGGGCAGGTCGGTGGGGGCACCGTAGATTTCGTGGTTGAAGAGGTTGCCGAGGCGAATGAGTGCTGCCACCACGCCCACTGGCACCACCACGCGGTCGAAGGTCCAGAGCATGGAGCGCTTCGTAACCCACTTGCTATACATCCATATCGCCACCATGATGCCCAGCACGCCGCCGTGGCTTGCCAAGCCGCCTTCCCATATCTTGGGGATGTCGGAGAGGTGGTGGCTGTAGTAGGCCCAGTCGTAGAAGAACACATGCCCGAGGCGGGCACCCACCACGGTGGCCACAATCACGTAGATAAAGAGTTTCGACACCCACGACTCGGGGGCGCCTTCGTGGCGGAATTCGCGCCACACCACTTCGTAGCCAAACCAAAAGCCGATGGCAAACATCAGCCCGTACCAGCGCACGGTGAGGAAGCCACTATAGAGTTCTGGACTCGCGGTCCATGTGATGAAATCAAGCATTATCGTATCTTTTGTAGTTAAATATCCAATTTGCAAAGTTACGCTTTTCTTTTCAAAAAAGCGCAAAAATGGGGCTGGCGAAATGCTGCAGGATTTTTTTCAACACAATCAGCGTGCCGTAGGGTGTGCAAAAACCCCATAAAAATCATCATAAATCAAGAAAATCACCAATAAACACATGGTGAAAAATAACGAAATTAGCAAAAGGGGACAGTCC
>JAUNCU010000133.1 GCA_030526455.1 Bacteroidales bacterium | reverse complement strand
AGAAAAAGAAACTCGTAATCAACAAACTTGACAGCCTAGGACAGTCCCCTTTTGTTAAAATCAAGGTTTTCTTGCTTGAAAAAATTGTATTTTCCTGATTATGGTTGACTGAAAGATACAGCAATTTCGGGGCAGTTTTTTCGTGAAACAGAACCGTCCCCAATCACGAATTTTGGTTACCATTTTATGTAATTTCGGAATGCGATTCCGAAATTGCATAATTGTTACGAGAAATAAATGGCTTAAAATTAGTGTAAAAATACTTTAGAATACTCTAAATATCAATATAATAAATTTTTCTACTGATTATTTTTGGTGATAAGAGAATTTTATGTAATTTTGGCATAAGATTCCGAAATTACATAAAAACAATAGTCTATGGTGAGCGATATCTATCTGGAAAGGAATATAGAGGAGGTGATCAAGGAGGCTTCCAAGTATTTTTCTGTGATTTCTGTGACCGGGCCACGCCAGTCGGGGAAGAGCACTATGCTGATGCATATGTTTCCGCACTACGAATACTTCAGCATGAAAGACATGAACATTCGCGATTTTGCCGAAAACGACCCCGTGGCTTTCCTCAACAAGCACCAGCACATGATGATCGACGAGGTGCAGAAGGTGCCTGTGCTGCTTGAATACATCCAGGGTATCGTGGACAAGGACCCAGCAAGGAAATTTCTGCTCACTGGCAGTTCGAATTTTCAGATGCTGCACAGCGTGGCAGAATCGCTGCCGGGCAGAGCGGGGGTGTTTGAGTTGCTGCCCATGACGCAGGCCGAAGGCAAGCAAGAGGGAAGAAACATCGACGAACTGCTGTTCAACGGCCTCTACCCTGCCATTTGCACCGGAAAGAATGTATCGAAATTCTTTTATCCTTCCTATGTGAAAACCTATATAGAGAAGGATGTGCGCGACTTCCTGCACATTCAAGACCAAATGCAGTTTATGAAATTTGTGAAACTCTGCGCCGCTCGCGTGGGTGCGCTTTTCAATGCCTCAGAAATAGGCAACGAGGTGGGCGTGGACTCTAAGACCATTGCTCGATGGCTTTCGGTGCTGCAGGCTTCGTATATCATCACGCTGCTGCCGCCATATTACGAGAACACCACAAAGCGACTGGTGAAAACACCTAAACTCTACTTCAACGACACCGGCTTGGCTTGCTATTTGCTCGATATTGAATCGCCACGCCAACTGGCGCGCGACAAGATGAGGGGGGCTATCTTCGAAAACCTGATTGTGATGGAGGCGCTGAAACACCGCCATAACCAGGGAAAGGATGGCGGGGTGTATTTCTACCGCGACTCTAACGCCAACGAGGTGGATATCCTCATCAAGGAGGAAGGCGAATTCATTGCCATTGAAGTGAAGTCGTCGGAAACCTATAACAAGACTTTTGAAAAAGCGCTGAAGAAGATCGACTCGTGGGTGAATTGCCCCGTGAAGAGAAAAATCGTGGTCTACACGGGCGATTTTGAGAACTATGAGGGCGATATCGAACTTGTGAATTACAGTAATTTAAAACTGTAGTGGCAGAAGGGGCCGCGCTGGGGGGAGGCTGTCCGAAAACTCGGGTTTCTACCATAACCGACCCTCTCCGAGGCTCTTTCCTTTGCTGTTTCTTATCTCCAAGCCGCGCTCGCGAATTGCTTTGCAATTCACTCGCTTGCATGGAGTTAACCATAATAAGCCGTCTCCGACGGCGGAGGGTGAATGCCTTGCGTTTTTGCTTTGGACTTGCCCTATTTTGGAGTTTTCGGACAGGTTGGGGGGCTACTGGGTGATTTCTATGCTTATGGCTTCGGGGCCTTGGATGGTGCTTTCGTAGTAGCCGTCGCCTGTGGTGCGGGGGCCGCTGGTGCATGGGTAGCCGTGGGCCACCAGGCGGGCTGTGAGGGCGTCGACGGCGGCGCGGCTGCCTACGCTGATGGAAAGGTGGTGGTAGCCTGCGCTGTAGGGTGGCTGGGGAGTGGGAGCCGTGGTGGGGCGGCACATGATTTCGAGCCGAGCACCGCCGCCGGCAAACGAGAGGAAATATGACCGGAAGCCTGTGGTGGCATTGTGATACATCGGCCCGGCCACGGCATCGAAATAGCGCACAAAGAATTCCTTCATCGCCTCCAAATCCACGCAATAAAGCGCCATATGCTCAATACGAATCATATATCGGTCAATTTTTTTGTATTAAATGCATCAATTGGTGAAGCCATCCCACAAGAGGCGAAGGACAACTGAGCATGCTGCAATTATATTGCAAATTGAGCATGGAATAGCGCAGGCGCAACTCTGGGTGGTATTTTTCGTTATACACCGTGATGCTACGGCCCTTCACGTTGTCTTCGGCTTTCACTTCGATAGGAATCACTTTGTCGTGGATTTGAATCACAAATTCCACTTCGGCAGTGCTGTCGGAAGTCCAATAGCAGGGTTTTTCCACTCCGCTCAGTGCCATGAGCGACTGCAGCACTGCATTTTCGGCGACGGCACCCTTAAACTCTGTGTAATTGGCCACAGGGTCGATGATGACCGATGCTGGCAGGCGTGCCAATCGGCGAAGCAGGCCACAATCACAGGCATACACCTTAAATGCATTCGTTTCCTCATAAGCGGCAAGTGGAATGCCGGGCTTGCTCACGTTGTAAATCATGTGGATCATGCCAGCATCCACCAGCCAAAGGAGGGCGTCTTCATAATCTTTAGAGCGTGCACCTTGACGCACCACTCTGTAGATGAATTTGCGATTTTCCTTTGAGAGTTGGGCAGGAAGAGAATGCCACAACGCCTGAATGCGAGGTATTTCTCGCGCACTGGCATATCGGGAGAAATCGAGTTCGTATAAGTCGAGAATGCCTTGCTGAATATCTTCGACTTCGGCTATGCCTTTTCCTTCTATCAAAGCCACTGTGGCTTCAGGCATACCGCCGCATATTTGATACTGGCGATAGGCGGTTTTGAGTTTGTTGAGAATAATCTCGGGGAGGTGGGCGATTTCTGTAATACTGTCTACGTATTGATAAGTATTAGCGTCGATGGCGCGCAGGAATTCACGGAATGTGATAGGATACATGCGCATTACCTTCACTTTGCCTACGGGCACCGACATTTGCTTCTGTCTCACCGCCACACCCAGGAGCGACCCGGCAGCGACGATATGGTAGTCGGGTGCTTCTTCGCAAAAGTATTTCAGACTGTTGAGCGCCTCTTCGCATTCCTGAATCTCGTCGAAAATAATCAGCGTTTTGCCCGCAATGATGGGTGCTGAGCAATAGAGAGCTAGTTCGCTGATAATGCGTTCGGGCGATTTGGTTGCCTGGAAAACCGATTTGAGTTCAGGACTTCGGTCGAAATCAAATTTCACACAGTATTCAAAGCACTCTTTTCCGAAGGCTTCCATTGCCCAGGTCTTGCCAATCTGCCTCGCGCCCTTAAGCAAAATGGGTTTATGGCTAGGACTATCCTTCCAAGCCTTGAATTGGTCGATAATATCTCTGCGTATTTCCATACTTTCGCAAAATTAAGTTAGAAAAAGTGTGATGTCACTACACTTTTCCGAAGTTATTTGTGCAAATTTAGGCATTTTCAAAATCCCAACCAAGGAATTTTTACACAAATAACTTAGGAAAAGTGTGGAAAGTTTACAATTTTCCGAAGTTATTTGTGTTTTTTTGGGTGGCTGAGTTGCGCAGCAACTCAGAACGGTGACTTGACTGGTGGATTAATACTTGGGGTATTCTGCCAGGGCTTTTGAGGCTGCTTTGCGCATCATCTTTGCCACTTCGGGGTCGA
The DNA here is from genome assembly GCA_030526455.1 of Bacteroidales bacterium. Classification (GTDB taxonomy): domain Bacteria; phylum Bacteroidota; class Bacteroidia; order Bacteroidales; family Muribaculaceae; genus Sodaliphilus. The sequence goes on along the minus strand of JAUNCU010000133.1, from coordinate 4,270 downwards.
GGCCTTTTGGCACGTAGGTGATGTGGAGCGGATCAATGCCGAAAATCATGGCAAATTCCATGCAGGCGCCCATGTAGGTGGCGCGGATGTTGGGGTGCACGTGGTCGTTGTAGAGTTTTTTCCACTCCTCCTCGCCATAGGCCTTGCGCACCTCGTCGAAGGCGATGGCGATAGGGCACACGAGCACGTCGGGGATGTCGCGCGCGGCGTTGTAGTAACTCTTTTTCAGTTTATCGAAGTCGTCGTTATAGGTGCCTAAGGTGTCGCGGTAGGGCCAGTTCATGGGCAGCAGTATCTTCACTTTCTTGTTTGGACACTCCCTCATAATGGCCTTTTTCCAGAGGATCAAGCCTTGGATAAACGCCTCCTGCGAAAGGCGAGGCAGTGCGCTCTGCTCCTGCAGCAGGATGTAGTCCCACTTGTCGCTCTTCACCAACTGGTGGGAGAAATCGTCGTTGTAGTGAAACAGCAGAGTGCGTCCCAACTGTGTGCGGTGGGTCCAGAAGGCATCCTTGCCCATCGCCTCACACATCTTGTTGAACATCGCATACTGCTTGTTAGCCTCCACAAGGCTATTGTTGAACGAAAGCAGTTTCACCTGCTGAGCAACGCCAGCCACCGCCAGCACAGCCATCAAAGCCACCAATAAAATACGCTTCATCTTCATAGCAAAAAAAATAATAAAAATTTAGTCAGCACAAAGATAGTGATTCACCACCATAAACCATTGAATATTCAATAAAAAATAGACTATAAAAACACATTCTATATTACAACCTTTATTTCAATTACTTACATAAATCGTTGCACGAAAACAAGATTTTTCATAATATTTCTTGGCGCCTAGGTGGGGGAGCGAGGGGAGGAAAACCGTAAAATTTGCGGTTATAATCGCAAAATTACCGGTAAATTTGCGGTTATAATCGCATTTTTTACTATTTTTGCATCATCACAACACCAAAAACTCTGCTGATATGGACCACATTACACGTGATTTACAGTCTCATATTGAAGCGCGGCTGCTTCCTGGAAAAGCCGTGCTCATCTTTGGCGCGCGCCGAGTGGGAAAAACTATTCTGCTGAAAGAAATCGTGAAAAAGCAGGAGGGCAAGAGCATCTTGCTAAACGGCGAGGATATTGACGTGCACAATATGCTTCAGAACCGCTCGGTAAGCAATTACCGCCAACTCTTTGCCGGCACCTCACTGCTGGCCATCGATGAGGCACAAAACATTCCCGAGATTGGAAAAATCATCAAGTTGATCGTCGACGAAATAGAAGGCATAAAAGTGATTGCCACAGGGTCGTCGTCGTTCGACTTGCTCAATAAAACGGGCGAACCGCTTGTGGGGCGCGCAACCCAGTTTGTGCTCACTCCTTTTTCAGTGAAAGAAATTTCACAAAGTCAAAACGGCGTGGAAATAAGGCAAAATCTTGAGAACAGACTCATATATGGCTGCTATCCAGAAGTGGTGGGGATGACCACCAATAGCATGAAGGAAGAATACCTTCGTGAAATAGTGAATGCCTATCTGCTGAAAGATATTCTTGCCATCGACGGCCTGCGAAATTCAGCAAAAATGCAACGCTTACTCCAACTCGTGGCCTACCAAATGGGCAGCGAGGTGTCGTATGATGAATTGGGAAAGCAACTTGGCATGCACCGCGAAACGGTGGAAAAATATCTCGATCTTCTGTCGAAGGTGTTTGTGGTTTACAAGATAGGGGCCTTCAGCCGAAACATGCGAAAAGAGGTGTCGAAGGCGGGGAAATGGTATTTCTACGACAATGGCATCAGAAATGCCATTATTGGGGATTTCAAAGGCGCCAACAACCGACTCGACATGGGTGAACTGTGGGAAAATTTCTTTATCACCGAAAAAATGAAAGAAAATCAAAACCACCTGCTTCATCAGCAACTCCACTTCTGGCGCACCTACGACCAGCAGGAAATCGACCTCATCGTCGACAGTGGCACTTCGCTGGAAGCCTATGAAATGAAGTGGGGGAAGAAAGCACCAAAAACACCTTCAGGGTTCGCAAAAGCCTATCCCGAAGCAGCGTTCCATGTGGTGAATCCACAAAATTATTTGGAATTATTATAGTAGGCACTTGATATTAATGGGTAGAAAAACCGTAAAATTTGCGGTTATAATCGCAAAATTACCGGTAAATTTGCGGTTATAATCGCATTTTTTACGGTTCTTGGTTTTATTTGATGGTGTGTTTAGAACCAGAGGTTGTGCATCTTTTTTAGGAATTCGTCGGTGATTGGGTAGCCTGATGCGTCGCCTAACACTGCGTCGATGCCGCATTTGGGGCACCATGCCGTTTGCTGGCCGTCGTATTCCTCCATGAAGGCAACCTCGCTGGGAGCGAATTTTTCGAGGCAATGGAAACATGCGCATATCTTCGATTGGCGGATGCTTTCTTCGTTTTTGAACGAAGCCTTGTGGGCGGCCTTGAGATAGAGGTATTCAGGGGTGAACTGAAAGGTGATCATCTTCACCGCCTCCTCCGATACGTGATGCCCTCCAGGGATGACATTGTAGCCATGAATGTCGTCGCAAAAATCTCCTTCGTAGCGATCGCCTAGCAGTTCGTCGTCCTCAGCAAAATAGCCTGTGATGAGGTTGGTTTCCTCGGTGCTGAATTGCTTGAGTTGTGGCTCAAAGGCGGCGTAGGAGGCAATCATCTGGGGCGAGGGGGCTGGCAGACCGTTGTGAGGACCGAGTTTGGGGAGTTCGGCAGAAGGGATATAGCAGGGATTGATCACTAAGCGCTTGATGCCAGTGGTGAGCAAAGTGAGGAATCCGCCCAGCGACGACCCCACCACCAGGTCGATGCCCTCACGGTCGATGGTTTGGCGTATTTGCTGCAGCGCCACGGCACAGTCGTTTTGATCATAGTCCATGCCTATCACCTGCCACTCGTCCTTGGGCATATATTTGCGGAAGAGTTGACAACTGGAGCCTTCGGCCGAACCGTTGTAGCCGTGTATGTAAAGGAGTTTCTTCATCGTGGAGTTTTATTTTTTTCGTAATTTCTGATAGCGCCGCGCAATGGGAATAATTATCCTATGTAAATATAGTAACAGTGGCCCGAAAATTTAAAAAATCAAGGCAATTTTTTTTGAACCACCCATTTCTTTATAACAAAAGAACCGTCCCTTTGTTATAAAGTAACTAATAATACATAATACAAATTATATATTTTGCTTTTATTTTTTTTTGATAAATAAATTATAAAATTTATTTTTATAATTTTTATAACAAAGGAACGGTTCTTTTGTTATAGAGAATTTTGGGGTTCTTTAGCGGGGCTCGAGGAGGTGGGTGAGCCAGGTGAAGTGGGGGCTGAAGCGTTTTACCATGTAGCCTACGTAGAACATGGAGATGAGTGTGCCGGGGCCTACCATTGTCCAGTCCCAGCGGCCGAAGAACACGAGCATGAACACTATGCCGCAGCACACGAGGCCTGTATCGCTACACATTTTCACTTTGCCAAATTCGCGCTTCACTACCTTGGCTATGGCGAGCGGAAAGCCTTCGCCGGCGAGCATGAGCACGTCGCATTTCACCTCGGCCGCAATGCCCCAAGCGAGGATGGCGCCACCGGTGAGCAACTCCAGCAAGCGCAGTGCATAGCCGCCCACAGTGCAGGAGTCTACGACCAGATAACTGGTCATCCACATCGTGAGGTCGGTGTACCAGCCAAAGAGAAAACTCACCAGAATTTGGAGCAACTGTATCTTCTGGTAATTACGGCGCAGGAGCAATATCTGCGAAGTGATGAAGAAAATGTGCATGCACATCACATACTGTCCCATGGTGAGCGGTGCGCCGGGCACGAGGCTCAGCACATAAGGCGGACAGGAAATGGGCGACGAACCCAAGTTGGCACGAATTGAGAGCGAGGTGCCAAAGGCTATTACAAAGAGCACTATCACAAAGCCCACATAGCGGCGCGCAAGTTCGGCGGCGCCACGGTGAGAAAGTTGTATTTCCATCATAGTATATAGTAGTATATGCTTTCGAATATACTTTTGAGTTTTCTAACAAATCGTTATTTCCCTATGTATCAACATAGAAGCAAAAAAGTTGTTATCAGAATCAGACCCTAATAACAACTTTTCGGTGTTTTTTCACTGTTTTGAACAGAGGAATTGCACCAGTTTTTTTACGGCTCGGCCTCGGTGGCTGATGGCGTTTTTCTCCTGTTTTCCGCGATGTTTTGATATTTTAAAAATGCACATTGATTATCAATGATT
>JAUNCU010000132.1 GCA_030526455.1 Bacteroidales bacterium | reverse complement strand
TTTCAATGTCCGACCACGTTGCGAATGCAAACATAGTAACTTTTGTTATAAAGTTGGTTTTATTTTTGGTGGTTTTGGGTTGATTTTTTGGTAGAGCCAGCCACCGGTTTTCGTTGCTTCCTAAATAATTTTTTATTGCAAAATGGTATTTTTACCATTTTTATTTGCATTCTGCCTATTTTTGATATAACTTTGTGGCATGAAAATGGTAAAGGCGCATCGTCACTATAGTGGTTGGCCTGCGATTGCGATGCTACCATGGAAAAACATTACACACACTTTAAATTTAAAAACACACTCTAGCCTATGACTACAATGAATTCGAAGAAAGAAAACTGCCTTGCGAGAGACAAGGAATTTCTTGAACTCTTCAACGCCACCTACGATTTCATGCTCCACAACTATGTGCCCGACGCTTTCAACGCCGCCTTGCAATGGGCGATCGAGCAGGGCCAGCCCCGCTACTGGCTCAGTTTCAACCGCGCTTACCGCGTGATGTGCCAGATGATGGCGGGCGAAACGCTCCACTTCATCAACCCCATGCGAAAGCGCATGTGGGACGAACTCTTCGGCAAGGTGAAGGCACTCACCGGCCAGCATCCGTCGATAAGCACAGCCCAGGCGCTGGCGTTCGTGCTGGAGCATACGCGTCCAAGCCAGCATTTCTTCACACGCCGCCAGGCGATGCGCGCCCTGCAAAGATGCCGCAAGCACAAGCGACTGCTGTTGCAGGAAAATTTCAAAAAACGACAGTCTTAATCTCAAAACCATAGGTCCAATCATGAACAACACACAAAAGCCCCAACACACGCTCCACCTGACCATCGACAAGGAGCAAATTCTCAACATCATCTACGCAGAGAGTGCGTGGTACTGCATTCTGCACCCCGAAGCCAAGCCGCTTTCGCCCGACGTGGAGCGCCTGTGCATGATGCGGGTGAAGGAGGGATTTGAGGAACTGAAGCAGCACTTCATGGCCTACATCTATTTCTCCAATTTCAACCCCAATCTGCCCAAGGGCAACATCACGCTCGAACTCCGATTCTTCAACCCCATCCCCGACATGCTCGAGGAGATGGTACACGAAGACGTGGCGCAAATGCTAGCATGGTGGGCGCTGAAACGCTTCTACGGCGACGATGCCAGTTATTACCACACGGCATGGCTCAAGCACCGCTCGAGCCTGATGATGAACTTCGTGCGCGACGCCAACTACAACCTCATCAAAGAAATGGGCCTGTAGCCCCCCGGTGCCCAGAAGCCACCGCAAAAGAGGAAGCACCAGCCTACGCACACATCCCTCTCGCCTCCCAATTCGGAATTTACTGCAATTTTACAGTAAATTCCGAATTAGTTGTTTCTAGAAGCCCCCAACAAATGGCAGGGGCGGAGGTGTGTCAAAAGGCAGAATAAGGTAGGGAGGGTGTTGCAGAACTCAGAATATAGTAGGGACGCGATACTTCGCGTCCGCGCCAGGCGAAGGCTATTATTTTGATTACCAACACCTAATGCAGACGCAAAGTATCGCATCCCTACTATGTTTTTCCCATTTTTTATTGAATTTCTGAGTTTTGCAACACCCTCCGCACCAGGCAAAGGCTATTGTATTGATGAGTTTTTCGGCTCTTTCGCTTGATATATTCGGAATTTACTGTAAATTTGCAGTAAATTCCGAATTAGTTATAATAACACCCTCATAATATGGAGCATTACATCAAGCGCGAAACCTATCTTCAGAAACTCATCAACCGGCGAGGCAATGGTGAAGTGAAGGTGATCACTGGCCCGAGAAGATGCGGAAAGTCATGGCTTTTGAGCCGAATCTACACCGATTGGCTGGTGGAGCAAGGTGTGAAGAAAGATAATATCATCCTCATCACCTTCGACGCCGACGACCTTGACAATACCCTCGACCTCACAAAGCCAGAAAACCTGAAGGCTTACCTTCGCGAACGCCTAGCGAGCGACGAGGAGGAATACTACGTGTTTCTTGATGAAATACAGGAAGTTGACGGATTTGAACGAATCGTAAACGGGCTCAACAAGAAAGACAATGTGGACGTGTATATCACTGGCTCGAACTCGAAATTCTTGTCGTCGGACATCAACACGCTCTTCCGAGGCAGGGGCGACGAGGTGCAGGTGCTCCCGCTGTCGTTCAAGGAGTTCTGTACTGGCAAAACGGAGTCTACCGCCGATTTATGGAAAGAGTATTACACCTTCGGGGGCATGCCGGGGCTCATCGGTAAAAAAACGGCTGAACAAAAAACAGCATATCTACAACGATTGTGGAAAAAAACGTATATCGCCGATGTGGTCGAACGAAGAAATATCAAAAACCTACAGGCACTGGAGGCATTGGTCGATACGCTGTGCTCTGCCATCGGTTCGCTCAACAACCCTAACAAGATTGCAAACACCATAGCCTCGGTGCAGAAAGTGAAGGTGGACCCCGAAACCGTGTTTGCTTACATCGGCCACCTTGAAGACTCTTACCTGTTTGACGGTGCAAAACGATACAATATCAAGGGACGCAAGTATTTTGAATCAATTAAAAAATACTACGCCACCGATATCGGCCTCAGAAATGCGCGCTTGAATTTCAGGCAACAGGAAATCACGCATATTATGGAAAATGTGATCTACAACGAACTGCGCATCAACGGCTTCAGCGTAGATGTGGGCGTGATAGAGCAAAGAGAAATGAGCGATGGAAAAATGCAATACAAGCAACTTGAGGTAGATTTCATCGCCACCAACGGACAAGAGAAATACTATATACAGTCGGCTTACGCGCTCCCCGACGAGGCTAAGCGGCAGCAGGAACTTGCGTCGCTCAAGCGTATCGAGGACTCGTTTAAAAAAATCATTATCGTGGCCGACGATATTGCGCCTTACATCGACGAAAACGGTTTCCTCTTCATGGGCCTATTCCATTTCCTTCTCAACGGAATACCAGGACGTTAACCCGCCTAATTCGGAATTTACTGCAATTTTACAGTAAATTCCGAATTAGTGTTTTTTCAGAATCACCTAACAGATGACGGGGGCGCGATACATCGCAGCCGCATAGGCGATCGGTAATCAAAAAAAAGACACCCATCGCCTGACGCGGACGCGAAGTATCGCGTCCCTACCACAATCTACGTTTTGGCACCCCCTACGCCCCCGCCTCGCCTTCTCTTCCAAAATATAAAATAAACGCGCGCCTATGCATCGTGGGTGGTGCATAGGCGCTACGCCATGAGTTTCGTTTCTGTGCTGCGGCAGGTTATGCCTCTTCCTTCTTGAAGTGGTAGAGGAATGCGCAGATGCCCTGGAGGGCTGGTTTGCGTTGGCCTTCGATTTCGATCTTGAAGTCGATTTCGGTCTTGGCGATGCCGCGCAAATCCTGAATGCTGTGGAGTTTAGCGCTCATGCGCACGCGGCTGCCTGCGAGCACGGCCTGACCGTAGCGCATCTTGTCCATACCGTAGTTCACGAGCATGGTGATATTGTTCACCTCGATAATCTGCTCCCACATGTGGGGGAGGAGCGAGAGGGTGAGGTAGCCGTGGGCGATGGTGCTCTTGTAGGGGCTTTCCACCTTAGCGCGCTCGGTGTCGACATGAATCCACTGGTGGTCGAGCGTGGCGTCGGCAAACATGTTAATACGGTCTTGGGTAACCTCGATCCATTCCGACGTACCGAGTTCTTTTCCAAGATGTGATGCAAATTCTTCGTAAGAATTGATAACTAACTTTCCCATTTCTATATTGTGATTTTAGTGAGTAGTATGTGTGGTTAAGTGCCACAAAGTTACGCATTTTCCCGCAACGGAGCAAATCCGGCACCCGAAATGCCCTTTTGGTATTGACCACGGGTGGCGCGCCGTGCTAATTTTGCACCGTGATCATTAACCCATAAATTTAATTACAACGATGAACAACAATCAATCCCCCCAGCCCGCCGCTCCCGCCCCCGCTCCACAGTGGGAGGCTTGCGTGGAGCGAATGAACCTCGACGAAGCCACCGGCAGCCGAGTGCGCGAAATCATCAAGCGCGTGGAGTGTGGCGAAATCGATGAAGCCACCGTGAACATGCTCTCGCGCGCCGTGAACCACGACGAGGATGTGAAAAACGCCGAAACCGAAGGCTACCTGCGTGGCCGCAACGAGAAAATCGAGCAGGTGACCCACCCCATGCAAGAGGAGGAGCCTGAATGCCAACCCGCCCGATTTCCGCGCTACAATCGACGCAGCGTGTGGAACCTCTAGCACTTTCGACCAACCCTATTTCCAACCATTTATCTTTTTATTCATCTTTTTAACTACACGTAAAATGAAAAACAAATTTCTTGCAAAAATCAAGTGGATGAAGAGCAACTTCAGGCTCATTCTCGTAATGCTCTTCACAATGGCTCTGCTGATGGTGTCGTGCGCCATGAGCGACGGCGAAACCACCCTCGCGATGGCACTGGTGGCTGGCGTGGCCGGCGGGAAGCACGTGGTGGGAGGACCCCTCTCTACCGATGTGGCTCGAGAGGCTTCGGGCGAACTGCTGCTCAACGAAATCGACAGCCAAATCGTGAAAATCCGACCTATGGCCACTCCAGTGGACCAACTCTCGCGCTGCGCTGGCGCCAAGCGCACCGGCAGCATGACGGTGGACTACTACAATGTGGACACCAAGCCCACCAGCGCCTCGATGAAGGACGCAGTGCCCGAACCCAAGGCCGACGCCGACCCTTCTACCATGACTAAGGTAAAGATCATGACGTCGAACAACGACATCTTCGACGTGAGCGACACCATCCTGGTGCAGGGCGTGAGCGGCTATGAGCCTAACGGCACCTCTTTCTCGCTCAACGATCTGGTGCTCTACGTGGAGCGCAAGGAGGAAACCGACGGAGGCCTGTGGGTGACGGCGGTCAACGGCAAGAAGGTGGGCGGCACCGAAGGATGCATACCCGCCATCCCCAAGAACAACATCCTCATACGCATGGGCCGCGCCGCTAGCGAACTCGACGTGATGTCGCCCCAATTTGAGGCCCTGCCACAGAAGGCGCGCAACTTCTGCCAAATCTTCAAGTGCCAGATCGAGCAGAGCACGCTCATGAAGATGAGCAACAAGGAAGTGCCCTGGGACATGAGCGACCAGGAAGAAGCCGCCATCTACGACATGCGACTGGGCATGGAGAAGTCGTTCCTCTTCGGCGTGAAGAAGAAACTCTGGGACAGCACCAAGAAGGAAAACATCATGCTCACCGGCGGCATCTGGTATCAGGCGGGGAAGGTGTTTAACTACGACGACGGCCAGTTTACCCAAAACGAGGTGATCGACCTCATGCGCGACGCCTTCACCGGCAACGCCGGCAGCAAGCGCAAAATCCTCATCGGCGGCAGCGGTTTGATAGGCCGCCTCAACAAACTGGAATACTCCAAGATGGTGAGCGCCGGCGAGAACGTGGTGAAATGGGGTATCGACTTCACCGAACTCCGCTCCAAATTCGGCACCCTCTACGTGCTGCTGAGCGAAGTGTTCGACGAGGTGGGAATGCCCGACAACGGCATGGTCATCGACCCCGAATACCTGCAGAAGTACACCCACATCCCCTTCAGCACCGAAGCGCTCAACCTCAAGGCCAGCGGTGTGCGCAACGTCGACGCCCTCGTGCTCACCGAAGCCAGTTGCCTCGTGCTCCGCTACCCCAAAGCCCACATGCGCATAGTAATGCAATAACCACCCAACACCAAAATTAAATAGCAGCCCGGAAACACCCCTCCGGGCTGCTTTTGTTTCATATGGCTCAACGAGTGATTTGACAAGTTCGACGAATTAAAACTTTTCCTGGGCTGCTGTTTTTTGGGGTCAACGAATTAAACGTTATCGGCTTGCCGCTTCGCTTGCGAAGAATTGAGCGAATTTTTCATAGCCATACAAAAGTAGAGATTGCAAATAATCGCCCAAAATTGTAGATGCTATTTCATTTTTATGTAACTTTGCAGCGTAACGAAAACAAACTAATTATGGCAATTGCTATCCGCTCCATACCCACGCTGCACGGCAAAGACGCCGAACGCTTCTTGGCCAAGGCCGAAGAAGCCGAAAAAAGCACAAAACGAGTAAACGTGTCACGCAACATCAAACTCGTGAAGGACTTCCTCCGCAAGCAAAACCTGTAAATCGAAACATCAAGCGGCCAGAAACCCTTCCGCTCAACACCCGCCTCATATTATCCCATACCTCTAACAAAGATATTATCATTTCTCAATAATCACCTCCTTGAATTTCCCAAAAACTGGATGGTGACGATACTCATAGCCAGTCCCAATAGGCACATAAAGCGTACAATCTTCAATCGGTGTGTCTTCAAACGCATCATAGTAAATATCCATCTGAGACGGATGCTGATTCCTAATATGTATTTCCTTCAGACTTTTACAGTCACAAAATGCAAGCATTTCGATAGTAATAACTCCTGAAGGTATCACGATCGAAGTCAAACCATTGCAACCAGAAAAGGCTTCTTCACCTATACTAATGACGCTGTTTGGGATCACAATTGAAATCAAGCCACTGCAACCATAAAAGGCTTCGTCTTCTATTCTGGTGACACCGTCCGAAATTACAACAGATATCAAACCATTGTAACCATCGAAAGCCTCTTTGCTTATTTCGACAACGCTGCTCGGAATTTCAACCAAGGACAAACTAGAACAGTCAGAGAAAGCACCTTCACCTATGCTAGTAACACTGTTCGGAATATTGATTGATGTCAAGCCCGAGCAACCAGAGAAAGCACCTTCACCTATACTAGTGACACTGTTCGGAATATTGATTGATGTCAAGCCCGAGCAATCAGAGAAAGCACCTTTACCTATTCTGGTGACACTCTCTGGAATCACAATTGAAGTCAAGTCTGAGCAACCAGAGAACGCCCAGTTTCCAATACTAGTCACACTATTCGGAAGCGTAACAGAAGTCAATCCCGAGCAGTCTGAGAAGACTCCATTGCCTATAGTGGTGACAGCATTTGGAATTACAACAGAAAACAAGCCTGAACAATCAGAGAATGCCCAGTTTCCAATACTAGTCACACTGTTCGGAATAATAATGGAAGTCAATCCTGAGCAACCAGAAAACGCCCCATAGCCTATGCTAACAACACTGTTCGGAATCGTAACAGAAGTCAATCCAGAGCAACTAGAGAAGGTTTCGTCTCCTATACTGGCAACGTTTTTAGGAATCACAACTGAGACCAAACTAGAGCATTTAGAAAACGCCTCCCTGCCAATCCACGCAACACTATCGGGTATACTAACCGATTCCATATTTTCGCAATCAATGAAAGCCTCGTTTCCTATGCTAGTAACCCCTTCATGGATATCTATCGATGTTAAGCCTGAGCAACCAAAAAACGCATTATCACCAATACAGGTGACACTACCAGGGATTTCTATTGATTCCAACTCTTCGCAACCAGAAAAAGCCCAGTCCCCAATGCGGGCAATGCCGCTAGGAATTTTTGTAGACTTACAACCAACGATTAGTGAATTCGCTTTTGTGTTTATAATCGCATTACAATCGTCTCTAGAATCAAAACATTGATTCCCATCATCTACTGTTATTGACGTCAATCTATAACAACCCGAGAACGCTAAACCTCCAATATCAACAACACTATTAGGAATCTCTATTGAGGTCAAACTGATACAGCCAGAGAAGCACCCCTCTCCTATGCTAACAACACTGTTTGGTATCTCAACAGAAACCAGGTAGTAGCAATCCGTGAACGCGTACTTGTCTATACTTGTAACACTGTTAGGAATCTCTACAGCGACCATATTGTACCAATCAGAGAAAGCCTCAAATCCTATGCAGGTGACACAATTAGGTATTTCAACAAAAGAGGCGCGTTTGGAACTTGAAATTAGCACTCCGTTTTCTATTTCAAAATCATCCATAGTTTTGAATAACATCGTTTTTCCACAAAGTTATTCATTTTTATTTAAACTCAAATACTATTAAAGCATTTTCTGCAACGAATGATTCCTTTCTTGATACTCCACAAAAGAAACGCTGATCAAATCCATATCCTCAGGATTTGACCAGCGCTTAAT
>JAUNCU010000131.1 GCA_030526455.1 Bacteroidales bacterium | reverse complement strand
TCATGGCGGCCTGTGGCAAGAAGCCCGCTGACGGCGGTGGCGAGGGCCATTATTCGCTGTGGTGGAACATGAAGCCCGTGATTGAGGCGGGCAACAGTGTGGACTCGATGGCGCTGGTGGTGAACGGGAGCCATGTGCGCACGCTCGTGGATGTGAAGGATGGCGACTACTTCTTTGAAGGCGACGCCCAGGAAGGCGACTTGGCCAAGGTGGCCGTGTGGCTCAATCATGGCGAGATGGTGGCTGTGGTTTACGCTGCCCTTGAGCGGGGCGACATCACCATCGACAGCGAGATGCAGTGTGCCGTGGGCACGCCGCTCAACGACGCCGCTTTCAATGTGGTGATGAAGGCCGTGAACGGCACGATGGCTTCGCCTGAGGAACTGGTGAACTATATGGCCGCCCACAAGGCCGACGTGGCCAGTCTGCTGGTGGTGGGCAACGAGCCTTTGCGCGCCAGCATTCCCACTGTGGCGGTGGTGAAACTCTACGACATGCTTTCCGCCGAGATGAAGAACACTGCCGCTGGCAAAGAAATTGCGGCGGTGGTGAAGAAGGCGGGCAGTACGCTGCCGGGGGCGAAATTCGTCGACTTCGCAGCCACCTACAAGGGCAAAACGCAGCACCTGAGCGACTATGTGGGCAAAGGCAAACTGGTGGTGGCCGACTTCTGGGCCAGTTGGTGCATGCCATGCCGCCAGGAGATTCCTAATCTCATTGCCCTTCACAAGAAATACGGCGATAGGGTGGTGGTGCTCGGCATCGCCACATGGGACGAACCCGCTGCCACCGAGGGCGCCATCGCCGAACTGAAGATCCCCTATCCGCAAATCATCAACGCCCAGAAGGCCGGCAGCGACGCCTACAGCATCCAGGGCATCCCCGAAATCATCCTCTTCGCCCCCGACGGCACCATCCTCAAGCGCGGCCTGCGCGGCGAGCAGGTGGAAGCAGCCGTGAAAGAGGCCCTCGGCGATGGGAAATAATTGAAAATTATCAAGTTAAAACAGACAATCATTATGCGTTGTAATCACTTTTTCTTCTGCGCTGTGGCGGCCTTGATGGCGCTGGCGATGCAGGCTGCGGGCAAGATGCCTGTCGACTATGTGAACCCCTACATGGGCAATATCAGCCACATGCTGCAGCCCACTTATCCCACGGTGCACCTGCCCTATGGCATGCTGCGTGTGTATCCGCAGCGTGGCAGTTTTGTGGACAGTGAAATCCACGGCTTGCCGCTGATGCTGGTGAATCATCGCGAGGTGTTCAGCATGAACCTCTCGGCCACGCAGCGCTCGGGCAACGAGTTGGAAAAGGTGATTACTACCGACTACGACAACGAGCAGATTACGCCCTATTACTACCGTGCCGACATTGAGCAGCAGCGTGTGGCTGTGGAATTCGCCCCCGCTGAGCGCTCGGCGATGTATCGTTTTCGCTTCGTGGAGCCTTCGCCAGGCTACGTGATTGTGAATGCCAGCAATGGCGAAATCAGCGTCACTTCGCGTGAGGTGGCGGGATTCCAGCACACGTGGGGTGGGGTGAAGGTCTACATCTACGGCCTTAGCAGCGAGGCTGCCGACGAATGCGGCATTCTCAAGGGTAAGTCGATGGATGGCCAGTTGCGCTCGGCTAAAGGCGACGATGCCTGCGCCGTGATGAAATTCAGCAAGGCAAAGACGGTGAATTTCAAGTATGGCATTTCCTACATCAGCGTGGAGCAGGCGAAGGCCAATTTGCTGAAAGAAATAGGCGGCTCGTCGTTTGAGCAGGTGAAATCCGCTGCCCGCGATGCCTGGAACCGCGAGTTGGGCAAGATAATGGTGGACGGCGGTAGCGACGACGACAAGGCGGTGTTCTACACCTCGCTCTATCGCGTGTGTGAGCGCCCGGTGAAGATCAGTGAAGACGGTCGCTATTTCAACCCCGTCACTCGCCAGGTGGCACCGTGCAGCCACGATGTGTACACCGACGACTGGCTGTGGGACACCTATCGTGCCGCACATCCGCTGCGCCTGATGCTCTCGCCCGATGTGGAGAGCGACATCCTCAATTCCTATCTCGACCTTGCTCGAGAAGGGAAGCAGTGGCTGCCCACATTCCCTGCCATCACCGGCGACTCGCATCGCATGAACTGCAACCACGGCATCGCCATCTTCCTCGACGCGTGGGCAAAAGGCATGCGCAGTTTCAGCCTTGAGGAGGCCTACAACTTTGGCCGTAACGCCATCGAAAAGAAAACGCTCGCCCCTTGGAAAGACGACAAGGCGGGCGCGCTCAACGCCTTCTATGAGGCTCATGGCTATATCCCAGCCCTTCACCCTGGCGAGAAGGAAACTTATCCCGACGTGCACGGGTGGGAAAAGCGACAGGCTGTGGCGGTGACGCTGGGCACGAGTTACGACCAGTGGTGCCTCTCCGAGATGGCACGCCTGCTGGGCAAGGGCGACGAGGCAAAGCGCTATCTTTCAGCATCCTACAATTATCGCAACCTCTACAATCACGAAACCGCATTCTTCCACCCAAAGGACAGCGCGGGCCGCTTCATTGAGCCTTTCGACTACAAATTTTCGGGCGGAATCGGTGCTCGCGACTATTACGACGAAAACAATGGCTGGACCTACCGCTGGGACGTGCAGCACAATGTGGCCGACCTCGTGAGCCTGATGGGCGGAGTCGACAACTTCAGCCGAAACCTCGACCGCACCTTCACCGAGTGGCTCGGCCGCAGCAAATATGAATTCTATGCCGTGCTGCCCGACCAGACCGGCAACGTGGGCCAGTTTACCATGGGCAACGAGCCTTCGCTCCACATCCCTTACCTCTACAATTATGCGGGCAAGCCCTGGAAGACCCAGAAGCGAGTGCGCGACCTCATTCACCAGTGGTTTCGCAACGACGTGATGGGTGTGCCCGGCGATGAAGACGGTGGCGGCATGTCGGCCTTTGTGGTGTTTTCGATGATGGGCTTCTATCCCGTCACGCCCGGCATGGCGTGCTACAACATAGGCAGCCCCTTCTTCTCGAGCATCACCATCGCGCTCCCCGGCGGTAAAACCCTGAACATTCAGGCCAACGGCTGTTCGGCCGACAACAAATACATTCAGCGTGCCACCATCAACGGCAAGGCGTGGAACAAGCCATGGTTCTCCCACGCCGACATTGCCGACGGTGCCACCATCGTGATGGACATGGCCGATCGCTATGACGCAAAGTGGGGCACCGCCACCCACATGGCACCCCCTTCGGCAATGCCATATCCCGGCGAATAATAATGAACTGATGGAGGGTGGTGTGGTGTTTGATAGAAGTGTTTTAATGAAGTCTATCGAATAGATAATTGATTGATAATTATATTGATAAAATAAAAATGCCATCAGAAGTCCCTTTGATAGCATGGCTTATCAAAAGCATGCGTTGGCCCGATTTTTGTTTTAAATTTTATTGGAAATGAAACATCTTATTTCGGCGGGCGATAGTTCTGTCGCAGGCGGTCGTCTGCTTTTTGAAGAACGCATTTGGGGATGGTATAAAGTGACCGACTATGTGGAATTTCCCAACGGCCAGAAAGTGCTCACCAAACTCATTTGCATTCATAACGGCAAGAATATCAGTTATCAGCGTCATCATCACCGCCACGAAGTGTGGACCGTGGTGGATGGATGTGGCACGCTCGTGCTCGACGGCGTGGTATCGGAAGTGGCGCCAGGCAGCGTGGTTCAAATCGCCAAGGAACAGATGCACACCATCCGCGCCAAGGGCACCGACCTCTACTTCGTAGAAGTGCAGTTAGGCGACCTCCTCCAAGAAGACGACATCGACCGCTTCCCCTACAGTTGGGAATGAAAAAGAACATCGACGGTTTTTTAGGCGAGTACGAGGAGATTGTCTTTTCCTGACTTCGTAACTCAAAACGTGTGATTTTTTAATTTTTTTGGCAAACAATGATTTGCGTCTCTGCGCTGCCCGATTCTGGGTGACTCAATGACGAAGTTTGTTGAGTCAAAATGATTTTTTTTGACTCACTCTGCTAAAGGATTCTTTTTTAGAGAGCAGATGGTAATAGTCTCGCCATCAGTATTGTCGTAATTTATTCAACAAAGAAACGAACTATCTGCAACTTTTTTCATTTTTTATATAAAATAATTTGTTTTCCCAGAGTTAATGTATAAATTTGCCTCGAAAGCAATAACGAGAGCATCTCATATCGCTTTCAAAAACTGTTTCATGAACTAAATCATAACAATTATGGTAAAAAGTTTTTTTTTCACATGTGTTGTCGCAATTCTGCTTATGAGTTGCAATAACCAGGGCGAGGAACTGATAAGTTCTCTCTCGCCACAAGAGAAACAGAATGCGTTTCTGGTTCCCGAAAACCAGGCTGTGAACCAAGCGCTCGCTTTCTTTTCGGCTCAAGAAAAGACTCTGCCCGCTTCAAAACGAGCAAAGGCGAAACGCCGCGTTCAATCTTCCGCGAAAGAGGGTGTGACTACTTCCCAAGCAGGCGTGTACATCATCAATTTTGAGGACAACGGTGGTTTTGCTGTGGTTTCTGCCGATAAGCGTGATGGTGCCACCGTGTATCTTGCCTCGCCTGAGGGACGATTTGACGAAAACGATGCCATGAACCAAGAACTGCTCTCGCTGGTGAGCGATTACCAGAATTCAGCAATCGCCTCGTATTCATTCAACCCCGACAAGGGCGATGGTGTGCAAACTGAAACTACTGTCGTGATGGAAAATTACGGGCCATTACTCTCCACTTGCTGGCACCAAGGTCCTCCTTATAATGAAACCCTTATCAATCTATACGGCGTGGGAGAACCTCGTCGAATGGGATGCGTGCCTGTTGCTATTGGCCAGATAATTAATTATTTTCATTTTCCCAACTCGATAAATGGAGAAGTGATTCGATGGGATTATTTGTCATTGGCCACTGGCAACGAAACCAATCCAACCCTTGCGACTAGATGCGCTTCAAATCTTCTTTATATTCTTGGAACAGATATGGGATTAGATTATCCTTCAGGCAATAATCCTAATCATTTTGCTGCCACGCAAGAACTCCAAAAGTTAGGGTATTCTTATTCGACTGCTTCTGGTTATAATTTGGGTATTATTAAAGCCCAGGTGGCTTTGATGAAACCTGTGTACATGGATGGAGAAGGTGCCGAAGAGGGCCATGCATGGGTTGCTGACGGTTACCGGAAAGTTAAAACAGAGTATCGTATGTATGATGATAACGGTAACCTCGTTGAAAACACGGATCTAAACGATTACAACTATGACACTATTCATGAATACCTTCATTTAAACCTAGGTTGGGGAGGTGCTGGTTTATATAATGTGAGCGCAAGTTTAGAATATAGTAGTTCCACCGATCACAGGATGTGGGTTTATTCAAATATCTTCAATTTTTATAATAAAAACCAATACATCTCGTTTAACAACAATATCCGAATGATTTATAACATATCACATTAACTTTTAAAAGCGATGAAACGATTATTATATTTTTACATTATCTTGTTCTTTTCCTTAGTGTCGTGTGGTGATGATCCTGTATCTTACACTTGGCCCGACTTTGAATGGGAAGAAACCTCATATCAAACGCGGGAAGTGAGAAATCTCCCTTATTTTGTTGTGCCTCAATCGGGTGGGCAATTTACATTTAAATGCACAAACTATCCCAGTTTTGATTTTGACACGAAACTAACTACGTATACTTTT
Organism: Bacteroidales bacterium; assembly: GCA_030526455.1. Classification (GTDB taxonomy): domain Bacteria; phylum Bacteroidota; class Bacteroidia; order Bacteroidales; family Muribaculaceae; genus Sodaliphilus. Next base: position 2,401 of record JAUNCU010000131.1, on the reverse strand, counting down.
GCCCCATTTGAATACGACACCTGTGTTTCTTATGCAAATTGGGACAAGAAGGGTAATGTTGTAAATATTACTTTTGCGCCAAATGACACGATCACTCGTTATTGTTTATGCACTTTTGGGGTTGCTAATGCTGGCGGAATTCTTCGCTTTGTGCAGGAAGGGGTAAAGTGATAATTTTGTATATCTATTCAAAAAGCATTCTTATGAAAAATTTATTAAATATATTGGTTATTTGTTGTTGCCTTTCATTCTTTGCATGCAGTGATACCAAAGAGGAAGGTGAGAATTGGTTGAGAAAAAACAAGTGGGAAGAAACTACCTATACAAAAATAACCTTTCCCAATGTAAGGGATACCGAGTTTTATACGGTTCCTCAGTCGGGTGGCGACTTTACTTTTGTATCAACAAAAGAAAATCTGATACCTAAATACAGCATTTTCAGCAGTTATGATGTGCTGCCTGTTGACTATATTGCAAATGATTTCACGAAAATCGAATCAAAAGGCATGGCAGCTCACATCACTTTTATGCCAAATGATACTGTTACCCGCTTTTGTTTCATTGAATTTCCTTTTCACGATATGCTTTTCTTCGTGCAAGAGGGTGTAGAGAAATAGAGGCGGTGTAGTAGCCATCGATTTATAGAACTTTTTGTAGAGAGCGAGCCGTAATAGGTTCGCTCTTGGTTTTCTTTTTGTGTGCGGAGTGAAAAAAGAGCCTCCCCTTGAAGCCCGCATTCTGCGTTTCGGCATGTCCCCTCTTGATGTTGCTTGGTGGGTGGTGTGGGAAAAATTTGTTATCTTTGCAGTGGATTGATGAACACACTTTTTTTCATTTGTGTATCTACGATTTTTATGGTGACTATTGACGAACAAGAAATAAGATTGCAGATGTTCTCGGCTGATGCCGAGGCTTTGATTGATGTGCCTTTTGGTGGCAGTCTGCGTGCGGGGTTTCCGAGTCCGGCGCAGGATTATACTTCCGATGCGATTAACCTGGGAAAGATCTTGGTGCGCGACAACGAAACCACGTTCTACGCTCGTGTGGAGGGTAACTCGATGCGCGATGCGGGGATTTGCGACGGCGACTTGGTGGTGATCGACAAGAGTCTGGAGGCATCGGAGGGCGATATTGTGGCGGCATTTATCGACGGCGAATTCACGCTGAAGCGTTTTCACGTGGATGCGAAGGAGGGCTGCGCCTGGTTGATGCCCGCCAATGCCGACTATTCGCCCATCAAGGTGACGGAAGACAATAACTTTATGGTGTGGGGCGTGATGACGTTCTGTATTCGCCGCTTTCACGATTAAGTGCTTTAGAATAAAAGAGATATGCAACTATTTGGACTGGCTGACTGCAACAATTTTTACTGCTCCTGCGAGCGGGTGTTTCACCCCGACCTCGTGGGGCGGCCTGTGGTGGTGCTGTCGAACAACGATGGTTGCGTGATTGCGCGCAGTGAAGAGTCTAAGCGCTTAGGAATCAAGATGGGAACGGCGTTCTTTCAGGTGAAAGACGTGCTGGAAAAAGAGGGCGTGGCGGTGTTTTCGTCGAATTACAACCTCTATGGCGACATGAGCCGGCGCGTGCACACCATGCTGGGCCGCTACACGCCCAAGGTGGACATCTACAGCATCGACGAGGCGTTTATCGACCTGAGCGACATGGGCGATTCGGAATACATCGCCGACTATGGCCGTCGCATCGTGCGCGAAGTGACCAAGGGCACGGGCATCCCCATTTCGCTGGGTGTGGCTCCCACCAAGACGCTGGCGAAGATGGGCAGTAAATTTGCCAAAAAGCACCCTGGCTACAAGGGTTGCTGCCTTATTGACACCGAAGAGAAGCGCGAGAAGGCGCTCAAACTTTTCCCTATAGAAGACGTGTGGGGAATAGGGTGGCGATCGGTGCAAAAACTGAAATATCACGGCGTGAAAACGGCGTGGGACCTTACGCAAAAACCTCGCGAATGGGTGAGGCGCATGCTCACCATCACGGGCGAACGCACCTGGCGAGAATTGCGCGGGGAAAGTTGCATTAGCATCGACGAACTTCCTCATAAACAAAGCATTTGCACTAGCCGTAGTTTCCCCGATAGCGGTCTGTCAAGGCTTGCCGACGTGGAGGAGGCGATCGCCAATTTTGCGGCGCGATGCAGCGCGAAGATGCGGAAGGAAAACACGGTGTGCCAGGCGATCACCATCTTTGCCTACACCAACCGCTTCCGCCCCGAGCAGCCCACCGACTACATTTACCAGACATTTCATCCGCTGGTGGCGACAGCCGACCTCAACGAGGTGGTGGGCTACGCGGTGAAGATGCTGCGAGCCGTGTGGAAGGGCGACGGCAAATTCCACTACAAGAAAGCGGGCGTGCTGGTGTGGAACATCATCGAGGCGAG
>JAUNCU010000130.1 GCA_030526455.1 Bacteroidales bacterium | reverse complement strand
ATTCGCTTAATTCGTGAACAACACAAATAATTCGCTTAATTCGTGAACATCACAAAAACACTACAAACATAAGCGAAATTCGTGAGGAGCCTGGCTGGTTTAGCGGGAGGCTTTTTTGTAGAGCACGATGGCGATGATGGTGAAGAGGAAATTGGGGATCCACATGGCCACGCGCGACGAGGTGTAGCCGTTTTGGGCGAAAGTCTGCGTCACTTGCATGAAGAGGATGTAGGAGAAACTGAGCACGATGCCTATCATGATGTTCACGCCGGTGCCACCTCTCACCTTTCTCGACGAGAGCGAGAAACCGATGATGGTGAGGATGAATGCGGCGGCGGTCATGGCGAATCGCTTTTCGTATTCAATTTCAAATTGCTGTATATTGGCCACGCCGCGCTCTTTCTGCTCGGTGATGTAGCGGCGCAGTTCGGGCGAGGTGAGTGTTTCCTGGTCGTTTTTCGAAATCAGGAAGTCTTTGGGGTCGAAGTTGAGCATGGTGTCCATCGTGGTGCCGGTGGTCATGGTTTCCTTGAGGCCGTCGAATTTTCGGTGGGCGTAGTCGCTGAGTTTCCATCGGCCGAGGGTATCGTAAACCGCTCCTTGCGCAGTGATGCGCGACACCAGTTCATTTCCCTTAAATTCCTCAATAGAAATGTGATAGCCATGCTTGGTGGTGTTGTCGTAGCGCTCCATATGAAACATCACGCCGGGGCGCATCTGCAGTTGCACATTGTCGCCATAGTCCACGCGCTTGTTGTTCACCCACTGGTTGGTGTACTCGATGCGCTTCACATTGGCGGGCGGGATGATGTAGAGCGAGAGCAGCAGCGTGCCCATGGCGATGAAGGTGGCCGAAACCATGTAGGGCACCGCCAGGCGATTGAAACTGATGCCGCTCGAAAGTATCGCCGTGATCTCGCACCGGTCGGCCAACTTCGAGGTGAAGAAGATTACCGTGATAAACACAAACATGGGCGCAAACTGGTTGATGAAGTAAGGCAGGAAGTTCATGAAATATTTAAACACGGTTTCGTTGAGCGGCGCAAGGAGCATGGCGTCGAGTTTTTCGTTGATGTCAAACATCACGATCACAAGCAGCAGCATGAGAATGATGAAGAAAAATGTGCCTATAAATTTTTTGATAATGTATAGGTCGAATTTCTTCACCAGAGGCTTCTTCGCTGGCTTGGGTGCGGGCTCCGAAGGCTGCTCGTCGGGGGAGACTTCAGCAGGAACGGAATTGTCGGGTGCCGACAATTCTTCATTCACAGCGGCCGCTTCCACGACTTCTTCGGGCAATATATTTTCGATGCTTTCTTGCATAGGATGATACAGTGTGTGAGGATAGTGGGGGGGTTAGAGGCGACGTGTCACGCGTTCCACCATTTCGGTTTTCCAACTCTTGAAGTCGCCCGCTATGATGTGCTTGCGTGCCTCTCCCACCAGCCACAGGTAGAAGGCGAGGTTGTGGACGCTGGCAATCTGCATCGCAAGGATTTCCTGGGCGATGAAGAGATGGCGCACGTAGGCCTTTGAATATATCTGGTCGACGATCGACGCGCCGTCTTCTTGCAGTGGCGAGAAGTCGTCGGCCCACTTCTTGTTGCGCATGTTCATGATGCCGTGCTGGGTGAAGAGCATGCCGTTGCGACCGTTGCGAGTGGGCATCACGCAGTCCATCATGTCCACACCGCGGTCGATCGCCTCGAGGATATTGGCGGGTGTGCCCACGCCCATCAGGTAGCGTGGCTTGTCTTCGGGGAGCACTTCGTTCACCACCTCAATCATGTCGTACATAGCCTCGGTGGGTTCGCCCACGGCCAGACCGCCGATGGCGTTGCCTTCAGCACCCAGGTCGGCCACAAATTTTGCACTGTCGCGTCGCAGGTCGGGATACACGCAGCCTTGCACAATGGGGAAAAAGGCTTGCGAATGGCCATAGCGGGGCGATGTGGCATTGAAGTGGTCCCATCCGCGCTTGAGCCAGCGCTGGGTGAGGCGGAGCGATTTCTCGGCATATTGATAGTCGGAGGTGCCGGGAGGACACTCATCGAGCGCCATCATGATGTCGCTACCGATGCTGCGCTGAATATCCACCACCTTCTCGGGTGTGAAGAGGTGCTTTGAGCCATCGATATGGCTACGGAAGGCAGCACCCTCCTCCTTGAGTTTGCGGTTACTGGAGAGGGAGAACACCTGGAAGCCGCCGCTGTCGGTGAGGATGGGTTTGTCCCATGTGTTGAACTTATGCAGGCCACCCGCGCGCTCTATGATGTCCATGCCGGGGCGCAGATAGAGGTGATAGGTGTTGCCCAAAATGATTTGCGCCTTCACATCGTCACGCAATTCGTGCATGTGAACGGCCTTCACTGCCCCCACGGTGCCCACAGGCATGAAGATGGGGGTTTCGATTTCGCCGTGGTCGGTGGTAATGACACCGGCACGCGCTTTAGTATCTTGATTCGTCGCTACGACTTTATACTTCATAATTCGTGTAATTTACTCACAAAATTACAATAATAATTCCAAAGCCGCAAAAAGCGAGGGCTGCATCTGCCTTGATATTACTGTTTTTTCGGTGCCGGCGGGCTATTATTTCACTACGATAGTGTAGGTGCGCTGCGCAGTAACGGTGCCTTGAAACCGCTGGATGCAGGTCACTTGGTGGGTGCCGCACTTGATGGCACGCAACGCCTGCACGCTCTTACCCCGATCGCCGCCGCATTCCACACTGTTGGCTGCCTTAGGGTTGTCAAGAACGGTGCGGGTGGAGCCTTCGAAGCATTCGGGGTCGTATTCGAAGCGAGCAGTTTTCCCCGTGGAAGGATGAATGGAGGCATAGATGTAAATGGTTTCGCCCCGATTCACTTTCAAGGTGGTATCTTGCTGGGCGAAGCCATCGCTCTCAGGATAAAATTCTATCCTGTGATCGGGCTGCGGAGCAACAGGCGCCACCTTCGAGCGGCTGTAGCAGTGAAGGATAGCCATGGATATGCAAAACACTAAAATACAAATCATAACACTACGTTTAAAAAAGAAGTTTCGCATCGCAACTGAGTTAAAAATAAATAGATGATGCCACGAAAGTAGTAAAAAACTCATTGATAATCAAAAAAACAGCGGAAAAGATTTGATAATCTTCTTAGTATTGCCTAAATTTGCACAGTATCGGAGAGCGCTTTTAGATGATCATTTGAGAATTGAAACCTTGCATCACTCTCCATCGCGTAGAGAAACCAATTTATCAAATTCATTTTCTAAATATTATAAACCCGAATAATATCAACCCTAAAAAATAGAGCAATTATGAAAAAAACTTTACTATGGGCCGTGCTCCTGTGCATGGCGAGCGTGCTACCGATGAGCGCACAATCCACGTGCAACCACCAGTACGACTCCGACGACCAAACCCACTGCACCCTCTGCAACCACTACTTCGTACACTACACTTCCACCGATGGAAATATAGTTAAACCTCTGGGGGCAAAGCCATTCGGTGAGGCCGCAATTGTTTCAAACACCTATGAGAATGGTAGGGGCATAATAGAATTGGATAACGTCCCCACCGCTATTGGTGCAGGAGCCTATAACGAGGTCGAGACTTTAAAAACTTTTGAGTTCCCAAAGACGATAGAATCAATAGGCAACCTGGCCTTCATGTGTTGCACAGGCTTAACCACTATTAGCGAATTCCCTTCTACGTTAAAATCAATTGGTAGATACGGATTCTATGCATGTTTGAACCTTGGTGGGGAATTGGTGTTGCCAAACTCTGTGACCTTTCTTGACAGTTTCGTCTTTGGCGGTTGTCACTATGTTACCAAAATCACAATACCTGAATCCATAACAGAAATTCCCAATCATGCTTTTGAATATTGCAAAAGGCTCAAGACTGTGGTTTTGCCGGAGTCTTTGATTACTATCGGCGTAGATGCGTTTAGAAATTGTTACGTTTTAGAAGAACAGGTTATCCCGAATTCTGTACAGACAATAAAAGATGGCGCATTTTCAGACTGCCCGCTCCTCGCCTCTGTCAATATTCCAAAAAGTTTGGTAACAATTGAAAGGAATGCATTCAAAGGAAGCCCCAAGTTAAATATTAAAATGGATATGCCCAACACTTTAGTTAGTATTGGAGATTATGCGTTTTACAACTGCACCAGTATTAATAGCGAATTGGTGCTGGGAAATTCATTGACCACTATTGGACGTTATGCTTTTTACAATTGCACTGGTCTTCACGGAGCGCTTACAATACCCAACAGTGTTACTGAAATTGACAGCCGCGCATTTAAAAACTGCACAGGCTTTACTGGCACACTGAGCATCGGAGACAAACTCACCGAACTCAGAGACAGCGTATTTGCCAACTGTTCGGGGTTTGAAAACGTGATTGTTGGAAAATCTGTAAACGACATAGCAAAATCATTTATTGGGTGCACAGGAGTGAAGACTGTGCACTTCAAGAACACTACTCCAGCCACATTTTATAACATTGGCTTCAATGATCAATATGTATGCTTTTACGTGCCTGAAAGTGCATTGAGCACCTACCGTGCTGATAAAAATTGGAAGTACGCATTCTATGACCGCCTTTTTATTGAGCCATGCAAGCACGAATACACCCAGGAAAACCCTTACTACTGCACTAAGTGTAAGCACTATCTGGTACATTATACAACCGACAATGGTACGTTTCTACATACACCATGGCGTGATGATGTAAAAAAATAATTTAACGACTGTGACATTATTGGCAATCAATACGAAGACGGAAAGGGCTACCTCGTGCTCAGCAAAGCACCTACAATTTTATACTCGGGTTTGTATCCTCAGTTAGAGACAATAAGTTTCCCTAATTCCATGAAGAAATTATTCCAGCGTGCCCTCGATGGCAGTCATATAAAAGGACACATGAGGCTGCCTTCTGCGCTTGAATACATAGGATATGAATGCTTCTTGGGATGTGAAACAATGACTTCTGTCACAATACCCGCCACTATGAATACAATATCTTATTGGGCATTCAAAAACTGTAATAGTATGCACAAAGTATATTGTCACGCCACCACTCCTCCAGCGTGTGATCTGTATTCCCGAGACAACACGTGGGGAAGTTTTGATGGACTGCCTGAAGATTTTGTGATTTATGTGCCCGATGCATCGGTGGCTGCATATAAGGCTGCATTGGGATGGAAGGAATATGCATCCCACATCAAGGGATTGAGCGAAGAGCCTAAGGTGCTGGCTGGCGACCTTGACGGCAATGGCAAACTTGACGTGAGCGACGTGACAGCATTGCTGAACCACATCCTTGGCACGGCAAGTTACGAGGATGCCCTGTGCGATGTGGACGGCAACGGACGAATAGACGTGAGCGACGTGACCGCGCTTATCAACAAAGTGCTAGCCATCTAATACGCTCCCCTGCTCTGAGAAATCTCAAAAGACTCAACATATAAAAGCCTCATTCAGAAACTCAACGGAAAGTGGACGCTCCAGCAAGGCGGATACGCCGAAAAGGATGCCACTGCTAAAAAAACTAGCGTTGATTTTCTGAATGAGGCTTTTTTGTGGAATCGCGGGCGGAAGAAATTCAATAATCGGCTGAAGCTGTTAGGGGTTTTACGATTATTTTTTGTAACTTTGTAGATTGAAACAATAACGAAAACGATATGGGCATTTTCAGCAAATTCTTCTCAAGAGAAAAAAAGGAAACACTCGACAACGGTTTGAAGAAAACCAAGGAGGGTGTGTTCAGTAAAATCGCGCACGCTATTGCGGGCAAATCAAAAATCGACGACGATGTGCTCGACAATCTGGAGGAGGCATTCATCACCAGCGACGTGGGCGTGGAAACTACCCTGAAAATCATCAAGAGAATTCAGGATCGCGTGGCTCGCGACAAATATGTGGGCACCGCCGAACTCAACGACCTGCTCTGCGATGAGATTTCGCAAATGCTTGCCGACAACAATAACAGCGAGATGGAAGACTTTACCATCTCTACTACTCGCCGCCCCTACGTGATTATGGTGGTGGGCGTGAATGGCGTGGGCAAGACCACTACCATCGGCAAACTGGCCTACAACTTCACTCAGGCCGGCAACAAGGTGGTGCTGGGCGCTGCCGATACCTACCGCGCCGCTGCCGACGAACAACTCGAGCGCTGGGGCGAACGCGTGGGCGTGTCGGTGATTAAGCACAAGATGGGCACCGACCCTGCTTCGGTGGCGTTCGACACGGTGAAGAGCGCCGTGGCGCAAGGCGCCGACGTGGTGATTATCGACACCGCAGGCCGTCTCCACAACAATGTGGGCCTGATGAACGAACTCACAAAAATCAAGAATGTGATGAAGAAGGTGGCCGACTGGGCTCCTAACGAGATTCTACTCGTGCTCGACGGCTCTACCGGACAAAACGCCTTTGAACAAGCGAAGCAATTCGTGGCCGCCACCGAGGTCAACGCGCTGGCTATCACAAAACTCGACGGCACTGCCAAGGGTGGCGTGGTGATTGGCATCAGCGACCAGTTCAACATTCCGGTGAAGTACATCGGCTTGGGCGAAGGCATGACCGATCTGCAGATTTTCCGCAAACAGGAATTCGTGCGTAGCCTCTTCGGCAAAGAATCATAACCATAATTTATGCGTAAAAATAAAGTAGACATTATATCGCTCGGGTGCTCTAAGAATCTAGTGGATTCGGAGCACCTGATTCGTCAATTCCAGGCTAGCGGCTACAGCGTGGAGCACAACCCCAGCCGCGTGGACGGCGAAATCGTGGTGGTGAACACCTGCGGCTTCATTCGCGATGCGCAAGAGGAATCCATCGAGATGATTCTCCAACTAGGCGAAGCCAAGAAGGCGGGAAAAATCAAGAAACTCTTCGTGATGGGATGCCTCGCCGAACGCTTCCTCGCTCAACTCACCGAGGAATTGCCCGAAGTTGACAAATTCTACGGCAAATTCAACTGGAAAGAGATGCTGGCCGACCTTGGGAAGAGTTACAACGAGTCGCTCTCGAGCGAGCGATACCTCACCACTCCCAAGCATTACGCCTACCTGAAAATCTCGGAGGGATGCAACCGCTTCTGTGCCTTCTGCGCCATTCCGCTCATCACGGGCCGCCACAAGTCGGTACCTATGGACGAACTGCTGAGCGAGGTGAAGCACCTGGCCGAGCAGGGCGTGAAGGAATTTAATGTGATAGCGCAAGACCTCTCGTCGTACGGCCTCGACCTCTACGGCAAAATGATGCTGCCCGAACTGGTCGACAAGATGGCGCAAATTGAGGGCGTGGAATGGATTCGCCTCCATTACGCCTACCCCACCCAGTTCCCCTACGAGTTGCTCCCCGTGATGGCGAAGCACGAGAATGTGTGCAAATACCTCGACATTGCGCTCCAGCACTCTAGCGACAAGGTGCTAAGCAACATGCAGCGCCACATCACCAAGCAGGAAACCATCGAGTTGATTGAGCGCATACGCAAGGAGGTGCCTGGCATCCACCTGCGCACCACGCTCATGGTGGGATTCCCCGGCGAAGGCGAAGAGGAATACCAGGATTTGGTAAGTTTCGTGAAGGAAATGCGATTTGAGCGCATGGGCGCCTTCTCCTATAGCGAGGAGGAAGGCACATTCGCCGCCAAACAATATGCCGACGACATCGACGACAACGTGAAAGCCGCCCGCCTCGACGAAATCATGAATCTGCAAGAACAGATTTCGGCCGAAATCCAAGAAGAGAAAGTGGGCAAAGTGCTGAAGGTGGTGATCGACAGCGTCGACGACATGTACTACTCAGCCCGCACCGAGTGGGATTCGCCAGAAGTGGACCCAGAAGTGCTCATCCCCGTAGAGGATGCCCCCGAACTGGAAATCGGCAACTTCTACCAGGTGGAAATCACCTCCGCCACAGCATTCGAACTCTTCGGAAAGGTGGTATAGTTACCACCTTTTGCCACCAAAAATATATAAAAACCAAGCAGCCCGGGCGCGTTACCAAAAACAGTAACAAGCCCGGGCTGCTTGATGTGATGGGGTGTATGGGTGATTAAGGATCAGTGGAAAAATACAAGGGATGAATTCAAGGAAGAGGCGGCGCAATCCCGCTAGGGATTGGATGTGTGTAGGCAGGTATGCAGCGGA
>JAUNCU010000129.1 GCA_030526455.1 Bacteroidales bacterium | reverse complement strand
AGAACTCGGGCTATTACCATAACCGACCCTCTCCGAGGCTCTTTTCTTTGCGGCCACATATCTCCAAGCCGCGCTCGCGAATTGCTGCGCAATTCACTCGCTTGCATGGAGTTAACCATAATAAGCCGTCTCCGACGGCGGTGGGTGGTCGCCTGGCGTTTTCGCTATAGTCCTGCTGAATTTCGGGTTTTCGGACAGGCCACGGGGTGAGGATATATGCAAAAAGAGACTGCTTCCTGAGATAGGAAGCAGTCTCCGTGTTTTATTTGGTCAGAAGTTTACTGACGCGATTGGATGTTTTTGCTTAAGCGATAAATTACTTAACTTCAGCACCCATTACATTGAACTTCTTGTCACCAGCGATGATGTAGATCTGGCCGTTTTCGATAACCTTGTAGGTCTTAGCAGCATCAGCAGCGGTGATGTCGTTAACAGCAGAAGCAGCAACAACGATGTTGAATTCAGTTTCAGGACCGTCACCGTCACCAGAACCGTCTACAGAAGCAGTTGACCAGTGTACGTTTTGGATCTTACCTTTGAAAGTACCAGCAGCAGAAGCCTTGATGCAAACCTTGCACATAGCGTCGGTACCAACCTTGAACATCTTGTTCTTGAGGCTTACAGCAACGATACCGATAGTGTTAGTAGTAGCATTGTAAGAAGAAGAGATGTCGTGAGAAGCGTTCCAACGAGAGTTAGCGAGCTTAGTAACGAGTTCGTCTTCTTCGAGGTCTTCGTTGTACATAGTTTCAGCAACTACGCCTTCAGGAAGAGCGATGAATGCTTGAACTGCAGAGAATTCAGTAGTAGTTTCGAAACGAACAGGAACTTCTACCTTTTCACCGACCTTAGCGTTCACTTCGTCGATGACAACCTTTTCTGTTTCGAGCACAACAGCAGAAGCTGACATGCTGAGAGCTGCGAGAGCAGCAACGAGTAAAGATTTTACTTTCATAATCAATTGATTTAGTTTGTTTGAAAAAAATTATAAATTTAGTTCTCTAATTATCTGTTTTTAAGATGATTAAGTTTAACTAATCATTAGCAAGGCGCTATGCGCACTCACTAACTATGGACAAAGATATAAATAATTTTCCTTACAGCAAAACATTCCAATGTTTTTTTCTCATTTTTTTTGCATTTTTTCATTATTTGCCAAAAGTGCTTATCAAATAGCCACCACCCTATATAATATAGGAGAGCGGCTGCACCAGCACCGGGAAATATACCGCGGCAAATGACCAGCACTGGTGGCGTGGCATCATGGAATGCTGCCGTGAAGGAAAATTAGTTATTCCTTTGCTTGAGCAAATCCTGTCGCTTCTCGTCGCGAATAATAATGGTGGATGTGTTCACGTCGAAAATCGAGTCGATGACTTTGCTCACCTCGTCGAAATTGGCGGGAGAGCCTTGCGCGCTCGATCCCGCCACGGTCTTCAAGTTTGTTCTATACATCGTCTAAAAATTCAAAAGTTCCACAAAGTGGGGCGTTACTAAAAACGAATAGGAAACCAGGCCGTGGCCGTTTCGATATTCATGAGAATTTTGATGATGCAAATTTCGGGAAAAAGCTGGCGGGGTGTTAGGATTTTGGTGACCTTTTTTAGGATTTTTGTTACTTTTTTACAGGAAAATAATAGGAGAAATGTGACTACAATCTAGTCACAAACACTGATAATGAGCAAATTACAGAATTACACTAAAAAAGGCGGAGATTTTAGGGGAGAGAACACGCATTTCTCGAATCTCACGAAATTTTGTGGGTGTTTTTTGGGGGGGGAGGCGGGGGGCTGTAGGCTTGCTTCGATTGCCTTTTGGGATTAGCCGCTGACGCGGCAAACACGGGGGCGGGTGTCTCCTTTCTTTTTGGGTGAATGTATTCTTTCTTTTGGGGTGGGTGGCCGCCTAGTGTTCGGCGCGGGGGGGGCGCCTGGCGTGCGGGGGCTGCGGGGGCGTGGTTATTTTTTGCGGTATTGGGATGGGGTTACGCCGTGCAGTTGTTTGAAGATGCGGGAGAAGTAGGCGCTGTCGTCGAAGCCGCACTGCATGGCTATTTCGCCGATGGGCACGTCGGTGGTGGTGAGCATTTCACAGGCCTTGCCCATGCGCAGGTGCTGGATGTAGGTTGATGGTGTTTCGCCAGTGATCGACGACACCTTGCTGCGCAACTGTTTGCGGCTCATGCACAGCGCCGACGCGATGCTGTCGATGTCCACATCGGCCTGCCCCATGCGCTGGAGGATGAGCGCATCGAGTCGGTCGAGGAATTCTCGTTCGGGTTGCGAGATTTCCACTTCCTTCTCCTTGCCTTCGCCCTGTGCCAATGCCTGGCTGAATTTCTGGCGAAGCACTTCACGCTGCGCGATAAGATGATCCACGCGCAGGGCGAGTTCCTCACTGTTGAAGGGCTTGTTCATGAAATTGTCGACGCCCACCTGAAGGGCCTTGATGCGGTCGCGGTCGTCGGTCTTGGCGGTGAGGATAATCACGGGGATGTGGTTGAGCACCTCACTCTGGTGTAGGCGCTGGCAGAATTCAAAGCCGTCGCACACCGGCATCATCACATCGCTGATGATGAGGCTGGGCATAATCTCGCTCGCCATCGCGAAGCCCTCTTCGCCATTGGTGGCGAAATACACATTATATTTGCTCTGCAATTGCGAACCTATGTAGTAAGAAATGTCCTTGTCGTCTTCCACCACCAGCACCGAGGGGAGTTGGGCATCGGCGTGCACCACGTCGACGTTGCGCTCGGCGCCATCTTCGTGCAGCACTTCCACTTCCTTCGCCACCGTCATCTCGGTCGAGGAGAGCGCACGGGCGGGCGTCTTCAGTTGCTGGTCGAGCGGCAGCAGCACCGAGAACACCGTACCCTTGCCAGGGGTGCTGCTCACACTGATTTCGCCTCGCATACTGCTCACAATTTGCTTCACCAGCGCGAGACCCACGCCAGTGCCCACCTTATCGTGGGCATTGGAAGCCTGATGGAAAGCCTCAAACACCGACTCGAGTTCCTCTTTGGGAATGCCACGGCCATTGTCGGCCACACGGATGCAGATATCCTGGTTCTTCACCTCCACAGCCACAGCCACAAAGCCGCTCTGGGCAGTAAATTTCACCGCGTTGCTGATAAGGTTGCTCAAAATCTTCTGCATATAGCCCGGCACGAAGTCCATGGCTATCTCCTTCTGCTTAGCGGCAAAGTGGAGTTGGACGCCTTTTTCGTAGGCCGCATCCTCGTAGGTGTTCACAATCATGCTGAGATAGGGCACCACATCGCCATGGCGCCAGTCGGGGTTGCCGATTTCGGAATTCACCTTCGAGATGTCGAGCAACTGGTTGATCAAGCGCAGCAAGCCCTGGCCCTGGCGCGAAATCATGCCGTAGAGTTTTTCAGGCTTCTCATCGGGCGCCAACGAGCCCTTCAGCAGACGCTCGCTCGCACCGAGAATCACGGTGAGCGGTGTGCGGAACTCGTGGGTGATATTGGTGAAGAACGATGTGCGCACCTGTTCGAGTTGCTTCGCCATATCATGGGCGCGGCTCTTGTGCTTAAACGCCACATAGAGCGCCGTAGCGGCAGCGATGAGCAGAATCAAACCGATGATGGAAGCAATAAGCGTGATGCGGAAAGTGCGGTTAGTGGCCTCAATTTCAGCATTCTGCTTCGCGAGTTCCTCGTTCTTGTATTTCGCGTTGAAAATATTCGACTGGCGGGCCGACTCCTCATTGTAGATACTGTCGGCGAGCACACAGTAGCGCTCCAAGTGCTTCAGCGCCGCGGCGGGATCCTTGGTGCGCAACACCGATGACAGTCCCTTCTCGCAGCGACGCTCCAGATAGCGGTTGCCCAAGGCCTTGAAAATCTGCAGCGCCTGCATGTAGTAGCCTTCAGCCTCAGCGGGCGAGTGTTTCTCCTTCATCACGTCGGCCAACTGCGCATAGCAGATGGCGAGCGAATTCTTCTTGTTGTTCTGCTTGAGCACGGGTAGTGCCTGGCGCAATTCCTTCTCGGCATCGTCGTAGCGGCCGAGTTCGTAGAGCGCACCCGCCACCTGGCACTGGCGCACCGCCGCAGTGACGGTCTCGCCCATCTCAGCGTCGTTGGCAAACGCCTTCTGCGCGTAGTCGAGCGCCTTGTCGAACTGCTTCAGTTTCAGATACACCTCCGAAGCCATGCCCAACTCAATGCCCATGCGCTTGCTGGGCTTGCCGGCGTCGACCTCGCGTTGAAGATTGATAGCCTTGAGGATATAGGTTTCGGCCGACTTGGCTTCCTCCATGGCCAGATAAGTGGCAGTGATATTGTTCAAGTCGCTGCTCATGCGGTCGGTGTCGCGCATTTTGGTGTCGATGGCAAGGCACTTCTGCATGTAATCGAGCGCCTTTACCAGATTACCCGTGCGATGCGCGGCACAACTGAGCGTGCTGTAGGTGTCGCTCGTGAGATCGTTTTCCACATTGCCCAGCAAAGCGATGGCCTTAAGGCCCGGCTCCTCGGCTTTGGCCCACTCGTCGGTGTAGTAAAAATAGGCCGACACGCCCATCAGCACAGCCGCCTCCTCCAAGCCCTTGTATTTTGGGTCGGTGAAATAATCTTTAGAAAGGTAATCTTCCTCAATCAACTGCTTCTGGAGTTGCTTCAAAATTTCCTTACTTTTCGAAGCGCTGGCGGTGGTGTACTGAATATACAACTCGCCCACCTCGGCAGCCACAGCAGCCACAGCCATCGACAGAAGCAAGAGAAAAGACACAAAGAATCTCAGATTCAGCGTTTTGAACCTGCACACGAGCATATGATGGAGCGAGTAGTTTCCCAAAATGTAGTTACAGTTTTGAAGGTACTTGTTAATTCAAAATTGATAAGTATTGCAAAATTAAGGTTTTTTATAAAATAATCCAAATTAAGAAGGCATTAAGCGCAACGGAAAAGCGAAAAAAACCATAGGCGAGCGAAAGCGCCAGCGCCCCACCCCACCGGCCCGAAGTGACGGCCCTATATTATATAATGTAAAAAAAAGGGCAAAAAGAGTGGCACTTTCATAATTATTCGCTAACTTTGCACCCAAATAGGGATTTGCCGAGCGCAGCCACTATGGCACGCCCAGGCAATCGGCTAAATAAGGAACAATTAGGTTTTTTATATAATACGTTTTAAATTTAAAAAATGGTAAGTTTTAAAGAATTAGGCCTCGTAAACACCAAGGACATGTTTGCCAAGGCTATCAAGGGCGGTTATGCAATCCCTGCCTTCAACTTCAACAACATGGAGCAACTCCAGGCTATCATCAAGGCCGCTGCTTCAACCAAGTCGCCAGTAATCCTTCAAGTATCGAAGGGTGCTCGTAACTACGCTAACCAGACACTCCTCCGCTACATGGCTCAGGGTGCTGTGGAATATGCAAAGGAACTCGGCTGGGAAAACCCACAAATCTGTCTGCACCTCGACCACGGTGACAGTTTTGAAGTGTGCAAGAGTTGCGTAGACTTCGGTTTCTCTTCAGTAATGATCGACGGTTCACACCTCCCTTACGAAGAAAACGTAGCCCTCACCAAGAAGGTTGTAGAATACGCTCACGCTCACGGTGTGACTGTAGAAGGTGAACTCGGTGTGCTCGCTGGCGTTGAAGACGAAGTGGCAAGCGAAGTTTCTCACTACACCAAGCCAGAAGAAGTGATCGACTTCACTGAAAAGACTGGTTGCGACTCTCTCGCTATCTCTATCGGTACCAGCCACGGCGCTTACAAGTTCACTCCTGAACAGTGCACTGTAGACCCTGAAACTGGCCGCCTCGTGCCTCCACCATTGGCATTCGACATCCTCGAAGAAATCATGGAAAAACTCCCTGGATTCCCCATCGTGCTCCACGGTTCTTCTTCAGTTCCTCAAGAATACGTTGACATCATCAACGCCAACGGCGGTGCACTGCCCAACGCTGTAGGTATTCCTGAAGAACAACTCCGCAAGGCTGCTGCTAGCGCAGTTTGCAAGATCAACATCGACAGCGACTCTCGCCTCGCCTTCACTGCTGCAGTGCGCAAGGTATTCGCTGAAAAGCCAGCAGAATTCGACCCACGCAAGTACTGCGGTCCTGCTCGCGACCTGATGGTAGAACTCTACACTCACAAGATCAAAGAAGTGCTCGGTAGCGACGGCAAGGCTGAATAATTCACCCGCCCCACACTACTAAAGCATAAAGCAAAATAAAGGCACTCGCCCAACATCGGGCGGGTGCTTTTTTTTTGTGTTCTCGGCGGATGGTGCGACGAGGGTGTGTGGAAAATCAATAAGAAGTGAAAATGGGGCACACATATAACGTGTACGTAAAAAAACACAAATTAAACCAAATTTCAACCAATTAAACCAATTTTTCAAGCAACAAGCAGCCGAGCACCCTGACGGATACCAAAGATAATTCGAGAAAATTCTTAGCAAGCGAAGCGGCAAGCCTATAACGCTTAATTCGTTTATAAAATCACCCACAAAGACCCAGCATAAAATTCGAGAAATTCGTTTAATTCGTTGATAAAAATCCCCACACAGAGACACAGCAAAAATTTCGTGAAATTCGCTTAATTCGTTGATAAAATTCCCCACACAACCCTAGCAAAAAATTCGTGAAATTCGCTTAATTCTTCGCAAGCGAAGCGGCAAGCCGATAACGTGAAAAAATCACCCACACAGAGAGAAAATAGAATTCGTGAAATTCGTAAAAAGCACCGGTCGAAATACAGCGACATTGATTTTTTAGGCAGAAAATTTGGTGGAATGAGAAAAAAGTGGTAACTTTGCATCGCTTTTGAGGGGAAACCCTCGTGAGCATTGTTCGGGATATAGCTCAGTCCGGTTAGAGTATACGTCTGGGGGGCGTGGGGTCGCTGGTTCGAATCCAGTTATCCCGACAGAAAGCAAAATGACTGGTAATCAATAGATTATCGGTCATTTTTATTTCCTCCAAGGGCTATTTTGCCTTTAAAAAAAAACGGCAAAATTGCACATTTTAGCACAAAAATGTACAAAAACTAACAAAAAAGCACGCACATTTTGGCGATGTGCATGCACAATTTGGAGCATTAAGGTGGTAAGGGTGCAACACACCGCAGATTTTTTATTATGGCAAGTACATCATTCTACTTGGACACGAGGCGAGCAAAGAAAGGCGAGCCATGTATTCTCAAAATTTCCATCAACCATTTAAGGAAATCTGCATTCATATCAACAGGATGCAAGATTACCGAAGAACAGTGGGACATAAAGTCCAACACTGTCATCAACCATCCCAACAAGGATGTGATGAACATGTCTATCCTTGGACTAAAGAGCCAGATAGACGGCTATCTGCTGAGACTCTCCTATGAAGAGAGGGTCGAAAGACTGACCGCCTCTGAAATCAAGCAAGGCTTTGAAGGACTGCATGACCCGTTAAAAGCGGAGAAGGCCAGGAGCAAGAACATGTTTGAAAGCCGGTTCCTGAAGTTCGCTGAGTCCAAAAGCGAAGGAACCAAAAGGCTCTACATGGTAACACACCGCCGCATGCAAGCCTTTTCCGAGCAGAAGAACTTCAAGCTCTCATCACTCGCATTTGAGGACGTCACGAAGGACTGGCTTTCACAGTTTGACCAGTTTCTTGCCCAAACTGCCCCTTCACAAAATGCCCGCAATATCCATTTCAGAAATATCAGGGCGGTATTCAATGAGGCCATTGATGACGAAATCACGACTGCGTATCCTTTCCGCAAGTTCAAGTTGAAGAACATAGCGACCAGAAAACGTAACTTGAAAGTGGAGGATTTGCGCATGTTGTTCAACTATCCAGTGGAAAGATACGCAGTCGGCTACCTTGACATGTTCAAGCTGATGTTCATGCTCATCGGCATTAACACTGTGGATTTGGCCAACTTGAAGGAAATCACAGACGGGCGGATTAACTATTCAAGAGCCAAAACACACCGCCTCTACTCCATCAAAGTGGAGCCCGAGGCATTGGAAATCATAGAGCGTCACAGGGGCGAGAACTGGCTTGTGGACATCCTTGACCGCTACAAGGACCACAAGGACTACACAAAGCACATCAACAATGCATTGAAGTGCATTGGGGAGGTGAAGCGAAGCGGTTTGGGAGGAAAGAAAACGCGAAAGCCCCTCTTCCCCGAAATTTCCACC
>JAUNCU010000128.1 GCA_030526455.1 Bacteroidales bacterium | reverse complement strand
CCGGCTGTCTGCAAACTCGGGCTTCTACCATTGCATCGCCCCTCTCCGAGGCTCTTTGCAATGGTAATTTGCGAACAAAATTGGTTGAGATTGCACATTTTTTTGCAGATGTGCAGAATTTGTAGTAACTTTGCCAAGTTTTTCGCCCACGGGGAAAACATTATATTTTAGGAAATATACATTTACATATAAGTTTATTTAATATTATTAGAACAATGAAAAAGATTATTCTGTTAGCCGTAGCAGCGCTTGGTATCCAGGCTGCTCAAGCACAGGTTACTTTGACTGGCTCAAAGCTTACCGACAACGTATCTTTCACCCTCAAGGGTGGTGCTATCGCTCCATTCCAGCACTATTCAGTATTCAAGAACGCTCGTGGCGTGTTTGGTGCTGAACTCCGCAAGCAAGTTACTCCTATCCTCGGCATCGGCGTGGAAGGTGAATGGACTATCAACACTTCTAGTTGGGGCAAGGCTCCTGCCAACGTATGGCAATCGGCTCTCGGCGTAAAGAGCAAGAACATCATCGACCACCAGTTCGTAGGTGCTTTCTCTGCACTCAACCTCTCTAACCTCTTCGGTGGCTACAAGGGTGCTCCTCGCTGCGTAGAAGTAGAAGCAGTGCTCGGTGCTGGCTGGCTCCACGCTTACCAAGCAGGTGCCGACGTGACCGACGAAAACTCTTGGTACACTAAGTATGGCGTTAACTTCAACTTCAACCTCGGCGAAAGCAAGGCTTGGACTATCTCTCTGAAGCCTTCTATCCTCTGGGACATGAACGCCGACGCTAAGAAGGCTAACCGCAAGGAAAACGGTGGTCTCAACGCTTGCGAAAGCCGCTACAACGCTAACGCTGCCGCTATCGAACTCCAGGCTGGTATCACCTACCACTTCCAGAACAGCAACGGCGCTCGCTACTTCACTCTCTGCGACAAGAAGTACACTCAAGCCGACGTTGACGCTCTCAACGGTCAAATCAACTCACTCCGCAACCAGGTGAACAACGCTCAGGCCGACCTCGACGCTTGCAACGCTCGCGCTGCTCAACTCGCTCGCGACCTCGAAGCATGCAAGGCTCAAAAGAACAAAGTGACTGAAGTGGTTAAGGTTCAGGAAACTGAAGTGAAGAGCGCTTCTCTCGAAACTAACGTATTCTTCCACGTAGGCAAGAGCACTATCGACCGCGCTCAGCAGCCTAACGTAGAACGCGTGGCTACTTTCTTGAAGAACCACCCCGAAGCAACCGTTTCTATCAAGGGTTACGCTTCTCCAGAAGGTCCTCAAGATCTCAACATCCGCCTCGCTAACGCTCGCGCTAACGCCGTTAAGGATATGCTCGTGAAGACTTACAAGGTGAAGGCTGATCGCATCCAGGCTGAAGGTCAAGGTATCGGCGACATGTTCTCTGAACCCGACTGGAACCGCGTTTCTATCTGCTACATCAACACCAACGAAAAATAATCACACTTCCGGATTTTTCGAAAACCGTAACTGATTAAATATATTTCGGCTCCTCGCAGCATCGCCTGCGGGGAGTTTTTTTGTGTATCACCGAAATAATTGCTAATTTTGCATCCTGTTCATTCTTTTATCTTTACAGCATTAGAAATATGGGATTAATCGACGATAAAAATATAATCAACGAACTCACCGACGAAACCGCGGTGCTCGTGGGCCTGATTACGCCACAGCAAAACGAGGCGAAGGCCAATGAATATCTCGACGAACTCGAATTCCTTGCCGACACCGCCGGCGCACGCACCGTGAAGAAGTTTCTCCAGCGATGCGACGCGCCCAACAGCACTTCCTATGTGGGCAAGGGCAAACTCGAGGAAATCAAACTCTATGTGGAGGAGCATGAAGTGAACCTCGTGATCTTCGACGACGACCTCTCGCCAAAGCAAATCGCACACATCCAGAAGGAAACCAAGGTGAAGGTGCTCGACCGCACCAGCCTCATCCTCGACATCTTCGCGCGCCGCGCTCAGACGGCCAACGCCAAGATGCAGGTGGAACTGGCGCAGTATCAGTACCTGCTCCCACGCCTCACCGGCATGTGGACCCACTTGGAACGCCAGCGAGGTGGTATCGGTATGCGTGGCCCGGGTGAAACCCAGATCGAGACCGACCGCCGTATCATCAAAACCAAGATCTCCCTGCTGAAGCAGAAACTCGCCGACTGGGACAAGCAGAAGGTGATACAGCGCAAAAACCGTGGCAAACTCACCCGCATCGCCCTCGTGGGCTACACCAATGTGGGCAAGTCCACACTCATGAACGTGCTCAGCAAGAGCGACGTGTTTGCCGAAAACAAACTCTTCGCCACCCTCGACACCACCGTGCGCAAGGTGGTGATCGAAAACCTCCCATTCCTGCTCACCGACACCGTGGGATTCATCCGCAAACTCCCTCACCACCTGGTGGACTCGTTTAAGACCACCCTCGACGAGGTGCGCGACAGCGACATCATGGTGCATGTGGTCGACATCTCTCACCCGCAATTCGAAGAGCAGGTGGAAGTGGTGAACAAGACGCTGCAGGAAGTGTGTGGCGCCGGCGACAAGGAAATGATCATGGTGTTCAACAAAATCGACCAGTTCACCTATGTGCAGAAGGATGAGGACGACCTCACGCCACGTCTGCGCGAAAACATACCCCTCGAGGAACTCAAGGAAACCTGGATGGCGCGCATGAACAACAATTGCGTATTCATCTCAGCCAAGAAGGGCGACAATGTGGAAGAACTCAAGCGCATGCTCTACGACAAGGCAAAGCAAGTGCACCTCCAGCGCTTCCCCTACAACGACTTCCTCTACCAAACCTACGACCACCTCACCGAAGACCAGTAGGGCAGGGGAGTAGAGGGGATTTCAACACCCAAAAATTCGTGAAAGGGGACGGTTCTCTTTCACGAATTTTGAGTTTTCTGAAAAGTGTAACATACTGTTGTTTAGTGATATAATAAAATTTTCTGAAAAATTTTTCGTGAAACAGAACCGTCCCCTTTCACGAAAAATCTGCGTAATCTAAACTTACTAATTTTTTCTCTGGCTTATGAAACAGGAAAGCAATGGTGGCATGATGAGTGTGATTGCGGCGCTGGCGTCGAATGTGCTTGTGGCCATCTCTAAATTTGTGGGATATGCATTCTCGGGCTCGGTGGCTATGCTCAACGAGTCGATTCACAGTATCGTGGACTGCGGCAACCAGGTGTTGCTGCTCGTGGGCGACCGTCAGGCGTCGGCGAAAGCCACCGCCCGTCACCCCTTCGGGCAGGCGCGCGCCAAGTATTTCTACAGCATGGTGGTGGCGATGATGCTCTTCTTTGGCGGCGGTGCGCTGGGCATCATGGAGGCCGTCGAAAAACTCGGTCATCCCGAGCACGCCGTGCAGAGCGTATGGCTCGTGGTGGGCATCCTCGCCTTTGGCATCGTGGTGGAAGGCTTCAGCCTCAGCGTGGCATTTAAGGAAATTCGCACGCTCAACCGTGAGCGCCTCTCGCTCTACCGCTTCCTGCGCGAAAGCCGCCACAGCGAAATCATCATCATCTTCGCCGAAGACACCTGCGCCGTGGTGGGCCTCTTCATTGCCCTGGCGGGAACGCTGCTCAGCCACTTCACCGCCAACCCCTTCTACGACGCCTTCTCGGGCTTGCTTATCGGCATACTGCTGTGCCTGGCGGCGCTGTTTTTGGCGCGCGAGTTCTATGGCTTGCTCATAGGCGAAAGCGTGACCGATGCCGACCTCGCCACCATCAAGCAGGCATTCGAGCGCGAGGAAATCGATCGCCTCATCAATGTGAAGACCATTCACCTCAGTCCCACCGACGTGCTTCTCACCGCCAAAATCGACGTCAAGTCAGCCCACGACGCCCATGCTAGCCAACTCATCAACGACATCGAGCGCCACATCCGCGCGTCTCTGCCAGCCTACAACATCTACATCTACATCGAAACCGACGAATACCGCCCCCACTACACCCGCTAGCCTGGTGGGGGGCGGAGAGCCCAGAACTGGCAATCCCGGAGCCCCCGGAGGTTCCGGAACTTCCGGAGGCTCCGGGGGGTGAAAATCCCTCCACGGTTTCCTATCCACGAAATAAATAAAGCGCGCCGCCCGGTGAGGCAGCGCGCTTTATTGTGCTTGTGTATCAATCGTGTGTTGATTATTTTTCTTTCTTAGGAGCCACTTTGGTGTATTCCTTGTTGAGTTGCTCAACCACTTCGCTGGTGACGTCGAATTTTTCGTCCACGTAGAAAGTAGCGGCCTTGTTGAGAATCATGTCGAATCCCTTTTCCTTTGCATATTTCTTCAGGAAGTCGTTGATTTTGTCGTTGAGGTCCTTTTGGTTTTCCTGAAGGATTTTAGCGATTTCCTCCTGCTTGGCAGCGATCACCTTCTGCGCATTGTTCATTGCGTTTTGGTAAGTAGCCTGGTCGGCTTGTGCCTGTTGAGGGTTAGTGGCGTAGACATTGTTCTTTTCTTTTTGTGCGAAACTAGCCTGGAGGTTGCGAATCTTGTCTTCTTGCGCCTTCTGGAGGGCGTCGAGTTGGTTCTGCATGCGAGTAGCCGATTCGTTGTAGTCTTTAGCCAGGTTGTAGAATTTCAGCAGTGTGTCGGCGTCAACGTAGCGCACGGTCATGTTTTCGTTAGCCTGCTTAGGCATGTTGGCTGATGCTGGTGCTTTTTCGTCGGCTTTCTTTTCGCCTTGGCAAGCCACTACGGCCACCATCACCAGCGCTACAAAAGCGAGTTTTGAGATTTTGCTTAAAAAGTTCATTTTCTTTTATGAGTAATTATTTGTTATATTCCTTGTCGTGAGCACAGGTGATGCCTCGTTCGCGCATGTGCTTATTGCTGTGAATGTGGGTGTTAGGGAATTTTCCACCCTTCACGAAAAACACCCTCACGCCCAGCAGAGCCACTGCCACGGCCATCAGTGCGATGATTAAAATCACGAGTTTCACCATGCTTTGTTCAAAATTCTATGCAAATATAGAAAAGGTTTGCGACATTTTGACCAATTATTCAAATAAAATTTGTAACTTTACGATTGTTATATATCGCTTTTAACAAAATTTTTTAACACTCAACGATAACTAACATTTTTTATAATATCACTAACAAACATTATTTATGGAAGTAAAAGACTTAAAACCCGCTCGCGTGTGGCAAATTTTCGACGCGATGACTAAAGTGCCTCGTCCATCAGGCAACCTCGACAAAATTCGCGCTTGGCTCGTGGATTTCGCTAAGGAAAACAACCTCCAGTATAAGGTCGACGAAGTAGGCAACGTGGCCATGTTCCGCCCTGCCGCTCCTGGTTTTGAAAACGCCAAGGGTGTAGTGCTCCAAGGACACATGGACATGGTGGCCGAAAAACTTCCTACATCTAACCATAACTTCCTCACCGATCCTCTCGAAACTCGCGTGGAAGGTGAATGGGTGTGGGCCAACAACACCACCCTCGGTGCCGACGACGGTATCGGCCTCGCGATCGCGCTGGCCGCTATCACCGACCCCGACATCAAGTGCGGCGCTATGGAAGCCCTCGCCACTGTGGATGAAGAAACTGGCCTCACCGGCGCCAGCAACATCCAGGCCGACATGCTCGTGGGCGACTACCTCTTCAACCTCGACAGCGAAGACGACGGCGTGATCACCATCGGCTGCGCTGGTGGCGTGGTTACCCCCGTGCTCTTCGACTACAAGCCCGAAGCCGCTCCCGCCGACCGCATCTACTTCGCCATCAAGATTGGCAAGATGATGGGTGGCCACTCTGGCTGCGACATCCATAAGGGTCTGGCTAGCGCCACTAAGCAAATGGCGCGCATCCTCTATGTGCTGGGAAGTAAAATCGACGTGAAACTCGCTAGTTTCAACGCCGGCAACCTCCACAACGCCATCGCTCGCGACGCTGTGGCCATCGTGGGTATCAAGCCCGAAGATAAGGAAACACTCGCAACCGTGGTCAACACCATCGCTGCCGACATCAAATTTGAATACAAGCGCCCAGAGCCTAACGTGGAAGTGACCATCGAAAGCGTTGACGCGCCCGCTACCATCATCGACGACTGCACCGCTAAGCGCCTCGTGGCCGCTAGTTTCGCCGCTCAACATGGTGTTTACTACATGAGCCAGGAAGTGGAAGGCCTCGTAGAAACTTCTACCAACTTCGCTAGCGTGAAGACCAACGAAGACACCATCTACCTCGAATTCTTCAGCCGCTCGTCGACCGAAAGCGCTAAGGACGAACTCGCCCTGCAAATCGAAGCCCTCTTCACCCTCGCTGGCGCGAAGGAAGTGAAGAGCGAAGGCAGTTACCAAGGTTGGGCTCCTAACGCCGACAGCCAACTCCTGAAACTCGCAGTGGCTCAATGGAAGGGTCTCTACGGCGTGGAACCAAAGGTGGAAGCCATCCACGCAGGTCTTGAATGCGGCCTCTTCCTCAAGGTGCGTCCCGACATGGAAATGATTTCCTACGGACCAACCCTGCAAGACGTGCACTCGCCACGCGAACGCTGCCACATCCCTGCAGTGCAAAAAGGCTGGGACTTCACAGTAGCCCTCCTCAACGCCATCGCAGCCGACAAGTAACGCCCTTGCCCCTGGCCCCACACAGATCTATTTTGGGGAGTGCCCCACACAGATCTCACGGATCTCACAGATTTATTTTATAACTCACACAGATTCAACGAGATTCAACAGAAAAATAAATTCGTTTAATTCTTCGCAAGCGAAGCGGCAAGCCGATGACGTGTAATTCGTTGACAAAGCCCCCACACAGAAACCTCACGGATTTTATTATAAATAATTCGTGAAATTCGTGTGATTCGTGTTCGCTAAAGGAGGCTCAATACACATCATCTCACACAGCACCATCTTCCGGTGCTGTGTGTTTTTTTTATGTGTGTCCGCTATCCTCCATGGGGGGGGCAGGGGTGCAAAAAAATTATGGACTCGGATTTCACAACCCGAGCCCACACAGGAAAACATTTTTCTTTTTTGGCGCTGGTCTGGCACATCGCTGCGCTACTGCCAACTATTAACAATTAACAAAATGCTATTATTTGAGAACTTTAACGGTTTCTTTATTTTGCCTTTATTTGTCTTCTTATATATAATGTGTAGCCTTCAGTATCACCGACAGATGCTATCCATCGCTATCGAAAGCCACAGTCACGACAGCGGCGCAGCAAAAGCACCCACGCACTCGTAACCGGTTACAAAGATAGTAATATATTTCGTAATACACCACAATATATAAATAATTATTCAAAAAAATAAAGCCACCACCCACCACCATCGGTGCGCTCTCTGGCGTCGGAGCATTGATATCGCCCACCGCAGGCAGCGCGCTTTCTGTCGTAGAAGCAGAGATATCGCCCACCGCCGTCGGAGCATTGATATCGCCCTCCGCCGGCAGCGCGCTTTCTGTCGTAGGAGCAGAGATGCCTCCCATCGCCATCGGTGCGCTCTCTGGTGTAGGATCAGAGATATCGCCACCGCCGTCGGAGACGGCTTATTATGGTTAACTCCATGCAAGCGAGAGAATTGCGCAGCAATTCGCTCGCGCAGCTTGGAGAAAGGGTAGAGTCGAAGGGAAGAGCCTCGGAGAGGGTCGGTTATGGTAGCGACTAGGGGCTTATGTGAGCAGTCGGTCGTCCCAGTCAATGCCATGCTCTACTAGAATGCGTTTGAATTCATCTTCAAAACTCACGCGCTTATGATGTTCTTTTTGTCCTTTGATATATTCAATTACATTATTCTTTGCATCAATTGAAATGGAGAAAGCCGCATACTCTCGGCCCCATCCATCCCAGTGAGGGAACATGCCGCTAGTTCTAGCCCACTCGCTGCTTGTCTGCTTCACTTCTCTAACCAGGTCAGCCAAAGCGACGGTGGGTTTCAAATCCACCAACATGTGAATGTGATTGGCTACTCCTCCAATGCGGCAGAGGAAGCATCCTTTGTTTTGGATGGTTTTCCAGATGTATCGATACATATCATCACAATGGTCATCGCCTATGGTCATTTGTCTGTGATGGGTGTTGATGACGATATGAAACAGTGCATTTACCTTGCTCATGTGCTTTTTATGCAAAAATAGAGATTATTATTGTTATATGCAAGCGTCACTACCATAACCGACCCTCTCCGAGGCTCTTTTCTTTGCAGTTCCTTATCTCCAAGCTGCGCTCGCGAATTGCTGCGCAATTCACTCGCTTGCAT
>JAUNCU010000127.1:2693-8244 GCA_030526455.1 Bacteroidales bacterium | reverse complement strand
CCCGAGGTGAGGCGGTTCAGATAGTCGTAGCCAAACGACTCCTCATGCCCGTATATGCTGTCGCATCGCATCGTCATATTGCCTGTTTCGCAGTCGTAGCCGTAAGCCGCATGCTGGATGTAGGGGTGATTGCCATGGCCCACCTTGCGCTCGGTCACGCGCCCAGCAAGGTCGTAGCTCAGCTGCTGCGTGAGCGCCCCAAGTCCAACGCGCGTGGCCCGTCCCTGCTCATCCTCGGCAATCAGGCTCCATAACGGAGTGCCCTGGCCGAGAGTCACCGCAGTGAGCGTGCCAAGCGTGCGCGAATACTGCTCACTGCAAATTTGCGAATTATTCAGGAAATATGCAACACTTACAGCATTTTTTCCGCTGTAAGCGAAGTTTTTCGAGAAATCACCCTCGCTAACCGACGTGAGACGGCTGTAGTCGTCGTAGGTGTAGGTGCGGGTCACCGTGCCGTCGGTCTTCATGGAGAGCAAATTGGAATGGTCGTCGTAGGTGTAATCAAAAGTTGTGCCGCCATCAATCACACGGCGAATGGGGCGGGCTTTGTCATCGTAGGTGCAGGTCACGCTTTTTCCGCGGGCGTCGGTTTCGCAGGCGATTCGCCCTGATGCATCGTAGGTGCGTTCGCGACGTCCTGCGCTCGGGTCGTTGATGGCAGTCTGCCTTCCATAGTCATCATATTCAAATGTGGTGGCAATCGTGCCTCCAAGCGTTACGCACTCGGGCTTTCCGTCGGCTCGGTAGGTATAGGTGATCCGGCTTCCGCCTCCTGCTCCGTCTTCAATCTCGGTTGTGAATCCCATGGCGTCGACAGTGGTCGCCTTCTCTTGCCCATCGATGAATGAGCGCGTGGTGAGTCCCTCATATAGGAACACGTCGCTGTGCCCGTCGGGATAGTCGGTCTGTGTCAGTCGCCCGCCGTCGTCATAGGATTGTGAGGTCCACAGCGATGGCATGGTTTTGAATGGCGCCGATACTGCACAGAGCCTTCCGAAC
This sequence comes from Bacteroidales bacterium, assembly GCA_030526455.1. Taxonomy (GTDB): domain Bacteria; phylum Bacteroidota; class Bacteroidia; order Bacteroidales; family Muribaculaceae; genus Sodaliphilus. Next base: position 7,242 of record JAUNCU010000127.1, on the reverse strand, counting down.
TTGTCGTAGCGGTATTCCGTCATCAGGTAAGAGCCGTCGGGGCGCTGGATGCCCTCACGCTTCTTTCGGTCGTGGCAGTCGTACCAAGTTTTTTTCTCAGGCTCGCCGTCCTCCTTCACTGTGAGTACATAACTTGACGAGTCTCCTTCTTCTGCCCATTGGAGGATGTTCTTGATGCCGCCACCGTAGGCGCAGGTCACGCTGTCAACCCTTCCGAAACTGTCGAAATGGTAAGCCGTGGCAGGGCCTTCTTCCACAAGGGTTGCATCCTCACCTCCCGCGGCTGTTCCCCACGGGCGAGTGAAAACGCTGATCCCCGGCCTAATTTCCGCATTGCCTTGCATTGAGGACAGCATGCTTGTATTGTCGCATGCGCGTGTTATCCCATGCCCTCCACACTTGTAACTTATAGTGATGCCATTCTCCCCAGTGACCATGGATGGCGTGCGGTCGGTTCCACTATAGCTCCTTGTCTGGACAAGGGGTGTGCCATCATATGGCGTAGATGTGATTTTTGTGACCCTATTCCGAGAATCGTAGTTGTAGGCCACCGTCTTCACGGGAAGCCGGGCATTTCCCGTCCATACCACGGTGCTCCGGAGCATGTGAGAAGATTCGTCATAAATATGACTTTCGCCGCTGGTCACCGAAGAATTGCCACGCGTCACGGTCTGGGCTCTGTTCATGAGGATTTGGGTGAGGTTTGTACCGTCTTGGCAAATGCCGCCATACACCGCTGTTTTAACAATTTCGCCAGTGTTGCCGTAAGCAACTGTGTCGGCCGCCACATTCCCGTGACAGTCGTATCCGAGGCGCTCAGTAGTGCTCACCCCCGTCAGGTGGTCGATGGCGATGCGCTCTTTCATCAGGCTCTGGATATGCTTGCTCGCGTCCACCTTTAGGTCGTAGTCATATTGCTCGGTTGACAAGCGATGCCCGTCGACAAGTGTTGCAATCGTCAAAGGCGTGCCCAGCTTCTCAGGAGAGAAAGTGCGGCATATCTCTGTTTTGGTGATTGAGTCAATGGCGTTCACTTCACGAAAACCGCAAAAACCAAGCCCTTGCTCATGCATCACGGGGTATTTGTAGCTGTAGGAAATGTCTGTTTCTGTCGTTTTGTCGCCCATGAGCTGTTCACGCACACAAATCAGACTACCGTCAGCACGCGATGCGAAGGGGAATGTAGAGGGGGCATTAGCCGATTCTCCGTCTATCGGGAAGTCGCTTGCCCTGTAGATGCGTGCATAGGAGAAAGCGTGGCGGTTGCCCTGGTTGTCGTCAATGCCCGTGATGCTGCGCGCTATGTCGGAAGGGTTCCCGATTTTTCGATAACTTAGCATACCGCCGGGTGACAGTATCATCATTGAGCGGTTGTCCATTGCTTCTGTATTCAAGGCTCTGCATGGAATCAGCATACTTGACTCCTCGAATATTGCACTCCCGTCAACACCTTGCGCCAAGCCGTTTCGGAAAGTGAGAACCTTTGCGTGTATCTGCTCGCCTTTCAGCAGTTCGACGACAAGGTCGGAGGTGCCGTCGCGATTGATGTCGGCTACTTGCACTTGCCTGATAGAGTTTTCAAGGATGCCGTCACGCAGCGTTCCTATGCACACTGCACCGCCGTTACTCTTGAAGAAGCGCCCGTTGCCGTTACCAAGCAGAATGGTGTATCCCACATATGCATCGGCAATCCCGTACCAGCCCGATGGAATGGCGAAGGAACTGGCTAATGGGATGATGAAATCGGTGCATCCGTCACCGTTGAAATCACCAGGAATTATCTCCAAGTGTCGTAGTGAGTCGGTGTTGAGGATGTCGGTGCAGCCATAGCCTACAGTCGGCACCTTTATGCTGCTCATCTCGATGCCTCCCTGTTGAGAATAGCGGAAAGAATAGAATCTCATCCCGCTTCTGTTCATCACACAAAGCTCGTACTTGCCGTCGGCATCGTAGTCGGTAACGAATAGCCGGTCGCTATCCCAATAGAGCCGCGCTCTTTCGGTGTCGTTTATGCCCGCATGCCCAGGAAAGGCGACACGGCAACTGTCGATGTGGAATTCTCCTTTCAGTGACCCTTGGTTCACGTCAATCAGTCTGGCGGTAGAGCCGTTGCCATTGATTTGATGGGAAATCGCGAGCACTTCTTCATGGCCATCTCCGTCGAAGTCGCCTGTGAGGAATGATTTGGGAAGGTGCTCGCTCTCGCAAGGTATCACAAATGAGCGAGGGCACCACATCGAGTAATTCCTGTCTTCAAGCTCCGCTCCGCGGCTGTATACGCTGAAATACAGAGAATTTGGTGTGTTAACACCGTTCGAGTGCGACCACTCCTTGACGACAACCACCTCGTCGCCACTCCTGTCGTCGGCGTTCATTGCAAGCGCCTCCACGAAAGTGTCGCCTAGTGCTATCTTTCCGCATGGGATTGCCGAGCCTCCATTCGGGATGGAGACGGTTACCACAAGCGTGTCTTGCGACGAATAGTGGCTCGTGAATGCCGTTTCTTCGCAATTGCTTTCGGTGTATGCATCCTTTTTGGGATACATCAGCAAGCCCTCATTCTCGCTACCGAAGTCAAATCGCCCGGTGCGGAAATTCAGCTCCGGCAGCCTGCTTGTGCCCAGGTAGCTGCCGAGGGTATAGGCTTTCTCGTGCCAAGTGCCGCTGCTGCCACTCTCGCCATAGCAGAGGTTGACGGGCTTGAAGCAATTACCCATGTCGTCAAGCCTGCGGATTGATGAAATGGGGGATTCCACAGCCTGGTCGCGATAGCATAACTCATAGCGAGTGAGAAGCTCGTCGCCTTTTTTCACATCAATGGTGTCAAGCTTGAGGTAATAGTCGTAACAAGCACCTTTCACATATTTCCTTGCAGCATAACGAGGGTTGATGCTACTACCCCCGTTTTCCATCACCACTCGGCATTTGGGGCTGTAGCGAAATACAATCCTGCGGTCATCGCCATAGCCGATGGACTCCACGAGCATCCTTCCGCCACAAAGGAAGTGGCCGCCATTCGATTTATAAGAATATGTGATCTTCTGTCCGTCGGGCATCGTGCGTTCCCTAATCGGGTAGCGAAGCCGGCCCTCCTTGCTTGGGTGGCCGTCGTCGCAGCTGAAAATGGCTTTACTGCCGTCGGGGTAGTAAGCGCAGAAAGTCAGAGAGTCCTTCTTTATCACTATAGTGTTGCCGCTCTGGCACCTGAACGCCCCATCTCCTTGCATGATAAGTCTTACGCCGTCGAGCGAATAAACAGCGAGGCTGTCGGATGAATATCGGTCAACATTGCCGTCGGTAAAGTAGTCGGAAACGGTTTTCTCTATTACGTGCAGCCCTTCGATGCGCCATCCATATCCGAGCACATCAAAGTATTCGCTTCCGCCATCGTAGTCAAGCGACAGCTGAGGCGACGCCTCGTAGGAAGATGCAAAGTCCAGAATCGGCACATTCATTTTCACCTTTCCGCTAGCGCTGACATTGGCTGAGTAGGTAATCTTCCCAACCATGTAGCCAGCCTCGGGTGTTTGTATGAGAGAGTCCTCCCCGCGCCATCCGGGAATCACGGCCATGCATCCGTCGTCAAGCAATTGTCCGTCAAGAACTCGAGTCACTACTGTAGGGCGCTGGTCGTTGACGACATTTATTCGTGAATTTCTTGAGCCCTGCGCTGAGCCGAACAGCGAGATTGCAGCCATCAGCAGAGATGCACATAACGTATTCCTATGTAAAGGCGTTTTCATTTCTTGATGATTTTGAATGATTTGGAATTGTTCTTGAATCTCACATTGAGAATGTAAATCCCATTGGCGGATGGCATGTTGATATGAGAAACCTGCTCCACGATTTCCCCTTCTACCAGACGGCTACCCGCCACATTGCTGAGCTCAAAATCTAGGCGGGAGTTGTTCAGGTCGGCAGTTGTAGTCACTGTTACACCCCCTGTTGTAATAGTTGGGAACACAACAATTTCGCCAACATCAACAACGGCAGAGTCCCTTTCCAGTGCATCCTTGGGCATTCTTGAAATCCGATTGCCGGCCGCGTCATATGTGAATACGTGCTTCATGCCTTGATGAAAGAGTTGGTCAACCACTTCACCCCTCATCATGTGAGCGAAGCAGATAATGGCAAATGCCAAAAGAGCCCCCTTTTCGCACCAACCCGCCAGTTGTTTCAGCAGGTGAAAGCCTGTTTTTAAAATCCAGATTCTGTTATTCATTGCTACGATATTGCTTAATGTTTTCGCAAATGTAGTAAAAATAATTTAAAGGTATTGTTATTTTATGTTTTTTGTTATAAAGAGAAAGTTTTTTCGTTCAAATCGAATTGCGTTTGCTTCGCAAAAAAACTTACTCACTCTCCATCACTCCAACCTGTCCGAAAAGTCCAAAATAGGGCAAGTCCAAAGCAAAAACGCTAGGCGACCACTAGCCTCCACCAGAGACGGCTTATCATAGTTAACTCCATGCAAGCGAGAGAATTGCGCAGCAATTCGGGAGTCCGGCTTGGAGATAAGTAACAGCAAAGCAATGAGCCTCGGAGAGGG
>JAUNCU010000127.1:0-2683 GCA_030526455.1 Bacteroidales bacterium | reverse complement strand
GTTGTGGTTGTGACCCTAGTTTTCAGACAGTCTCCCCCAAAAATAAACAGGCAGCGGCGCTTTTGGGTTTTGCGCTGCTGCCTGTGTTGGTTATTATTTTCTGGAATCTTATTCGAAATCTACAACTGTGATGCCGGCTCCTCCGAATTGCACGTGCTCATCGCGGTAACTTTTCACCTCTCTCACGGAGTTGAGGTATTGGCGGATGAGTTGCTTGAGGATGCCTGTGCCTGTGCCGTGGAGGATTCTCACGCGGGGCTGGCTGAACTGGATGGCGTCGTCGATGAAGTAGGTGATGGCCTGCACTGCCTCGTCGCCTCGCATGCCGCGCACGTCGATGTCGGGCTTGAAATTGAGTTGGCGCTGGCGCATCTCGCTCGATGTGGCGCTGCTGATGGATGATGTTTCCTTCGGCTTGGTCACCTGCTTGAGCGTGCGCTCGAGTTTCTTCATCTCCACGCGTGTCTTCAGATTGCCGAAGCCCACGATGGCAAATTTTCCTTCTATCGCCATGATATTGCCCACGGTAGTAGAGCCTTTCATCACCACATTGTCGCCCACGGCGAGTTCTTTCTCGGAGGGTGCAGCCTTCTTCTCGGGCTTCTTCTGCCCCTTCTGTTTGAGCGGCTTCTTGGGCATGAGTTGCTTGATTTGGTCGGGCATAGCGCTGTCTTCCTGCTGCAGGCGTCGCTTGAAGTCGTCGAGTTGCTGGCGCACTTGGCGCGTTTTCTCCTTCTCGGCCTGCATCTCCTTGATTTCGCGAATGGTCTGCTCAATCTGTGCATTGCTCTGCTTCAAGATTTCCTGAGCCTCGTTCTTCGCCTCTTTAATGATGAGTTTGTGTTCGGTGGCGATGCGCTCGAGGCGTTCGTCGTATTCTGCCACAATATTGTTGAGCCGCTTTTCCTTCTGGTGAATCTCGTAGCGCTTGTTTTCCCAATATTTGCGGTCGCGCACGATGTCGAGCAGGTATTTGTCCATGTTGATGTAGTCGCTGCCCACCAGTTCGCTGGCTTTCTCTATCACATCGGTGGGAAGACCTATCTTGCGGGCAATCTCGATGGCAAACGAACTGCCAGGGTAGCCTATCGACAGTTGAAACAGCGGCTGCATGCGCTGGCGGTCGTAGAGCATGGCGCCGTTCACGAGGCCGGGCGTGTCGTCGGCAAAGTGCTTCAGGTTCTGGTAGTGGGTGGTGATCACGCCCATCATGCGCTTGGCGTTGAGTTGCTCGAGGATGGCTTGTGCAATGGCAGCGCCTATCTGCGGCTCGGTGCCACCACCAAATTCGTCGATGAGGATGAGCGTTTCCTTGCCGCCACGGCTCAGGAAGGTCTTCATGTTCTGCAGGTGCGAACTGTAGGTACTGAGGTCGTCCTCTATCGACTGCTGGTCGCCGATGTCGACAAACACGCTGCGGAACATGCCCATGTGGGAATTTTCGTAGACCGTGGGCAGGATGCCGCACTGCATCATGTATTGCACCACACCCACCGTCTTGAGACACACCGACTTACCGCCAGCGTTAGGACCCGAGATAATGAGGATGCGATTTTCCTTGCTCAGTTGTATATTGAGCGGCACCACCTCTTTGCCGTGCTCCTTGAGCGAGAGGAAAAGGGCGGGGTGCTGCGCGTGATACCATTCGATGTGGGGCTTTTGCTGCAGGTGGGGCATGTGGCCGTCGACAGCCTGGGCAAAACTCGCCTTGGCGCGGATGAAGTCAAACATGCCCAGCGTGCCGTAGGTGGCGAGCAGGTCGGGGATGTGGGGGCGGATGAGGTCGCTCACTTCGGTGAGGATTCTCACGATTTCGCGCTTAATCTCGCCTTCGGTCTCGCGGATGCGGTTGTTGGCTTCGACGATTTCTTCGGGTTCGATAAACACGGTTTTTCCCGATGCCGACTCGTCGTGCACGATGCCTTTCACCTTGCGCTTGTGCATGGGAGCCACGGGCAGCACGAGGCGGCCGTCGCGCATCGAGGGGGCAGTGTCGCCGTCGAAGATACCCGCCTGTCGGCCTTGCGCTATCACGCGGCGCATGATGCCGTTGATGCTCGCGGTGGTCGACGCGATGGTGCTGCGCAAGTCGCGAAGCAGCGGCGAGGCATTGTCTTTCACATTGCCAAACTTATCGAGGATGCGGTTGGCCTCGCCCACGATTTCGGGGAAGGCGAGCATACCGTCGGTGAGCCGTTTCAGGTGAGGGTAGGGCGTGTTGCCGTCCTCGTCGGTGCGGAAAAAGCGGATAATCTCAGCGATGGTGTTGAGCGATCGCTGCAGATTGAAGAGATTTTCCGCCGATATGTAGGAGCCTGGCGTACTGATAGTCTTCAGCGGATGGCGCAAGTCGAAGAAATAGTTGAGCGGGAATTCCTGTTTCGATTGCAGAATGGTGAGGAATTCATTGGTCTGGCTCAGCCAAGTGCTCACTTCATCGAATTGCGAAGAGAACTTCATCTGCTGGCAATAAGTCACGCCAAGAGGGCTGATGCAGCGTTTCTCCACCTCATGGCGCACCACATCAAAGCCGATTCGTGTTTCAAAATTAGCAGGGTATATCATTTCCTTACAAAATTACAACGAAATTCCCAACTGGGCAAATAAGACTACAAGTCAACAAGTCTTCTAACGCGAGTTCGGGATAAGAAACTGTCTTTGGGCTTTAATCCGGGAATATGAT
>JAUNCU010000126.1 GCA_030526455.1 Bacteroidales bacterium | reverse complement strand
GTTATAGTGTGTTATCGTTTTTGTGAAGCAAAAAATTCGTGAAAGAGAACCGTCCCCTTTCACGAATTTTTTGTTTTTCAACGCAATCGGCGGGCGGGGTGGGAGTGGTGTTTTTTTTGTGGGGTTTTGTGTGGTTTTTTGTAGTGTTTAATAAATTTTTGTAAATTTGTGGTGTTATTGGCAATTCAATACTTATTTTCAAGCGATTTAGTATTTAATTCAAGCGATTCAACATTAAATTCATTAGGATATGACAAAGAATTACTCTAAACGACTCTCTCTTGCGGCGGCTGTGGCTATGGCTTTGCCTGTGATGGCTCAGCCTGCTGTAGAGGCTGCTGTGGCGGCGCCTGCCGATTCGCTCTGCGAAATGGCGGAAGAGATGCCCGCCGACGCTGCTGAGGCAGAAGCGGCGGCTGTTCCGCAGCCTGCCGAGAATGTGAATGTGATGGACCTCTATGCCACCCGTGCGGCGGCGAATAGCGCGCTCCCCGTGCCCGAACTCGACTTCGGCACCGATGCGCCCGTGAACACCCGCCAGAACCCCTACTACAACTGGCAGCGCGACATCACCTACACCGGCATTCCGCTCATTCTCTCTTCATTCATCATCAAGGAGCAGAAGAAGGCGTTCCGCTCGGCTCGCTTCAAATTTGAAAAGAACTTCAAGACACAGATCGACAACTACACGCAATTCGTGCCTTATCCACTCGTCGTGGCGCTGAAACTCGCTGGCTATGAAGGCCGCTCGAGTTGGGCTCGCCTGGGTGTATCGGCCGTTGCTGCCAATGCCATCATGGCGCTGGCTGTGAACGCCACCAAATATTCGGTGAAGGAAATGCGCCCCGACAACTCCACCCGCAACTCCTTCCCCTCGGGCCACACTGCCACCGCATTCGTGGCTGCCACTATCCTGCATAAGGAATACGGCATGACGCGCTCGCCATGGTTCTCCATCGGCGGCTATGCGCTCGCCACTGCCACCGGTGTGATGCGCGTGCTGAACAACCGCCACTGGATCTCCGACGTGATGGCGGGTGCCGGCATCGGTATCATGTCCACCGAGTTGGGCTATTTCGTGGCCGACATGATTTTCCGCGAACGCGGCGTGAAGAATTTTGAGTTGAACGACGAGATGTCGCCCAACCCATCGTTCTTCGACATCCAGATGGGTGTGGCAGCGCACCCCGGTAGCCTCCACTTCGAATTCGAAGAAGGCGCGCCCCGCGATATTCCTCTGGGCACCAGCACCGTCTTCGGCGTGGAAGGTGCTCACTTCTTCAACCGCTACGTGGGTGTGGGTGGCCAGGCTCGCATCATCAGTACGCCAGCCAAGGGCGACAACCTCGACGAAGAGCAGTTGAGCGCCATCACCGCCATCAACAACACCCTCGCTTTCAACAAAGACAGCCAAGGCCGCGACCTCCCCGGTCTGTACGGTCTGGAATATGAAGACAATAACTACACCAACGCCTCATTTGCCTTCGGTGTATACGGCAGCCTGCCATTGGGCAAGCGCTTCGCTGTGGGCGCAAAGGCGCTGTGTGGTGTGCGTTTCGCCGACGGTATCAAGTACACCGCCCGCAACGGTAGCCCAAAGATGGACCAAGAGCACGAAGTAATCGACAAGAACGGCGTGCGCTATCCACTCTTCTGGTATGAAGACGCTGAAGGCAACGAATTCCGCTCCAACGAAATCATCCAGCCTGGTGTGAGCAAGATGTACAACGTGGTGCTCGAAAACCCAACCGAAAAATATGACTTCATTCGCGTGAAGGGTGGCACTTCGTTCAACTACGTGCTGGGCGTGAACGTGCTGTGGCGCTATAAGAACAACTTCGCCTGGAAACTCTTTGCCGACTTCGACGCCGCCAAGAACAAGTACACCTACGAAGGCCGCTACTTCTCGGAAGAGGGTATCGCCCGCGTAGCCACCTCGGAACTCGCCAAGAGACAACCCGAATTGCTCACAGCCCTGAGCCGCGTGTATAAAGGTTATGCCGAAAAGAACATGAACTTCTTCAACTTCGGCGTAGCCCTCTCTGTGATGTTCTAGCAGGGCCGACGAGTTTTTTGGCAAGTTAAGAAGTTAATGAAGTTAAGACGATACACTCGCCTTGCGTGACCATCTCCACGTAGCCACTTTTTATGACTGCATACAAAAATGGTGACCTCATGATTTTGGGGTCACCATTTTTTTGTGTTGAGTTATTTCAATGGGCTTTTGTGGGCCCGTTGTGGGTTATTTAATTACCATGATCTTTGTGTAGGGCTGGGCTGGCATTTCTTGGCCTTGCTGGGCGGCAAATACGCTGTAGTTGCCGGTTGGGAGGCGTTCGCCTGCATCGTCGCAGCAGTCCCAAGCCACGTGGCTGCCTGTTGAGGTGAGGGTTTTCACCACCTGGCCTTTCGCGTCTTTAATCACCACCTGCGAGTTGTCCATCAAGCCGGTGATGGTCACCAGACCGGTGAAGTCGGGGCGCACGGGGTTAGGATATGCGTAGACGTTGCTGAAGTCTTCTGCCGAGGTGTTGTAGTCGCTGAAGAACTGCTGCACGCCCAGTGGGGTGGTGATGAAGATAGAGTTGTTGTCGGTGTTGCAGCAGAGGCGGTAAACCACGTTGGTTGCCAACTGGCTGTTGCCCGAAGTGAAGTGGCTGATCACCGTCTTACAGTCGGGGCTGAGCAGGTAGATGCCGTCTTCGGCAGTGCCCACCCATTTGCGGTTGAGCGTGTCCACTTCCACGGCATAAATCTTCACGCCATCGAGCGCATGCACCTTTTCCACGGCGAAATCGTCGTTGAAGGCAGTGGTAGCCTTAAACATCACCAGACCCTTGTCGAAGCCGAAGAGGATGTTGTCGTCGAGGTCGGCCTTCATTTCGTAAGCGTACGACCAAGTGCAGGTAGAGCCGTCGGTAGCGGTGAGCGAGTTGTAAGTCTTTGACTCAAATTCTGCCACCGAGAGGTCGGGGTTGTTGCGCCACACAATCACGGGGCAACCGTAGTCGGCGGTACAGAACGCCTTCACACTGCTCTTGTTGCTGATGTCGAATACGGAGTATTTGAAAGAGTTGGTGTTGGTTACATCGGGCACTTGGTAGATCGTCCAGTCGGTCAGTCCGAAATTACCGCTTTGAACTTTGTCATGAGGAAGCACCTTTACGGGAGCGGTGTTTGGAACGGAACTTGAAAGGCTGGAATGTACAAGCCACAGGTTACCATCAGAGTCGAAACGAATAGCAGCCTTTCTCGGAGTCCAAGGTGTGTTGGATGAATTGAATGTTTTTACCACAGCCTTGTCGGTCACCTTAAACTGACCGCTCAAGCGGCTACTGATGTAGTAGGTGTCGGTGCTGTCGTTGGGGTCGAAGATAGGCCAGTACCAGCCCTGAGAACCTGTGGTGCCGGTGGGGTTGGCGCTTTCCCATGAAGTGCCGTCGAATTTGTTGATTTCGTAGATAGCGTTTTTGTTGGCCGAAGCGAGGATACCGTTGTCGCTGGTGCCAGTGAGGTAGAGTTTGTGGGTGTTCTTATTGTAGCCCATCCAGAAAGGCACGCCCTGGATGCTCACGGCGTCGGCCTTGTAGTAGGTAGTAGAGGCTGCGCTGCTGTGCACACCTTGCGCATTCACGCCCCAGAGCGCGCCGTCGCCGTCGGGCGAGCAACTTACGAGTTCTTGAGCGGAGAATGCTTTCTTCACAGGGCTACCGCCTTCGGCGTCGAAGGTGTAGTAGTATTTAGCGGCGAAGAAGTTGGCGATGTAGCCAGTGGGCGTCTTCTGCACGTTGGTGGGCACGGCTGCCACGAGCGCGGTGGCGGTGAAAGTGGCCTCTTCGCCCTCTTCGGCGATGGTCACCTTAGTGAGGCGGCTGGCTTCCTTCACGAGCATAGCGGCGTCGCCGATAGGCAGAATCTTGCCATTCGACATGCTGGCGATATCGGTCCTCTTATAGGCACTCAGGTATTCAGGCACAGCGTTTTTGTGGCAGTAATATACCGTGGTTCCAAGCGAGAACACCACGCGCCATTTACCCACTTCTGCTATCGAAGAGATGTTGATGCTGTAGACGCGGGTTTCTTTGATTTGCATATTGCGGTCGTCGATCACCAGGAAGCCGAAGTTGGTGGCCACAAACATCTTGTCGGTGCCGAACGTCACGTCGTTGATGGTGCGCGACTGCGTCATCACGGCGTCTTGAATTTGTGGGAGGTTCACCACCTTGCCGTTGTCGTACACCACGTCGATGTTAGAATTGTCGTAGGTCACGACGAGGTATTTCTTCTCGTAGTTGTAGTAGATGCCGGTGATGAGCGTGCCGGTGAGCGAGTTTTGGTTGCTCAGCACGGTTTGCTGCTTAGTGGTCTTGTCGAAGCAGCAGAGGCTGTTGTTCACCAGAATGTAGATTTTGTTTTGCGTGTCGATCACGTTCTGAGTCGACGTGATGGCGAATCGGGCGTGTGTCACCCATTTGCCCGAGGTTTGCTGTGCGCTGGCCGCGATAGGGAGCAATGCCAAAAGCGCGATGAGAATTTTCTTTATCATGATGCTGAAAATTATTATCTTTTATCAGTATTAACGCATTATTGTTCAAAAAATTGTGTGGTGCCGAAATTGATGCAGCAAACGGCTTCGGAGCCTGCTTTACAATCGCATCTCGGCCTGCTTGCTGTTGCCCACCACATTGGTGAACTCGAAGGTGCACCACTGGCCCGTGACCTCGCTTTCGAAGCGGTAACTATACCAGCGCTGGCCTATGCAACTCACCAGCGCCATCGCCACGTGGGGCGATTCCTCGCCTGCGCCCATCACGCCCTTCTTCTCCACGATTTTCACGTGGCTGTCGAATTTCGTGATCACCAGGTTCACGGTGTCGCCCTGGCGCAGGTCGATGCGGCGCTCGATGCTGATATCGCCGCCGTGCAGCGCGGCAATCTTCACGGTGCTCGACGAAGGAGCGTCGGCGGGTGCCACCGTCATCGCCACAATCTTGGTGCTGGCAGGCCCCGCGCTCTTAGGGCTGCAGATGATGCCCAGAAACACGAACGCCACCACCATGATGATGAGGTAGAAGAGTGTGGAGTCGAAGAAAGCCATCGCCGCGGTGATGAGTTATCGTTAGAATTCCACGCCCACCTTGATGCAGAGGTTGTGGAACGCCTGTGATTTCTTGAGATAGGTTTTGCCGGTGTCGTCCTTGATGGCACTGGGGCTGTCGCCCGAGCACCAGAGTTTGTAGTCGGCAGTCTGCAACTCGTAGCACACACCCACGTTGAACGAGAAGAACTCATTGGTGGCGAAGTGGTAGCCGAGGGTGGGCGATGCGAAGAAGCCCTTGTGGTTGATGAACGTGCCACCCACCTTCATGCTCACGAAAGGCGTGTGCTTCGATTCGTTCATGAAACTGTAGCGTCCTTCGAGGTAGAATGGGATGAAGGGGTAGCGCCATGCAGGGTCGTTATGGCGACCGGCGTTGGTGCCGCTCTGGTCCCAGTAGAGCGGGAAACTCTTCATCACCTCCTTGAAATTGTGGATAGCCACACCGGCGCCCAGATAGGTGCGAGGGGTGAAAGCGTAGCCGAAACTGGTTTCCACGAGCCAGTAGTCGTTGCGAGGCTCGCCCACGCCCATGCTGTAGCCCAGGTCGATGAAGCCGCGGAACTTCGAGGTATCGTAGTTCTTCTTCTTGGTGAGATGGTCGATGTAGTTGATTTCGTCCATCGTGTAGTGGTACGACACGCCGTCGGCATCGTTGGTGATGGTCACCACGCGTTCGTCGCGGTCGGTGATTGTGCCAGTCACCACTTGGCCGCTGCGCAGGTGGATTTGCGCCTTGCTAGGCTTCTTTTCAGCGCTGGCGCAGAGTGCTGTGGCTGCCACCAGGGTTGCGAGTAATAATTTTTTAAGCATAGTGTTTATGTCTATTTGTTAGTTGTTGTTTTAGAAAGTCTGCATGTCCACGAGGTGCTTGTAGGCACCGCCTTGGGCGATGAGTTGCTCGTGAGTGCCTCGCTCAATGATTTTGCCGTCTTGCAGCACGCATATGAGGTCGGCGTTCTTGATGGTGCTCAGGCGGTGGGCAATCACCACGGTGGTGCGTCCGTGCATGAGGTTGTCGAGGGCTTGCTGCACCAGGTGCTCACTCTCGGTGTCGAGCGCCGAGGTGGCCTCGTCGAGGATGAGGATGGGCGGATTCTTGAGGATGGCGCGGGCTATGCTCAGTCGCTGGCGCTGTCCGCCCGAGAGGTTGCAGCCGCGGTCGCCGATATTGGTGTCGAAGCCATTTTCGGTGGCCATGATAAAGTCGTAGGCATTGGCGATTTTCGCGGCGGCGATCACCTCCTCGTCGGTGGCGCTTTCCACGCCGAAGGTGATATTGTTGCGAATGGTGTCGTTGAAGAGAATCGCCTCCTGGTTCACGTTGCCCATCAGCGCGCGCAGGTCGTGCTTGCGCACCTGGCGAATGTCGATGCCGTCGATGTAGATGGCGCCTTCAGCCACGTCGTAGAAGCGTGGGATAAGGTCGGCGAGGGTGGTTTTGCCGCTGCCGCTCTGTCCCACCAGCGCCACCGTCTTACCACACTCGATTTCCAGGTCCACGCCGTCGATCACCCACTGCTCGCCGTAGCGGAAACGCACGTTCTCGTATTTGATGCTGTGCTTGATTTCCTTCAGCGGAGTGGGGTTTTCGGGGTCGGCGATGGTTTCTTCGGCCATCAGAATCTTGTCGATGCGGTCGACCGACGCCAGACCGCGCTGAATGGCGTAACTCGCCTTCGAGAAATCCTTGGCGGGATTGATGATGCTGTAGAAGATGATCAGGTAGTAGATAAACGAAGGCGCGGTGATGGCTGTGGTGCCCGAGAGGATGAGTTTGCCGCCAAACCACAGCACGATGGCGATGGTGGCGGTGCCGAGGAATTCGCTCATGGGGTGGGCGAGTTCGTAGCGGCGGTGCATGCTTCGGGTGATGCGGCGGTACTTGTTGTTGTCGTCGCTAAAGCGGGCCTTCACCTTCTCCTCGGCGTTGAAAGCCTTCACGATGCGCAGGCCGCCCACGGTTTCCTCGATATTGCTCAGCAGTGTGCCCCACTGGTTTTGGGCGTCGAGGCTAACGCGCTTCAGGCGCTTGCCCACGGTGCCCATGATGAAGCCCGCCACAGGGAGCAGGGTGAACACGAAGATGGTGAGTTCCCAACTCACGAGCAGCATCATCGTGAGGCAAGCCACTATCATGATGGGGTTTTTGAACATAAGGTCGAGGCTCGACATGATGCTGTTTTCCACCTCGGTGACGTCGCCGCTCATGCGCGCCATCACGTCGCCCTTGCGCTCATTGCTGAAAAACGAGATGGGGAGGGTGACGATTTTGTTGTAGATTTGGTTGCGCACGTCGCGCACCACGCAGGTGCGGATGGTGATCATATTGTAGGCGGCGAGATAGGCACTGCCCACCTTCAGGCCGGTGAAGAGCACCAGCATGGCGGCGATGGCAGCCAGCGCGGTAGATGGGCCATAGTTCTCGATAAGGCACTGCACGGCGTAGTAGAAATTGTTCACCGCCACCTCCTTCAGCCCCGCGCTGCCCATCTCCATGTAGGCATAGTGGGCCTGGTTGATGCCGAAGAGCATCTCCAGGATGGGGATGATGAGGGCGAAGGAAAACAGGGTGAGGAACGCCGCCATCACGTTGAAAAACACATTCAGCACGATGAAGCGCTTATAGGGAGGTATGAATCTGCGGAGCAGGGTGAAAAAGCCTTTAAACATAGGTTGCCTTAATTGTGAAAAAATTGCCAAGAGCGCTGTGTTCAGCCAAAGACTGCACACCACGCCAATCAAACAACAAAGTTACACTTTCTTGCCCTTTTTACCAAGCCAGTTTCGCGAAAAATTGGGCTCAGTGGAAAATCCTGGGGGATAAACATTATAGACGCAGCAAAAACAGTTGTGTTGGGAAGCGAAACGGAGAGGCGCTGCAATCCCCTTGGGGATTGGATGTGTGTAGGCAGGTATGCAGCGGAGGCGCTGCGAAATGGAGCGAAGCGGAATGAAGCGGCACCGGAGCGAAATGCCTGCACCCGATGCACCATCAAAATGCATTCCAGCCGGAATGCGACAACACCGTCAATGCGCACATTTACAAGAATATATGACGTAAAATCAAATAGCATCCATAGCGTGGTCGCATCCCGCCGGGATGCAAATTTTGCACGACCAGTTGCAGGCATTTGCCCGAACAAGTTCGAGCGAGCTAAAGGTTCGCC
>JAUNCU010000125.1 GCA_030526455.1 Bacteroidales bacterium | reverse complement strand
TTTTGACTCGTTGACTTGTTGACTTGTTGACTCGAAAAAATCTGTGGTTTCTGTGTGGGGCACGCTGCTGATTGGGCGAGTCTTTTTGGTTGATTTGGGGGAAATGTTGGTTTTTCTGTGCAGAAAATGTGTTTACGAATCTTAAAAAATGCAAATGCAAAGAAAGGAAAATCAAAAACGTTTTTTCTTTCAAAAAAAAAATGTTTACTTTGTAGATGCTTACTGTGCCCGTGTGTGCAGTGACGCCAGTTCGCAAATTTCAGATTGCTTAACATTCGGCTCCCAGGCTTGCGTGGCGCGGGTGGAGCGCAGTGGAGGGCAGGAAATTGTGGATTGCTTAACGATAAGACATAAACAACAGACTAATTAACAATAACTAACAAACAATTAATTATGAGAAAACAGCTATTGCTTCTGTTTTTTTCCATCTTCGCGGTGATGGGCTTTGCCCGCACTGTCACGGGTGTGGTGAAGCAAGCGTCGGACAAAGAGACCATTATTGGTGCTTCCGTGCGCGTGCATGGCACAACTCGTGGTGTGACCACCGACATTGACGGAAAATTCCAAATTGATGTGAAGGACGGCGACGTGCTCGACATCACTTACGTGGGTATGAACCCAGTGTCGATTAAGGTTGGTAACCAAACCAATATCGATGTGGAGATGACCGACAACTCTCAGGTGCTCTCTGAAGTTGTGGTTACCGCTATGGGACAGACTCAAGAAAAGAAGAAACTGAACTTCGCGGTTCAGAGTCTTAACTCCGACCAGGTGACTGCTGGTAGCGCATCTAACTTTGCTAACTCGCTGCAAGGTAAGGTGGCTGGTCTGCAGGTATCGTCGGGCGGTGGTTCACCTAACTCTTCTACTCAGGTGATCATCCGTGCGATTTCTTCAGTGAACACCTCGCAAAACAACGAGCCTCTCGTGATCGTGGACGGTGTGCCAGTGCGTGGTCATGGTACTTCGCTTGGTGATATCAATGCCAACGACATCGAGAACATGAGCGTGCTCAAGGGTGCGGCTGCATCGGCTCTCTATGGCCAGGAGGCTGCCAACGGTGTGATCATGATCACCACCAAGAGCGGTTCGAAGGACGGCAAGGTGAGCGTGAGCGCTTCTGCATCAGTTGAAGTGAGCAATGCAATGCGTGTGCCTAAACTTCAGAAGGTATTCACCCCTGGTGTGCGTGGCATGTATAAGGAAAACAGTTCAACCGGCGGTTGGGGTCCTTACATGAACGAAAACGACACCTACTACGACAACCTTGGTGGCTTCCTCGGCACTGGCGTGCTGCAGAAATACGACATGAGCGTGTCGGGCGGTAGCGAGAAGTTTAACTCCTACGCTTCAGTGGCTTACACCGACAACCAAGGTATCGTGCCTAAGGACTACAAGAAGCAACTCATCGTGTTCCTCAAGGGTAACTACAAGCCTAGCGAACAGGTGACCTTCCAACTCACCACCAACTTCGTGAACAGCAAGAGCCGTGGCTTCGGTAACTCGATGAGCAGCATCTACGCTTACGGTATCAACAAGAACATGAAGGATTACCAAACTCTCGAAGGCCACGTGAACTGGGCTGCCCGCTACGACCACTGGGACGAACTCACCGACCTCGAGCGCCTCAACTGCGGTCCTTCGCCTTACTATGGTCGCTACAACGACAAGAGCAACACCGAAAGCAACCGTATCGTGATCAACGGTCAATTGACCTACGAACCTATCAAGGACCTCATCTTCAACGGTAAGATTGGTTACGACAAGGGCTACAGCACTTATGAAAGTTACACCGTGCCTCGCATCTACGACGGCGACCTCATCAACCCAAGCGATGAAAAGGTGCAAGACGTGCTGGCCAAGAACCAGAGCCTCTACGGTTCATATTCATTCCAGCCTTCACGCAGCGAGCAGTTCACCGCTCTGGCAACTGCATCGTGGAAGAAGACCTTCGCCGAAGACTTCAACTTCAACTTCCTCTTCGGTGCTGAATATAAGGAAGTGAGCAGTTACGAAGCCTCTATCTATGGCGAACACTTCCAACTCGGTGGCGACTACTACAGTTTCATGAACACCGACTTTACCAATGGCGACTTGCTCAAGAAGAACCGCCCAAGCCTCTACCACACTTCTTGGAACAAATATGGCTACTTCGGCGAAATTCGCTTCGACTATAAGGGCATGGCTCAACTCTCGGTTACCGGCCGTATGGACGGTTCGTCGCGCCTGAAACAGGCTGAAAAGAGCCAGTACTTCTATCCATCAGTCACCGGTGGTGTGATCTTCAGCGAACTCTTCCACCTGAGCAACGAGTGGTTCTCTTATGGTAAGATTCGTGGTAACTGGGCTAAGGTGGGTAAGGACTGCCCATCATACCTCTTCACCGACACCTACAAGCAGTGGGTAACCTTCCCCGACGGCGGTTACGGTGTGGACCCAACCACTTCTCGCGCTATTACCCTCGAGCCTGAAATGGACTCTTCATGGGAAATCGGTGCCGACCTGCGCTTCTTCAACAGCCGCACTCGCCTCGACATCGCTTACTACTCAACCACTGCCGACAACCAGATCGTGTCGGTGCGCGTATCTCCTGCATCGGGTACCATTCTCCAAACCCGTAACGAAGGTACCGTGCTCAACCACGGTATGGAAGTTACCCTCGGCCAGGACATCATCAAGACCGAAGATTGGGACTGGACTGCCAACGTGAACTTCTCGTTCAACCGCGGTAAACTCACCTACCTCCCTGAAGGCGTATCGGAAATCAACGCTGGCCAGTATGGCGATATCTTCTCAGTATCTTACCTCGGTGGCTCTACCACCGGTATCACCGGTAAGGACTACATGCGCGACCCTGACGGCAACGTGATCTGTAACGAAAACGGTTACCCAGTGATCAGTTCTTCTAAGGGTACGCTCATCGGTAACCGCGAGCCCGACTTCCTGCTCGGCCTCGGTTCTACACTGCGCTACAAGAACGCAACGCTCTCATTCCTGCTCGATGGCCGCTGCGGTGGCGACGTGGTGAACGTTACCGGCCGTAACCTCATGGGCAACGGTATGGCAGCACGCCTCGAAAAATATCGCAACCGCGAATACATCTTCAACGGTGTGGTGGCTAACGGCGACGGCACTTACCGCCCCAACACCACTCCAGTGGTATTCGACTACAACTTCATGAGCACCTACTTCTATGCAGTATCTTCTAACTTCATCGAAGACGGTTCTTACATTCGCTTGAGCTACGTGACTTTGAACTACGACTTCACTTCACTGCTTAAGAAATCATGGCCTGTTAAGGGCTTGAGCGCCACTATCACCGGTCGCAACCTCTTCCTGCTTACCAAGTATTCAGGCAACGACCCTGCAGTGCTCGCCTCAACAGGTGGTGGTGCCGGTGGTTCAGGTATCGACAACTACAACGTGCCTTCTACCCGCAGTTTCAACTTCACACTTAAAGCAACATTCTAAACTCAGGCAATACTATAATTATGAACAAGATAAAATTTATAGCATTATCAGCGTTGGTGGGCTTGGCTTCGGTAAGTTGTACCGATGTTCTCGACGACAACGTGAATCCCGACAAGGCTCACGTGATCGATGCCAAGGTGGGCTTGCCAGTGCTCGTGTTTTATGCTCAGCAAATCAACTACGACAATGCCGAGTATAACTCTTACTTCTCGCAGATGCTCACCACTACCGACAAGACTAAACTCAGTTCGGGCTACTCTTACAAGAGTGAGTGGGAACTCCTGACCATGAACCGCCATCCACAGTGGCGCCGTCACTTCTACGACATCTGCAAAAACGGACAGAACCTCATCGCCAACTCGCAGGCTATCAATTCTCCTAACTACGAATTGATTACCCGCACCATTCGCTTGATGTCGACTCAACTCACTACCGACGAATTCGGCGACATGCCTCGCTCGCAGGCGCTCCAGTCTAATTCGCCTCAATACGACACCCAGGCTTCAATCTACGCTTGGATGTTCCAGGAGGCTGAAGACCTCATCAAGATGTATGACGACCCAGCAATCGCTCAAAGCCCCGACAACCAGAAGATTGGTTTCGACATCGACCGCGTGTATGGTGGCGACCTCAATCGCTGGAAGGGTCTCGTGCTCGCTATCAAGGCTCGCCTGCTGCTGCGCAACATTCCTAACATCGACCGCAGCGCTGCCACTTGCCAGAAGATTGTGGAAGCAGCCGACGCCGCCATCCAGCAATGGCGCAAGGGCGAACTGCTCTACGGCTCATGGTTTGGCAACGAACCTCGCTACAACTTCTCAGGCGGTACTGGCGAACAGAGTTGCGTGTGGAGTGTGGCACAGCCTAAGATCAACACTTGGGAATCTCGTGGCAACCTCCTCAGCGAAGCAGTGCCCACCAAGTTCTTCATGGTCGACCTGCTCGGTATCGGTAAGCCCGACGACGAAAAACTCTGCGGCCAATGGGTGGCTGAAAGTCAGCACGACGGTTGGGCCAACGACCCACGTTGCGGCTTGCTCATGATTGCCCGCACTGGTCCTACCTCTTCTTCTATTGAAGCACCAAAGATCAAGATGCGCTACCTCGACGCCAACATCGGTATGGGTTCATCTTACAAGGCTGTGAACTTCCCCGATATGTATATGGGTTCTTACGCAGGTGCCACCACCGGCTACAATCCACTCTTCACAATGGAAGAACTCTACTTCATCAAGGCTGAAGCCCTCTATTGGCTCGGCGACAAGACTCAGGCATGCGCACTCGTGAAGGAAGCCACCGAGCACAACATCCAGCGCCACCTTGACTTCTTCCTCGCCAAGTATCCTAACCCTAACTACAACGAAAAGACCGACAACAAGTATCCTGGCGATGCTTCGGCTAGCGGTGTACCAGGGTTCCAGGCTAAGCAATGGTGGGATCTGCAAGTGGATGCGTTCCTCAACAACACCGAAGACTACACCGAAAAGGTGGTGCGTGGACAGGTGGTTCGCACCTACAACGTGCACAAGGTGACCGAACGCGGTAACAAGCACTGGTTCTTCAACCCAAGCGAATTCTCGCTCAGCGACCTCATGCAGCAGAAGTACATTGCTCTCTACCTCCAGGCCGAGCAATGGACCGACATGCGTCGCTACCACTACAGCAACAACCGCAACAAGTACGGTATCGGCGACAGCCAGGAAATCATCTATCCAACCCTGCGCCGCCCCTACAACCTCTACACTGCTTACTGGATCGACGGTTTGACCGAAGCACAGAAGGAAAACACTTGGATTCAGCGTATCAACTACGACCCTGAAACCGAAGAAAAGTACAACCGTGCCGAACTCGAACGCCTTGGCGCCTACAAGAACTACAAGTGGCTCCAGGAACCCATGATTTGGGCTCGCTCTTACGGTGAAGTGAAATCGCTCACCGGCGAATAATCCACAGCAAGATTGCAACTCATTTATTAAATGAATTAAACACCAATTTTTTTTATTACGATTATGAAAATTTTTAATATCATAGGTTCTTTGGCTTTGGGAGCGCTGGCACTCACTTCGTGTGCCAACCACGACCTCATCGGCGACAAGGGCGAACTCGGTCAGATTCTCCCTACCGTCGACTGGGAACAGAGTTCTAAGGTGGTGAAGGCCGGCAACTATGCTGGTTTCAAGGCCAAATACTACACCTCGGCTGAACGCCAAATCGACCACAGCGAAGTGTGGGTGCAGGTGAAGCGCGAGCAAACCGCTTCGGCCACTGCAAAACTCACCACCGCTCTGGCCTACAACAAGTCGTATTCTGTGACCGACACCGTGCGCAGCGCTCAAAGCGTGGCTAAATATGCTCACGGCAAGGCTGAATGGGATGGCCACGAATATGTGCTCACCGACTCGTTCCCCACTTCACGCACCCTCGCTCCAGTGGTGTGGAAAGTGCCCGCTCAGTGGGATGCCGAAAAATTTAGCCAGTACTATCCCGAAGGTTTCGATACCGAATTTGTAGATCACATGGTCACCACCCTCACCAAGGACAGCACCTACTACAACGACCTGCGCGGTATCTACGTGAAATACGACTTCCCCAAGGAAATCTTCGAGCAACTCAACGCTAAATACAACGTGAATTTCCCAACCGAAACCGAAAGCGACAAGAAGAGCGACGCTTGGTACACCCAGGTGAAGAACTCGAA
Source organism: Bacteroidales bacterium (assembly GCA_030526455.1). GTDB lineage: Bacteria > Bacteroidota > Bacteroidia > Bacteroidales > Muribaculaceae > Sodaliphilus. The sequence continues at coordinate 2,137 of JAUNCU010000125.1, read as the reverse complement.
GGGCGACCTCGTGGACGAAATCGACCACTACTACTACATCACCGTAGTGGGCGAGCAGACCACCTACAACGAAATCGCCAAGGCCGAAGACGCTCCTGAAGGCGCTAAGGTGTATCCAGTCTACAAGTCGGCAGAGTGGCTCTTCAGCCGCTACAGCGACGATACTGGTGGCAAGGTGACTACCGTGCGCGCCAAGTATATGCCTTACTGGAAGGACCTCATCAGCACCATTCCTTTCATCGACTGGATCTACGACTCGGGCAACAAGGTTTACAACGTAGACTTCTCCCGCACCTATTATCTGCAGCCCACTTACCGCGTGTATGACACCGAAGGCAAGGTGGGTATCACAAGTAACAATGAAGAAATCACCCTCAATTAATAAGTAGCCACTATGAAAATGATAAAGAATTTTGTACTCTTGGCCATTATGATGCTGGCTGTTTCCTCTTGTGTGGACAAGGAACCCAACTATGGCAACTTCCCCACCAAGGATGTGGATTTCACTTACCAGGTTGATGGTGACGAGTACGCGCTCGACTTCTATGTTGTGTCAACTGTCCAATTCACCAACACCTCTTCAAAGACCGGTAACGTGACTTGGGATTTCGGCGATGGTAAGTCTTCTAACGAAGCCAATCCAAAGCACAAATATGAAAAGGCTGGTGTCTACAATGTCACCCTCAAGGTGGACGGCGCAGGCAGCAAGACCTATCCTCTGATGATTTATGATATCGCTCCAGTGCTGAGCGTGACTAGCCAAACTGCTCCCGTGGTGGTGATCAACTCTGTGGAAGTGAACCTCGGTATCGAATTGCCTAACCCCGAAAAACTCATCTGCAAATATGTGTGGAAGTTCCCCGAAGGCACCAAGACTGCCGACGGCACCGAACTCACCGAATTCGTGGGCTACTCTCACGAAGACGGCACCATCGACAACCCAGGCGCCCTCTCTTTCAAGCACATTGGTTCGCAGAAGATTGAGTTGCAAACTTGGTTTGACGTGAACGGCGAAAACCGCCGTCTCGAAGACTCTTATGTGAACGTGCAAGTAGGTACCACCGATCCTTGCCCAACGCTGTATTATGCAGAACTCGGCGGCAACATCAAGGCCTACAAACTCGTGGACATGAGCAAACTTCCCGCAGGCACCAAGAACCTCCCATTCGACATGGGTGTGAACTCGGGTAACATGCCTACCCAACTCGTTTTCGCTAGCGAGAAGGTGGGTAGCGAGGGCGTTGAGCAAGACAACGTCTACATCCTCGACTGCGGTAAGCAATACTACTATGTGAACGACGAAGAAGGCACACTCGGCGACGGTAAGATCACCGTGATGAGCGCCGACGGTGCTAGCGTGAACGTGATGATTTCTAACGTGGGCGGTCAGGCCTTCAACGACCCATTCCAGGGCTGCACCGATGGCACTTACCTCTACTACACCGACCGTAACACCGGTATCCGCCAGATTCCTTTGAGCACTCGTGGCGCTCGCGAAACCACCGTTTACTCTAAGACTGATGGCTACTTCGTGGTGAACAACCAACTCGCTTACTACGGCCAAGGTATCTCTTACGGTGCTATCCACACAGGCCTCTACATCGACAAGAGCGGCATGTTCTGGTGGGGTAAGAACTACTCGGGCTACGGTATCTACCGCTTCAATACCAGCGACATCGGTAAGACTGGTGCGGGCGTGAAGATTCCTCACCCAATCGTGCTCGAAACCACTCAGCCTCGTGCATTCACCCTCGATGAAGAACTTGGCAAACTCTACGTGTGGATGACCCTCGGTACCACTCCTGGTGTAGGTTTCTGCGAATACGACATCCCAGCATCCGACAAGACTGTGGAATATAGCAACTACAACAAGTTCATCAACATGGAAGCCGACCCAATCAACAGCACCGCTGCTGAAGGTGTCTACACCACTCAGTTTGCCGTTGACCCCGTCACTCACAACGTGTTCTTCGGTTTCCGCGCCCTCGCTGGCGACAAGAACTACACCACTGGCTTGATGTACTACAATCCTAACACCAAGACCGTACACAAGTACATGGACAACAACGACAAGATCCTTGGCGTGTGCATCAACCCACGCAAGACTGCGTTGTTCTAATCAATCCCCGCTCGTTTC
>JAUNCU010000124.1 GCA_030526455.1 Bacteroidales bacterium | reverse complement strand
AAGTAATAGAGGCCCTAGAAATCTAGTTATCTAGATATCTAGAGCCCCACAAAATCTGATCTCTAATTTCCCAAGTATTCACTTCTTCCCCGACCACATGGTTGCTTGGCGGCATTGCTGCACGTAGTATTGCTCCTCCTCGCTGAGGTGGGCCGAATCCTGGTACCAGGGCAGGTGCAGAATGCTGTAGGGCTCGGCTATGCGATACGACTCGAGCGACACTCGGCGGCTCAGCCCTATGCGTGGGCGGTAGAGCGCAAAGGTGGTGTCGATGGGTGCGCGATAGAGCAGCAGGCCATCCTCCTCGGTTTTCTCCTTGAAATACTGGCTCTCGAAATCGATCACCTCCTGCTTGTGGGCGTAGTGGTCGGGCAGGTCGGTGATGCGAATCTGTGGGCCAATCTTAAACGCCTTCTGGCGGCAATCCTTCAGGATGTGGAACATGCGCTCAATCACGTCGGCGGGGCAGCCGGGCGCGAGTTCCACGTCGGGGTCGGTGTAGATGTAGTAGTCCGAGCAAAAGCGCTTGCGCACGGGTGCATATTTCCACAGCGCCTTGAAGCCAAAGTTGCGCGGCAGGCGTATCACCTCGTAGGGGCACTCGCCGTACCACTTCAGCAGTGGCTCGTAGGTGCTCTGATTGTCGAGAATCACGATATTGTGGTAGCCGCGCGAGGTGAGCGAGGCGATGAGGCGCTTCAGCATCGAGAGGCGGTTGTAGTTGTTGATAATGATGGGAATATCGTGCGCGTCGGTGATGCGTGATGGGCACAGGCGCTCCATCAGGTAGAAATAATTGGCGCGAATCACGTCCTTGGTATGTCCGAATAGTTCCATAGTGGCGCAATGTTTTTTTTGTGAAAGAAAAATAGGGTGGGGCGCTTGCCCGGATTCAGCCACAAAAATACATCATTTTGCCCAAATTACAAAACGCGCCGTTTTTTGCCCCGCCGTCGATGCTTTTTTGCCTCAAAATGTGCTGTTTTTCATAGATTTTGTTTGAAATGTTTCAACTTTTATACTTTTGTTACAATAATAATGTGAAAAAACTTTGAATATCGGTTTATAAACCTTAATTTTGCATGCAATTTTATTTTTATACTGCTCTTACAATTTTTGAAGGGAATAAAAATTCAAAATCATATATTTATTAACTAACAAAACTTTCTATGATGCAATTTAAACGCGCGTTAAAATTCGCATGGTTGCTCGTGATGCTTGTGCTGTCGACCTCGGCATTCGCACAGGATCGAGTGACGGGTACCATCTTCGAAAGCGACGGCAAAACGCCTATGATTGGCGCCACCGTTATGGAGAAGGGTACTAAGAACGGCACAAGCACCGACATCGACGGCAAATTTTCGCTGAAGGTGAGTGGCAAGAATGCTGTGCTTGTAGTAAATTCAGTGGGTTACAAGACCAAGGAGGTGAAGCCTGCCGGTGGTACTGTAACACTCACTATGGAAGAATCAAGCAAGATGCTTGAAGGTGTAGTTGTCACCGCTCTCGGTATCACCCGCGAGCAGAAATCGCTCGGCTACGCCGTGTCGAAGGTCGACAACGAAGAACTCACCAAGACCACCAGCGGTAACTGGCTCAACGGCCTCGACGGTAAGGTGGCTGGTTTGAGCATGACTGGTGCAAGTTCTGGTCCTACCGGTTCGCTCCGCGTAGTGCTCCGTGGCGACCAATCGCTCAACTACGACGGCAACGAAGCCCTCTTCGTGATCGACGGTGTGCCCGTAACCTCTGGCGCCGTGTCTTCAGGTAGCGGTAGTAGTTATTCTAATGCCGACGCTCCTGTCGACTTCGGTAACGCTGCTTCCGACCTCAACCCTGAAGACATCGAAAACGTGAGCGTGCTCAAGGGTCCTGCCGCAACAGCGCTCTATGGTAGCCGCGCCGCTAACGGTGCTATCGTGATCACCACCAAGAACGGTCGTCAACGCAAGGGCGTGGGCGTGTCGGTAAGTTCGTCGATCGTATGGGAAAAGGCTAGTTACTTCCCCGACTTCCAGAAGGAATACGGTCCTGGTAGCGACCTTGGCTACAAGCCATTCTCGCTGTGGAACATCGCCGCTGAAGACGCTCCCGACGGCGTGGCCGTGACACGTAACTACTCTCGTTACGCATTCGGTGAAAAATACGACGCCAACACTATGCGCTACATCTACGCTTCTCGCAACTGGGAAGATGGCACCTACGAAAAGAAGCCTTGGGTTTACCAAGACGACTGGTTCACCGGTATCTTCGAAACTGGTACCACTTTCAACAACACCGTCACCATCGACGGTGGTAACGGCAAGGGCTCAAGCGCTCGCCTCTCAATCACCGACACCCACAACAACTGGGTACTGCCTAACACCGGTTACCAAAAGCAGACCGTGAACTTCTCTGGTAGCACTCAACTCAACAAGTGGATCAAACTCAACGCTAAGGTGACCTACACCCACAAGTCGAGCGACAACATGCCTGTGGGCGGTTACAGCGCTTCTAACCCAATGTATCTGCTCGCATGGGGCTTCTCTTGCAACCCTATCCAGGACTACAAGGATGAATACTTCAAGGGTCGCTTCACTCGCGAAAACGTGGAGCAGGGTTACACCATCAACCCATCGAACACCTACAACCCTTACCGCATCCTCTACGAGGCACTCAACGCCAACAGCAAGGACCGCGTGTATGGTAACGTAGCGGCTAAGATCACCCTTCCTGTGGAAGGCCTCACCCTCGACCTGCGTACCGGTCTGGACATGAACGACGAATTCCGTAAACTCCAGCGCCCATACTACTCTTCGGGCTACGAAAAGGGTTACTATCGCGAACAGACCATCCGCGACTATGAATACAACCACGACTTCCTGCTCCGCTACGTGAACAACAAACTCGTGAACAAGCGTCTCGGCTTGAGCGTGGCATTTGGTGGCAACAACATGACTCGCAAGGTGTATCGCTCTTACATCACCCTCAACGAACTCGGTGAACCTGGCGTTTACAATCCTAACAACAACCCTGTGGGCGTGAACCCAACTCCTTACAACTACAAGTCGAAGAAGGTGGTGAACAGTTTCTACGGCATGGCATCACTCAGTTGGGACGACACCTACTACCTCGACATCACCGGTCGTAACGACTGGTCGTCGGCTCTCGGCCCTGGCCACTGGTCGTTCTTCTACCCATCGGTGAGCGCAAGTATCCTCGTTGACAAGGCACTCAAACTCAAAGAACGTGCACGCTGGGTCGACATGCTCAAGGTGCGCCTCTCATGGGCAAACGTGGGTAACGACACCAACCCTTACACCCTCAACGACACTTACAGCCGCTCGGCAACTTACTCAGGTGGTTACACCGTGCCTAGCAGCATCTCTAACCCCTACATCAAGCCTGAAAACGTGGAAAGTTGGGAATTCGGTCTCGAAACCATGTTCTTCCAGAACCGCTTCGGTCTTGACGTAGCGCTCTACAACTCAAGCACTACCAACCAGATTATCAACGCCGCTACCGACGCCATCATCGGTGCCACTTCTATGAAGATCAACGCCGGTGAAATTCGCAACCGCGGTATTGAAATCAGCACCCACATCGTGCCAGTGCGCACTAAGGACATCCAGTGGAGCATGGACATCAACTGGAGCCGCAACTGGAACAAACTCGTAAGTTACCAAGACGGCTGGGATCCTGAAACTCCACTCCAACTCGCCAACAACGGTACCACCATCGGTAGCCGCGTGTTCATCTACTCTTTCGTAGGCCAAGAAATGAACATCATCTACGGTAAGGGTTACCAGCGTGCTCCTGAAGGTTCAACCTACGTTGACGAAAACGGCCAGACTGTGGACTGCTCAGGCCAGATTCTCGTGAACAAGTCAAACGGTTATCCACTGCTCGACCAGACTGCTGATCGCCGCATCGGCAAGGTGGCTCCCACATGGCGTGGTGGTATGACTCAGAAACTCCGCATCAAAGACTTCACCCTCAGCGCTACCTTCAGCGCTCAGATGGGCGGTCACTGCTACTCGGTTACCAACTTCGCACTCTCTTACCAAGGTAAACTCACCAACTCGCTCGAAGGTCGTCAAGACGGTCTCGTGGTGGCTGGTGTGAACGCAGTGAAGAATGCCGACGGCACCACTACCTACACTAAGAACAATACAGTGACTGAAAACATCAGCACTTACTACAATGCCTACAAGTGGACTCGCGACAACGTGGAGGAAAACACCTTCAAGACCGACTTCCTCAAGTGTAAGGAATTGCGTCTCGACTATGCGCTGCCTAAGAAAATCTGCGCTAAGACCAAGGTTCTTCAATCGGCTTCGCTCGGCGTGTATGCAACCAACGTGTTCTGCATCACCAGTTTCCCAGCATTCGACCCTGAAGGCGGCTCGTTGAACGGTAGCAGCATCACCAGCGGTATCGAAACCATGACCTTCCCAATGACTCGCACTTATGGTGTGAATGTGAAACTGAGTTTCTAATCACTATTTGTACTATTTAGAGAATAATTATGAAAAAGAAATTTTTATATATGGGTTTGGCTGCGTTGAGCCTCGCTGTGGCAGGCACTTCTTGCACCCGCGATTTTGAGGAAACCAACCACGACCCTAACAATATGATGCTGGGCGACTTGCAGAACCCCTATGCAATGTTCACCCCCACATTCTATGGCATGACCAACAGCCAGTGGCAGAACTACACCTGGTTCTGGAACGATGAACTCGTGCAGTTCACCACCCACAGTGGCGGTGTGACCCGTGAAGAAAACCGTTACAAAATCGGTGAATCTAACTTCTCAAGCCTCTGGAACGGCTATGCCAACCGCGTGACCAACATCATGCACATGATTGAACTGGCCAAGAAGTATAAGGTGCCCGCTGCTGAGGCTGTGGGTCTCACCCTCAAGGTGGCGCTGATGGAAAACCTCACCGCTATCTACGGCGATATTCCTTACAAGGAAGCATTCCGTGGCCGCACCGAAGGCATCATTCAGCCTAAATTCGAGTCGCAGAAGGAAGTGTATGAAGATATGCTTGCCGAACTCGAAGAAGCCAACAAGATTTATGCCGAAAACAAGAAGGTGGACGAAGCCCTCAAGGCCATCGACCAAATGTATGAAGGCGACCTCCGTCAATGGCGCAAGTTCAACAACTCGCTCATGCTGCGCTTGCTTTGCCGCGTGAGTGGCCGCGACGAAATGAACGCCGGTGCTCGCATCCAGGCTATCATCGCCGACCAGGAAAACTATCCTGTCATCTCTAGCAATGCCGACAATGCCACTGTGAAACTCACAGGTGTTGACCCTTACTTCAGTTATTTCCACAACAAACTGAAGAACGACTTCACCAGCAGTTCCTACAAGGCAGCCGAGCAAGTGATCAAGATGACCGTTTACGTTGACGAAAAGGGCGTTCAGTCTTACACCGACCCACGCCTGCCTATCTGGTTTGTGGAAGGCAACGACGGCTGGAAGGGCGCTATCGCAGGTGGTACACCTACCGAACGTTCGTCATCTAACAACGGTGCCGCTCAACTCAACTATGAAGTGTTCGTGCGCGACGATGCTCCTGTTTACTACATGGACTACGCCGAAGTGCTCTTCATCCTCGCCGAAATGAGCGAACGTGGCAAAATCTCTATCGACCGCACCTCTAAGGAACTCTACGAAGAGGCTGTGAAGGCTTCGCTCCTGAAGTGGGCTCCTTGGGGACAATTCAGCACCACTCCACGCGACATCACTGAAGACGACGTGAACGTGTTCCTCGCTTCAGCGCTTGCCAACTGGGACATGGCTGAAAACAAACTCCGCCTCATCGGCGAACAGAAGTACCTCGCCCTGTTCTGGACCGGTATGGAAGCCTACCACGAAGTGCGCCGCACCGCTTATCCTGAACTCACCATCGGTAACGGTACCGACTACAACGACTACAAGTATCCTCAGCGTTTCGCTTATCCTAACGTGACCGTGGCCAACAACCGCCAGAACGTGCAGGAAGCCCTCACTCGCATGGGTGGCGACAACACGATGAAGACTCCAGTATGGTGGAGTTACTCTGCCATCACAGGTAAAGAATTATTCCCTTATAAAGAACATTAATCGTTATGAAGAAATATATGAAATCTCTGCTGATTGCCGCTCTTGCAGTGGTGGCAGCGATGGGCTTCACTGCTTGTAGCGACGACAAATACGACGGCGACCCTTACTTCGTGCTCGAAGGCATCGGCGAAGGCAACGTCTACAGCTTCGACTACAAGGAAGTGGATACCACTAAATACGACGTGGCCAAGAAAGTGGTGGTGCGCAGTAACCGCCCCTGGAAACTCGTGGCCCAAACTGAAAACGGCTGGTGCCGCGTGTTCCCACTCAGCGGTGAAGGCGATGGTATCATTCGCCTCTCTGTGCTAGAAAACAAGGTGCCCGACGGCCGCGACATCGTCTACAAGGTGTATCTCGACGGCGTTGAGCAGCCTCTGCCTCTCACCATTCGCCAGAGTGGTAGCGAGCCTTACATCAAGCCATCGGCTAATAGCATCACCATTGGCCGCAAGGGTGGCGACACTCAATTCTCTGTGATTGCCAACGTGCCTTACACCTATGAGGTGCGCCCAGCGGAAGATGGTGCCGACGTAAGTTGGCTCACCGTCACTCCAAGTGCCGAAGATCCTAACACCGTGGTGCTCTCTTGTGGCCTCAACGAGACGGGCAGCAACCGCTCTGTGATGCTCCACATCCAAGGCACTGGCAACTACGCTCACCTCTCTATCGACGTGCCTGTAACCCAACTCGACGCTATCTACTTCGAAAACTTCAGTTGGATGAACCACAGCGACACCAGCATCCTTGGCTGGGTAACTGATGGCGAAACTTACTCTCGCTTCGACAAGTGGACCGAAGAAGAACTCTCTTACGGATGGACTTCTCAAAACGCGCTCGTTTACGGTCGTCCAGGCTTCCTCAAACTCGGTAAGACTGGCTACGGCGGCGACCTCGTGTCACCAAAGATTGCCGAAATCAAGGGCGTGATGGACATCGCAGTGAGCATGCAACTCGTGGGCTACAGTTCGGCTGGTGGTACAGTGGACGATGGCCAGGTTTACGTGGCTGTGAAGGGTCCTGGTAAGATCACCAAGATTATCGGTGGCGACGGTGCCGAAACCGGCGAAATCGTGAGCGGCGTGATCTACTGCGACGACGACAAGAACCCAATTCTCCTCAACGACGTGGCTTCGTTCGTGCTCGATCCCGACAACCACTTCAATAAGGCTATGGACCCAGAAGGTCTGAAGATTTGGGAATACCCACTCACCAACTTCACCATCAACGTGGATGGCGCTACCAGCGAAACTCAAATCATCATCCTCGGTGGTGCTTTCGATGAGCAAGTCAAGACCATCGGCAAGGGTAAGAACCGTATCTTTGTCGACAACTTCAAGGTGAGAGAGCGCTAATCAACCCATAGCGCGTTGCTTTAACCGATAAGTAAACAAACTCCTAACGATAACCGACTGGCAGGGTCAAGAATGTGGCTTTGCCAGTCGTTATTCAAAAAAAAAATCTTTTCACAATGAAAGCATTGAAAACTATCGTATGCGCAGCGGCGGCTCTGATGAGCCTCGCAGCAGTGGCTCAAAAGCCTCTCGTGGTGGCTCACCGCGGCTACTGGAAGCATGGCAAGGGCATCAAGGCCGAAACTGCCACCATCTCTTCGCAAAACTCTATCCGCAGCCTCTGCAAGGCCGATTCTATCCACGCCTGGGGCTCGGAATTCGACATCTGGATGAGCAAAGACGGCCAGATTTTCGTGAACCACGACCCCACAGTGAACGGCGTGGAAATCCAAAAGTCGCTCGCTAAGGATGTGGCTGGCCAGAAACTGCCCAATGGTGAATACATCAGCACCCTCGACCAGTATCTCACCGAGTTCACAAAGCGCCCCAATATTCAGGTGGTGCTCGAAGTGAAGCCTCACGCCGACCTCATTCAGGAGTCGATGTGCGTGATGAAGGCGCTCGCCCTGGTGAAGCACTACGAACTCGAAAACCGCGTCACCTACATCACCTTCTCGCCAAATGCCATGTGCGAACTCCTCAAGTACGCGCCTAAGGGCACCGAGGTTTACTACCTCAACGGCGAAATGCCTCCCAAGAAACTCAAGGAAATCGGCGCTGCCGGCATGGACTACCACTACAAGGTGTTCATGAATCATCCTGAGTGGATCAAGGAATGCCACGAACTGGGCTTGAAGACCAACGCCTGGACCGTGAACAAGAAAGACGACCTCCAGTGGTGTATCGACAACGGTATCGACTTCATCACCACCAACGAGCCCGAACTCCTCCAGCGCATGCTCAAGTAATTTCCCCAAAGGGGCTTGAAAATAGCAAACCACGGAAGGTGCCGCCCAAAAAGCGACACCTTCCGTTTTCCAATAACTTGGTAGGGGGATGTGTCAAAACGTAGAATAAGGT
>JAUNCU010000123.1 GCA_030526455.1 Bacteroidales bacterium | reverse complement strand
AGATGCTGACTTGTGAAAATTTAGTGATGCCAGTGATGAACACAAAACGAAGGTAGGCACCATCGAGTTTTACCGTCTGGTAGAAGCCGCGGAGCAAGGTGCGTAATTCAAGAAGCAGTTCCTCATTATAGAGATTACGCATCAGTGGAGTGTCATATTCATCGATGATGACGACTGATTGCAAATGCAGCGTGTCGTGGATATGGCGAAGGAGTTGGTGGAAACGCGTGCCAGGTTCATTGGCTTCGTTAACGATGCCGTATTGCTTTTCGTATTGACCAAGCATGTCGGAAAGCGCTTCGCGGTATCCTTCAATAGAAGAACTGTTGCGCATGATGCTCATGTCGAAATGCAGCACAGGATACTTTTTCCACTCCGTTTCCAATTCAGCCACCTTCAGCCCTTCAAACAGTTCCTTCTGCCCCTGGAAATAAGCCTTCAGGGTATTGCACAGCAGCGACTTGCCGAAGCGGCGAGGCCGCGCCAGGAACACGTATCGATATTGTTTCACGAGTTTGTGCATTAACTCGGTTTTATCGACATACAAAAGACCTTCCTCTCTGATGATCTGGAACTGGTCGGTGTCTACGGGATATCTGAATTTGCTCATAGCGAATCTCTTTGTTGTAATTTACAAAGATACGAAAAATCTTACAAAGATGAATCTTTTTTCGCTACAAGAAAAGCAAATGCGTTAAAATTCTACCACGGCGCGCAGAATGCCTGCCATTCTTTTTTCGTAAACGCCTGAAATATATTGTGCTGATGGCTGAATCGACAGGTGGTCGATGACGTTGAAATTAGCCGTCACTTCCACGCTTTGCTCTACGCCCACGTTGAAGTTTGCCCGGTGCCACATGATGCCGAATTTCGACATAGGCAGGCGCTCTTCGGTGTCGAAAACGATGCCAAGTCCCTGGTAGTCTTTCGACTGCAGATCGTTGCCAAAAGCCCACGAGAGTTGGCCCAGCAGCGATATGGTGCAAGGCCCAGCGGTGGCCACTGCTTGTTCGCCCAGCAGCCATAGTGCGCCGGTGCCTACCTTGGAGTGATAGAGTCCGCCCAGGTCGTAGTGGAACGGCATCTTGCCGGCTCTGCTCAAGGTGAATTGGGTCATATTCACCACACCATCCTCCCCGGGATTGATGCGGAATGCGCGGCCATCGGTGGTTTTGCCCGCCTCGCCGTTGTAGAGAGAGTTTTTGAAAGTGAAGTTGCGGTAACTGAATTCAAAGTGCACGCCCATGGCCGCCAGCATGTAGTTGGGCAGCGGGCAGTTGTTGGCGGCAGTGGGGAAGATGCCGTCGCTGCTGTTGAGGAAAAACGAGGTGAGCGGCGAGCAGAAGTAGTCTTCGTTCTCGGTGCGCACGCCCACGAAGGCGCTCAGCGAGGCGTCCTCGCCCAGGTTGGTAAAGTAGTTGTAGCCCAGTTTCGCCAGGGCGATAGGGGTGTTCTCGTCGCGTATGTTGGAGAAAAGCTGCAATTCTTCCACCACCGGATCGTCGCCGAGGCTGTATAGGTGCTGTGTGGCCACTTGCAGGCTGTGGTGGCGGTTGATGTTCCACTGCAGGTCGAATCGCAGATAGTTCACCCACGCCACACGGTGGCCGAAGTCGGTTTCCACTTCGGTGTCGAGTTCGGCGCCAAATTCCAGCGCCGGTATTGTGTCGTTTTGAGCGCAAATGCACTGCGCCATCGTCATAAGAATCGCTGCAAAAATGTATCTCTTTTTCATGCTGCAAAGTTAGGGCGAAATTTTGGGGCGAGAAATCCCCATTTATGTGGATTTTCAGATTCCACTCATCACTAATAGTTGCTACAAAGTTACGAATAATCGCCGATATTACAATCATTTGGCGCATTAACTATTATTTCTTAAATTTGTGGCGTAAATCATAAAGACCTAAGGAATTATGCGCAGAACAGTCCTCTCATTTTTCGCTTGCATGATGGCTTTCGCCGCTATGGCAGCCACCCACATCTACAAAGGCAAGAACACTTATTACAACGACATTCTCTACACCTGGGACGGCAAGCACCTCTACCAGGGGGCGAATGCCTATTACAATAAGATACTCTACACCTACGATGGCAAGCACGTGTACCGCGGCCCCTACACCTACTACGACAAGGTGCTCTACACCTGGGATGGTGAGCGCCTCTACAAAGGCACCCATCCCTACATGAACAGCGTGCTTTTCGCTACCGACGGGCAGCACATATTCCGTGGCTACTACACCTACTACGACAAGATACTCTATTCCTACGACGGCAAGCACCTCTACCGCGGCGCGCACACCTACTACAACGACATTCTGCTCACCTTCGACGCCCCCATCCCGCTGCCCATCCTCATCACCATCATGCAGTGAACCGCCCACGCGAATAGTTAAATATTACCAATGTGGAGCGAAAAAGGCGGCTGGGAAATTGGCTGTTCGGCGATTTTGGTGTAACTTTGTGGGTTAATGGCGGCAAGGTGCCGCTATGCAAATAAAAATAATTAGTTTAGCCCGGCTACCCGGGTCCGGCAACAAAACAAATTTCATTAAAATTATGGCAAAACAAGAAGACGTTTTCAAGAAAATTGTATCACACGCTAAAGAGTATGGTTTCGTGTTCCCTTCAAGTGAAATCTACGATGGCCTCGGTGCTGTTTACGACTATGGCCAGAACGGCGTGGAAATGAAAAACAACATCAAGCGCTACTGGTGGGAAGCGATGACCCTGCTGCACGAAAACATCGTGGGCATCGACTCGGCTATCTTCATGCACCCCACCATCTGGAAGGCCAGTGGCCACGTTGACGCATTCAACGACCCATTGGTTGACAACCGCGACTCAAAGAAGCGCTACCGCGCCGATGTGCTCATTGAAGACGAAATCGCAAAAATAGAAGAGAAAATCAACAAGGAAGTGGAAAAGGCAGCAAAGCGCTTCGGCGAAAGTTTCGACGAGGCCATGTTCCGCCAAACCAATCCTCGTGTGCTCGAAAACGCTAAGAAGCGCGACGAACTGCACCAGCGCTTCAGCGACGCGATGAACGCCAACGACCTGAAGGAACTTCGCCAAATCATTGAAGACTACGGCATCGTCGACCCAATCTCTGGCACCAAGAACTGGACCGACGTGCGTCAGTTCAACCTCATGTTCAAGACCGAGATGGGCTCAAGCGCCGATTCTACCATGAACGTGTATCTGCGCCCCGAAACCGCGCAAGGTATCTTCGTGAACTTCCTCAACGTGCAAAAGACCGGCCGCATGCGCATCCCATTCGGTATCGCACAAATCGGTAAGGCTTTCCGTAACGAAATCGTGGCTCGCCAGTTCATCTTCCGCATGCGCGAATTCGAACAGATGGAAATGCAATTCTTCGTGCGCCCAGGTGAAGAACTCGAGTGGTTCAAGACTTGGAAGGAATTCCGCCTCAAGTGGCACAAGGCTCTGGGCATGGGCGACGAAAAGTATCGCTACCACGATCACGAAAAACTCGCTCACTATGCTAATGCCGCTACCGACATCGAATTCAAGATGCCATTCGGCTTCAAGGAAGTGGAAGGTATTCACAGCCGCACCGACTTCGACCTCAGCCAGCACGAAAAATTCTCTAAGAAGAAAATCCAATACTTCGACCCCGAACTCAACAAGAGTTACACTCCTTACGTGATCGAAACTTCGATCGGTGTGGACCGCATGTTCCTCTCTGTGCTCTGCTCAAGTTACGAAGAGCAGGCGCTTGAAGGTGGCGACACCCGCGTGGTGCTCCACTTGCCAAAGGCTCTCGCTCCAGTGAAGTGCGCTATCCTCCCACTGGTGAAGAAGGACGGTCTGCCCGAAAAGGCTCACGAAATCATGAACCTGCTGAAATTCGACTTCGCTTGCCGCTACGACGAGAAAGACTCTGTGGGTAAGCGCTATCGCCGCATGGACGCCATCGGTACTCCTTACTGTATCACCGTGGATGGCCAGACCCTCGAAGACAACACCGTCACCATTCGCGACCGCGAAACCATGGAGCAGCAGCGTGTGTCGATTGAGGAACTTCACGCTATCATCAGCAAGGAATGTAGCCTCAACAGCCTGTTGAAGAAACTCGTGTAATCACATCATTTCTTAAGTTACCGATAATGAAGAAATTTCCTTTATATTTAATGATGCTCTTGGTGGCCAGTTCGCTTTTCACCTCCTGCATGGGTGATGACGCTAACGTGGACACGGCTTGGCGCGACGCTAACCTGAAATTCTACCAGGAGCAATCGCAACTGAAGGACAAGGACGGCAGCGCCTTCTACAAGGTGGTGATTGCCCCTTGGGATCCTAATGCCCAGGTGCTGATGCACTGGTTTAACGACCCCAAGACCACCGAGAAGAATCTCTCGCCACTCTACACCTCTACTGTGGACGTGAAGTACCGCCTCACCATGTACGACGGAACGCCAGCCGACTCATCCTTCAACCTCACGCAAGCCTATGGCGACAGTATCTTCCGCACTAATTTCTCAAGCGTGATTAGCGGATGGGGCATCGCCATCACCCGTATGCACATTGGCGACAGTTGCCGCGTGGTGATTCCTTACAACCAAGGCTACGGCACCTACGACTACGGCTCAATCAAGGGCTACTCAACCCTGGTGTTCGACATCAAACTCAAGGGCATCCCTTACTACGAAGCAAAACCATAATAGCAGCCCTCACAAAGGCTATTATACTGATACAGAATTCGGGCGCACCAAGCAAAAACGGTGCGCCCGAATTATTTTCGGTATTATTGGGCTCAGTGCAAATGCTCACATATATACAGCCTGCCCATAAATTCAAGAACTACGACCATGCCAGGCGTTCACCCGCCGCCGTCGGAGACGGCAAATTATGCGAAACACCATGCAAGCGAGTGAATTGCGCAGCAATTCGCGAGCGCGGCTTGGTGACTAACGTCGCTCAATGATTGAGCCTCGGAGAGGGTCGATTGTGGTAGCAACCAATGAAAATCAGGTCAGTAAATACTCGCTCCAAGTGATTCCGTTCTTTTGAGCCAGGATTTTGAATTCCTCTTCGAAGGTGTCTTCGGCATGGTGCTCTTGCTGGCCCTTGATATATTCGATGACGGATTCCCGCGACTCATACGATACCGAAAACGCAGCATATTCTTTTCCCCATCCGTCCCACTCTGGAAAAAATCCGCATGTGCGGGCAAACTCACTGCTTGCCTATTTGATTTCCCTGACGAGGTCAGACAATGCTATTGTGGGCTTTAAATCTAGGAGTATATGCAAGTGGTTGGGCATCCCATTGATGCGATAAAGTACGCAGTTGTGATTTTTGATAATCTTCCAGATTAATCGGTACAAGTCCTCTCGATGATCATTCCTGATGGTCATCTGGCGATTTTTCGTGTTGATTACGATGTGGTAAATGGCATTTACTCGGCTCATAGTGTGCAGTTTTTTTATTTGCAAATATAGTAGTTTTTGGGGCAATAGTCAATTTTCACTTTGCTATTACCACAATCGACCCTCTCCGAGGCTCGTGGGAGGGACGGTTCCCCGGTCGCCAAGCCGCGCTCGGCCGTTGCTGCGCAACGTCCTTCGCTTGCATGGCGTTTCGCATAATTAGCCGTCTCCGACGGCTTGGCTCTCGTCGGTTCTCTACTTCTGCTCTAAGTATCTAGCCTTCACCTGTCTCACTTCATCTCTTCGATGCGGAGTTTTTTGGGGCCGTTTTTGGCTACTCTTACCTTGGTGGTGAGGGTTTCTTGACCGCGGGTCCAGGTTACGGTGAACCAGTGGTTGCCGGCGTCTTTCACCGATTTCAATTCGTAGCGCACGCGGTTGCCGTCGGCGTCGGTGGCTTGCGATGGGCCGCCGTTGAGGTCGGTGAGTTGGCTGAGCACTTTGTTGGTGACGTCGCCTCCGATGTGTGTGCTCACGTTGGCGCCGCGGTTGAGGGCGCGCACGTAGCCTTCCATCACTTGGTTCACGAAGCCTTCTGCGTCCTTGTCGAGATCCATGACGGGAGCGTACTTTTGTGGGTTATGAATGCTGTCGGAGCGCTTGTCGATGAAGGTGTCGAGGTCGAGCATGTGCTGCGTCTGTGCTTCAAAGACGGAGTCGGCGCGGTGTACCGAGTCGATGGAATCCTGCTTGGCTTGAGCGGCCTTTTCTTCGGCGCTTTTTCCACAGGAGTTGCCGCCCACCATCAGCAGGGCGAAAGCGGCTGAGATATAGTAAAAACTTTTGTTCATCTTTTTCATAAGTGTAGGGACGGCTGCCCTTTGTGGTGGGCATCGTCCCTACAGCAATCATTAAAATTGAAACAGAAATAATGTCGTAATACGTTCGTTACCAGATGATAGCGCGGTTTTCAGGAGCGAGCCACATCTTGTCGCCCTTCTTCACACCGAAGGCTTCATACCAAGTGTCGATGTTGCGCAGTGTAGCGTTCACGCGGTTGATACCCATTGAGTGAGGATCGCTCTTGGTTTGCTGGTAGATGGCCTCGTCGGTGTTGTGTTCAGCCCAGATGCGGCCGTAACTCAGGTAGAAGCGCTGGGTGGGGGTGAAGCCGTCGATTTCCTTGGCTTGCTGGTATTGCAGCGTGGTCTTGAACGCGTCGTAAGCCACGCGAAGGCCACCTTGGTCGGCGATGTTTTCGCCCAGGGTGAGTTGGCCGTTAGCCTTGAGGTCGCCCACCACGGTGATTTCGTTGAACTGTTCCACCAGTTTCTGTGCAGCGGCTTTAAAGCGTTCGCTGTCGCCAGGAGTCCACCAGTCCACCATGTTGCCGGCTGCGTTGAAGTTGCGGCCTTGGTCGTCGAAGCCGTGAGTCATTTCGTGGCCGATCACCACGCCGATGGCACCGTAGTTGGTAGCATCGTCGGCATCCACGTCGAAGAAAGGTGCTTGCAGAATGGCTGCTGGGAAGCAGATTTCGTTGGTGGTGGGGTTGTAGTAGGCGTTCACAGTCTGAGGAGTCATGCCCCATTCAGTCTTGTCTACTGGTTTGCCGAATTTTTCGAGGTTACGCAGTGTTTCCACATAGGCAGCGGCGTTCACGTTGTCGTAGAGCGACTTGGCTGGGTCGATGGTCAAGCGGCTGTAGTCGCGCCACTTGTCGGGGTAGCCCACCTTAGGGGTGAACGAGTTGAGTTTCACGAGGGCGTTGATCTTGGTGCTGTCGCTCATCCAGGTGAGGCCTGCGATGCGTGCAGCGAGTGCCTTGCGCAGATTTTCGATAATCTTGAGCATCTTAGCCTTGCTTTCGCCGGCGAAGTATTTGTTCACATAGAGTTCGCCCACTGCTTCGCCGAGCATGCTGTTGGGGAAGTTGAGTGCGCGTTTCCAGCGAGGTTTCTGTTCCTTCTGTCCGTTGAGCACACGGCCGTAGAAGTCGAAACTTGCCTTGGTGAAATCGTCGCTCAGCACGCCGGTGGCGCCCTTGATAATGGTGCCAGCCACGTAGTCCTTCACTTCCTGTTCGGAGAGCGACCCCATGAGGTTTTGAGCCACAGTCATCACCTTAGGCTGGGTGAGGATCACCTGCTTCACTCCCTTCACACCCATCAACTCGAAGTATCTAGCCCAGTCGATGGCGGGGAAGTCTTTCTGGAGCATCTCGATGGTGTAGATGTTATAGAGTTTGCTCATATCGCGGGCTTCAGCGCGGGTCATCTTTGCCTCTGCAAATTGGTATTCAATCTTGTAGATAGTCTTGGCAGCGCGTTCGGCCTCTTTCTTTTTGTAGCCACTCAATTCGAACACCTTTACCAGGAAAGCGCGGTAGGCTTCTTGCTTCTTGCGGCTGTCGTCGTCGGTGTTGAGATAGTAGTCGCGGTCGGGCATGCCCGATGTGCCGCCTTCAAGCCACATCACGTTCATGTCGCTGTTCTTCAAGTCGGTAGAAACACCGATGCCGAAGAATGGGTTGCCGTGATACATGTGCTGATTAGCGATGAAGGCGGTGAGGTCGCCTTTTCTGGTGAAAGCCTTCACCTTGGCGAGGTCGGCTTGCAGAGGAGCAGCGCCTTCGCGGTTGAGGCGAACGCTGTCCATTGCCATATTGTAGAGGTCGGCCACCTTCTGGCCCACGGTGCCAAATTCGTGTTTTTCCTTCGAGAGGTTTTCGAAGAGTTCGAGAATTTGCTTGCGGTTGGTTTCGGCCAGTTCGTTAAACACGCCGTAACTTGAGAATTCAGGCTTCATGGGGTTGGCCTTGAGCCAGCCACCACCAGCATACTGGAAGAAATTGTCGCCAGGGCGAACACTCATGTCCATGTCGGCCTTGTTCACACCGTGAACGGGGGCTTGTGCATTGGCACTCATGGCTGCGAGAGCCACAGTTGCCACCATTGTGATTTTCTTAATCGTTTTCATATTAAAAATTTAGATTGTTTTACTAACCATTGTTTGCCTAATAGACGCAGCCTTTGCTGAAAAACTACATCACGAATGCAAAATTACAAAAAAGTAATTGAAAAATTTGCTGAATTGCCCACCCTAAAGTAAATTTGCTTTCGCTAAACATTAACGCCAAACTACATTAAATTATATGAAAACTAGAAAATACATTCTTCTTGCCACGGCAGGACTGATGCTGGCGTGCACGGCAGGCGCTTGCTCGGGAAAGAGCGATTCTGAAGGCGAGGAAACAGCCGCAGTGGAAAATAAAGATGAAGCCGCTGCCGAAATAG
>JAUNCU010000122.1 GCA_030526455.1 Bacteroidales bacterium | reverse complement strand
TTTTTGAATCTGCAAACTTTTCCGGCACTTTTTTCAAAAAAAACTGCATTTTTTTCAAAAAAACACCCAAAATCGCCCAAATCCACCCTAAAATTGCCCTCTCAGCCTGAATTTCCACAATAAACCGGTGCCGATGGAGATGGGTAGTTGACCAGTTTTTTTTTGCATGAACTGGTATTTTTTTGTTTTTTTTCGGATTGGCACCCGTAAGACGGATGGTAGAAACGCTAAATTTTGCCCAACACGTCATCGGTTGGTTATCAAAAATAATCCCCATCGCCTGGCGCGGACGCGATGTATCGCGTCCCTACCATAGGGCGCATGTTTTCCCCTACCACATGCTACGTTGGGCTCAGCTGGCATAATCTGCGGCTTTAGAGAACATTGACCCATATATAATAGCAAAACTCTCCTGCCCTATTGGTGTGGGAGGAGAGTTTGTTTATTTGGAGTAATGCTTCTTGGAGGAAGGATTATTCGTGTTCGGTGAAGTTGCGGCTGTAGCGGTCTACCATCATTTTGAAATCGGCGTGACGGCGCACGAGTTTCAGGTTGACGTAGGGTTCTTCGCTCATGTTCACTTCGTAGAGGCTGCCGTAGCCGTTGGCGAGGGCGCTTTCGAGGTAGCGGAGAGCCTGATCGTTGTCGCCAATGTCGGAGAGCAGAGCCGATGCGATGGCGTAGGCTTCGCCGCCTGGGAGCGAAGTGGTCATGATGTTGTCCTGAGCCCATTTTCTGGCTTCTTCTTCACGGCCGAGTTCGTGGAGTGCGAAACCCTTGAGGCTGGTCATGTCGCTGCCGTTGTTGAGCATCATGCCGAAGTCGGCGAGAGCGGCCTCAGCGTTGCGCATGCGGTATTTGTAGAGCCATCCGCGAAGCAGGAGTGCTTCGTTGTTGGTGGGTTCGGCCGCAATGAGTTTGTTGAGGCATTCGAGCGCCTCGGGTTGCTTGCGCTGAGCGAGGAAGATGCGAGCCTTAGCGAGAAGCAGTGAGGCATCGTTGGGGTTGAGGCGCGATGCACGGGTGAGCACGCCGAGGGCAGCATCGTAGTTCTTGCCGGCACCCTGGTGCTCCATGATGCGAGCCTTGAGCACGAGCGATGGCATGTCGCTGGGGCTCTTAGAAAGCGCCTTGTCGATGTTGACCAATGCGGGGTCGAACTGGCCGAGTTCAAACTGGCACTTTGCTGCATCGTAGTAGATTGAATAATCGTCGAAGATATTCTTGCTGATGATTTGCTTGATATCGCGCAGCGCCTGGCCGTAGTGGAGGTGGCGCAGGGCGATAGAATAGCGCAGGTAGTAGAACGTGCCCACCGATGGGGCATTGTCGATAGAGTTCTGGAGGGCGTTCATCACGTCGTCGTAATGCTCATCGCTCATGTTCACCAGCGCGCTGATGGCCTTGCTTTCGTCGTTGCCCACACTCATGGCCAAGATGATGTCTTGTGCTGCCACCTTATACTGGCCGAGCATGTTGAACACGTCGGCGCGGTTGATGTACACCTGAGGCTCGGTGGGGAAGAGTTTCACAGCGCGGTCGCAGTATTCCTGTGCCTTGGCATAGTCGTTGGTCTTGGCAGCCACACGTGCGAGGCCGTAGAGGGCGTCGTAGTTTTGTGGCGACATGCGCAGGATGGCGTTGAAATTAGTTTCGGCTGTGGGATAATCACCACGCTTGAGCGCCAGTTTCGCAATCATGTCCACCACATTGGGGTTGGTAGAATTGATAGCAAAAGCACGCTTAAGGTCGGCAAATTCGTTGTCGAGTTCGCCCTTCTTGTCGTAGATTTTGGCACGGAGCAGCAGCGCGTCGTAGAGCACTTCGCGTTCTTTCTCGGGACAATCGGTGATCGTCTGCGAGATGTCGGCAAGCGCTTCGTCGACCTGGCTATTGTTGAAGAACTGGTAAGCACGCGCAAATCGAGTGGCGTAGTCGCCAGGTTCTTTATCAAGTTGCTCGTTGTAAACCCTCATCACAGCGTCGTTGATTTTACGCTTCAGGATGGCATCCTCGTCGGCAGTTTGTGCCACAGCATTCAGTCCGCAAGCAAAGAGTGCAAGGGAGAGAAAAAGATACTTGATGTTTGTCATATTTACTATTGTGTTATTTAATATTATCAATTTGATTCACGGCCTGCTTCAGCACCGAGAGGCGCTCGAGGAGTCCTTCGAGCAGGTCGAGGCGAAGCATATTGGCGCCATCGCTCTTTGCCACGGCAGGATTCTGGTGGGTTTCGATAAACAGACCGTCGGCCCCTGCGGCAATGGCGGCACGCGCCACCGTCTCGATAAGGTCGGGGCGTCCGCCCGTCACGCCCGCGCTCTGGTTGGGTTGCTGGAGCGAATGGGTGATGTCGACAATCACCGGCGCAAACTCACGCATGGTGGGGATGCCACGGTAGTCGACAATGAGATCCTGATAGCCGAAAGTGGTGCCGCGCTCGGTGATGGCCACGTCGGCATTGCCCGCGTCGCTAACCTTCTGCACGGCAAATTGCATGGCTTCGGGCGAAAGGAATTGGCCCTTCTTGATGTTCACCATGCGGCCAGTGCGAGCCGCTGCCACGAGCAAATCGGTCTGGCGGCAAAGGAAAGCGGGAATTTGGAGCACATCCACATATTCAGCGGCCATGGCGGCCTCTTCAGCGGTGTGAATATCGGTAACGACAGGCACACCGAAGGTGTCGCGCACCTTGTGCAGAATTTTCAGTGCTTTCTCGTCGCCGATGCCCGTGAAAGAGTCGATGCGCGAACGATTCGCCTTGCGGTAACTGCCCTTGAACACATAGGGGATGCCCAGTCGCTGGGTGATAGCCACCGCCTTTTCGGCAATTTCCAGCGCCATCTCCTCCCCTTCTATCACGCAGGGACCCGCGAGCAGAAAGAAATTGCCTGATGGCGAAGATTTCAGTTGGTCAATTATCATATTTAATATTATAAATCAATTTATTCGTCAATTATTTTTCAACATTCATATCCAGCGCATGGCAGGTGGCCACAGCAAACATGCCAGCCGTTTCGGTGCGCAGGCGGCTTTCGCCGAGCGAGACGGGCACAAAGCCAGCCTCCAGGGCCATCGCCACCTCCTCGGGGCTGAAATCGCCTTCGGGGCCGATGACGATCATGGTGTCGGCGCCTGGCTTGTACTCCTTGCTGAGGAGGCGTCGCTGCTCGCGCGGAAGCATCATGTCGCAGTAGGCAATGAATTTGTTGCCCTCGAAAGGCATCGACATCAGTTGCTTAAACGGCGTGAGTTCGTCCAGTTGGGGCAACTGCGCCTTGAGCGACTGCTTCATGGCCGAAACCAGAATCTTCTGGATGCGCTCGGTCTTGAGCACCTTGCGCTCGCTATTGCGGCACAGCAGCGGAATGATGCGGTCGACGCCCATCTCAGCCACGCGGTCGGCCATATCCTCCATGCGGTCGAGATTCTTGGTGGGCGCCACGCAGAGCACGATTTGGTGCCCCCAGTGAGGCGGGCAATGCACTTCCTGCTCGATGCTTACGGCGCAGCGCTTAGGATGCGCCATCGCAATCTTGCACTTGTAGAGCATGCCCTTGCCATCCACCACCTCAATCTCGTCGCCTTCGCTCAGCCTCAGCACACGCACACAGTGCTTCGACTCTTCCTCGGAGAGTTGAAGCGTGGTGGCGATATTGGGGTCGTAGAAGCGATGCATATTTCTTGTTTGAAATTAGATGTTAGAAATTAGAGATTGGATGTTAGAAATTAGACCGTTGGCGGCCTTTTTCGTTTAATTATTTCTCTTCGGGCACGTGTTTGTACTTAAAGAGGAACATGAACGCGATGGCTACTACCAGGGCGAAGCCTGCGAAGATGAACCATGCGTTCTGCCATCCGCCTGGGGCCACTTCCATCAGGAAGCCGTCGTCGTTCCACGAGCAGAAGTGGTTCACGATTTCGCCGGCAGCAAGTGTACCGATGGTGGCGCCGAGGCCGTTGGTCATGAGCATGAACAAGCCTTGACCCGAAGCACGGGTGCTGGGGTCGCATTCCTTGTCGACGAACAGACCGCCCGACACGTTGAAGAAGTCGAATGCCACACCATAGACCACGCAAGAGAGCACGAAGAGAAGCACACCGGGGAACGATGGGCTACCCACGCCGAAGAAGCCGAAGCGGAACACCCATGCAAACATGGCGATGAGCATCACAATCTTGATGCCAAACTTGCGCAGGAAGTAAGGGATGAGGAGGATGCAGAGCGCTTCAGCCACCTGTGAAAGCGACACAAGCATGGTGGCGTTGTGGGCCGCAAATGAGTTGGCGATTTCAGGATCGGTAGAGCCTTGGAAACTGGTGAGGAATGGAGTGGCAAAGCCGTTGGTCACCTGCAGCGACATACCCAGCAGCATTGAGAAGATAAAGAACAGCGCCATCTTCTTTTGCTTGAAGAGTTTGAACGCGTCGAGACCGAGTTGCTGAACCAGGCTCTGACCTTCTTTTCTCACGATCTTGCACTGTGGCAAAGTGAGGCAGTAGGCGAAGAGCAGCACACCCAGCACGCCCGAAACGAGGAACTGGAAGTGAGTGAGTTGGAACTTTGTGGCATTCTCGCCAAGGGTGAAGCCGAGCGAGCCGTCGCTCCAAGTAGCGCAGTTCACAAACCACATAGTGGCAATGAAGCCCACGGTGCCAAACACACGGATGGGCGGGAAGTCTTTCACCGTATCCAGCCCGTTATCCTTCAGGATAGTGAAGGCGGCGGTGTTAGAGAGGGCGAGCGTGGGCATATAGAACGCCACACTCAGCGTATAAGTGGCGATGAACATGGCCTTATCGGGCTCTGCTGCGCCCTGGCCCATCATGAAGAGCGAAATCATGGCCGCACCAGCCACCAAGTGGCAAATGCCGAGCAAGCGCTGTGGCTGCACCCATTTGTCGGCCACAATACCCATCAGTGCAGGCATGAAGATTGATACGATGCCCTGGATGGCGTAGAACCATGAGATTTCGGCACCCATGCCAGCGCGTCCGAGGTAGTTGCCCATACAAGTAAGATACGCTCCCCACACGGCAAACTGCAGGAAGTTCATCACGATAAGTCTAAACTTTAAGTTGTTCATTTTGTCTATGTTTTATGTTATTTAGTTTCGTTATCAATCACTGAGGAGTTTTTCTTTTTGATGAGCGCCTGAATTTCGGCCGCCAGTTCATATTCCTCCTGCTCGGCGTAGCGCTGCATGCGGCGCTCCAGTTCTTCCACGCTCATGTCGTCGAGGCGGCGCGCCTTCTTGTGCACGATGGGGCTGTCGGTGTTTTCTTCCATATAGATGCCCGTCTTCTTCACAATGTCGGCAGTGGTGTAGATGGGTGCACCGGTGCGCAGGGCAAGGGCGATGGCATCGCTCGTGCGCGAGTCGAGGCTGATTTCGCGCTCGCCATTGTTGAGTTTGAGTTCGCTCATGAACACCCCCTCGCTAAACTTGTAGATATACACCTCTTCGAGCGAAATGCCATAGGCGTGCATCATGCTGATCATCAAATCGTGCGACAGCGGACGCGGCGGGATTGAATTCTCCAGCCTCATGGCTATGGACTGCGCCTCGGGCAGCCCCACCACGATGGGGATGCGGTGTGGCCCGTTCACCTCGCGCAGCAGCAAGGCGTAGGCGCCGCTCTGCACGGGGTTGTAGGTAATACCCATCACTTTCAGTTCTACCTTGTCCATATCTTGTAGTTAAGAATTCATATTGTTATTCCACTTTCTGGCCCGTGATCACACCACTGCCATAGCAGAGGTGGCCTTGGGCATCGTATATCACGGCAAACTGCCCTGGAGCGATGCCTTGCACATCGTTTTCGCTCTCGATCACCCACTCGCCATCGTGCAGATGGGTGAACTTCGCCTTGGTGAGGATGGGCGTGTGGCGGTTCTTGAACAGGATGTCGACCGGCTCGGTGGTGTCGCCCCACGGGTTACCCGAGATGAAGTGCATCTCATCGAGGTGGAGCACCTTGCCATATTGCTTGGCAGTGCCGTAGCCGTTGCTCACGTAAATCACATTGTCGTGCACATTCTTCTTCACCACATACCACGGACCGCCGCTCAGGCCGAGGCCTTTGCGCTGACCGATGGTGTGAAACCAAAAGCCATTGTGCTCGCCGAGTTTGCGACCCGTCTCTATTTCAATAATCGGGCCCTTCTTCACGCCCAGATGGCGGCGAATGAAGTCGTTATAGTTGATTTGGCCAAGGAAGCAGATGCCCTGGCTGTCCTTGCGATAGGCATTGGGCATGTGCACCTCCTGTGCAATCTTGCGCACGTCTTCCTTGGGAATGTTGCCAATGGGAAACATGAGGTGCTTGAGTTGGTCGTAGGTGATTTGCGCCAGGAAGTCGGTCTGGTCCTTAACGGGATCCACAGCCATGGCCAGATATTTGGTATCGCCCACGAAGGCGGTATTGGCGTAGTGGCCGGTGGCGGTCATGTCGAAATCCTTGCCCCAGCGCTCTTCAAAGTAGCCAAACTTAATCATGCGGTTGCACATCATGTCGGGGTTAGGCGTGAGCCCCTGCTTCACGGTGCGCAGGGCATATTCCATCACGTTGTCCCAGTATTCCTGATGCAGCGACACCACCTCCAGCGGCAGGCCGTATTTCTTGGCTATCAGGGTGCACATTTCAATATCCTCTTCGGCTGCGCAGTCGCCCTCGTCGTTGTCCATGCCTATGCGTATGTAGAAGAGTTGAAGATCGTCGTGACCTTCCTCCTTCAACTTATGAACCACGACAGCGCTATCCACGCCACCCGAAATCAATACTGCTATACTCATATTTCAGTTATAATATGCTTGTAGTGAAAAATCTGTTTATACGTTGTCGAGCACTTCGTCTTCTTCCTTGTTGCGCTCAATGTTCACCGCGATGAGGTAGTCGACCGAAATCTTGCCCGGGCCAGCCAGGAGCAAGAAGAGGAACACGCCGAGGAACATCACAGGATAGCCCGGAGCGAAGGCAAACACATTGGGCGACACATTGGGTGAGAACACCAGGTATTCGGCATAGGCCATGATGGCGATAGATGGCACCAGCGCCACACGCATCAAGAAACCCAGCATCACGAAGGCTGCACACAGCAACTCGGCAATGGCAATCACCACAATAGAGATTTCCGACTCCAGCGAAAGGATGCCGTCAAACTGTGGAGCGATTTCGCTCACATGGATGATTTGGCGAATCGCCACCAAGCAAAACATTAAGCCTATGAACAGGCGTAAAAAGAGACGTGAAAGATTAGTGTAGGTGTGCCCTGCACTGTACATAAAGAAATTCTTTATTCCGTTAGGTACTTTCATGTGAGTGAAAACTTATTGGTTATGGGTTAAACGCATTCTTAATCGCATCCACATCCTGGTTTTTGTTCATCACGCGGTGCTTGTTGTCGAGCACGATGAAAGAAGGAAGGATGCGAATGTCGAGGTCTTTATCTTCGTTGGTCGACACGAGGGTCCAGTTGGGATATTTCGAGGCTTCAGCCAAAAATTCCTTTGGATTTTCGCCCACGTATACGTTGATCACCTTGGCGTAGCCCTGCCCCACCAG
This sequence comes from Bacteroidales bacterium, assembly GCA_030526455.1. GTDB lineage: Bacteria > Bacteroidota > Bacteroidia > Bacteroidales > Muribaculaceae > Sodaliphilus. The sequence goes on along the minus strand of JAUNCU010000122.1, from coordinate 1,131 downwards.
TTCGTTCACGCCCAGGTCGGTTTCGATGCGCGTGCGGGCAAACTGGCTGTTGGTGCCGTCGCTGGTGAAGAAAAGCAAAACGATTTCGGCCGAATCCACAGGCACGTCGCATATCTTCATCTTCTTGCCCTCGGCAGTGGTGACGTTGAAGTTCTTGATCTCGGCACCGAGTTTGGTGTTGGTGATAATGCGATACTGGTTGGAGTAATGCGCCTTGGCGTCTTTCTTCATCCAAGTGGCCTCAACCGCCGACTGCAGAAACGACAGGTACACATCGTCGACCAGTGGCTGAGGGGTGAGGTAAAGCACATATTCAGCGGCCTGAATGATGCGCATGAAATTAGGCTGATTGGCCTGCGCGCGATTCATGAACGAGCGAATCGAACTCTTCGCCACGTTGCGATTGGCCTGCTGCATGATTTGCAGATAGTCGACGAAGGTGGTGATCAAGGCACTGTCGTTTTCGGCCTTGAGGGGTTTATGGAAATCAAAAATGTACCAGAAATGTGCGGTGCTGTAGTTGCAGCGGCTCTCAAGCGAGGTGCACGGATCGGGGGCAATGGGGTATTCAAACATAGTGCCCGTTTGTGCCTTTCCCACGAGGGGCGCACATGCCAGCATCAGCAAAGAGAATAAAGCAAAAAACTTCTTCATATTTCGTTTCATCGTTACGTAATTATCCAATTAACAAGTAAAATTACAGTAAATAGAGCATAACTCAAAATTTGAATGTGAAAAAGCACCCATTCTTGGCATTTTTTTTGAAAAAAGGGCATGATAAGGCCGAAAAACACTATTTTTGCATCATGAAAAATTATATCGTGTATTTTGAATACTACAGTGCCGGCGAGAGCGGAAACGACAAGTACCGCTTCACCAGCCACGACGAGGCATTGGCGAAAATGGACGAATTCAAGCGCGCCATCAAGATGAATTTCAGCGACTGCGCCGATGCAGAAATCATCGACGAACCCGACTTCTACGGCATCATGGACCACACCACCAGCGACTTCGCCAAGGTGATTCTGCAGGAAGTTTTTTCAAGAAGTTAAAGAAGTTAAGACGATAATCTTGATAGGGGGAGGCTGTCCGAAAACTCGGGCTATTACCATAACCGACCCTCTCCGAGGC
>JAUNCU010000121.1 GCA_030526455.1 Bacteroidales bacterium | reverse complement strand
CGCCAGCCGTTTCGAAAAAATACAGGCGGTGCTCGACCACATCAGCGCCATGACCGACGTCTACGCCCTCAACCTCTATCGCCAACTCTGCGGCATCTCACTGCCCACAGTATAAAAGAAACTACAAAACTATCTATTTAGCAATGAAACAGATCATCACACATCTCACCGACAACGATGCCTACACCTTCTCGTGTCTCTACTATATCCTCCAGAAATATCCCCGCGCCGAAGTGGAATACACCTTCTTCGACCGCAACCACACCCAGTATCCCGAGGGCTTCGCCGAGTTGCTCCAAGAGCAGGTGAACTACATGCCCAGCGTGCAAATCACCGACGAGGAAATCGCCTTCATGACCCGCAAGATGTATTACCTCCCGCTGTGGTTCTTCACCCTGCTGCGCGGCTATCGCTTCAATCCCGCCGAAGTGAGCATCAGCCAGGACGAAAACCGCGAACTCCACATCACCATCAAGGGCAAGTGGTTCTCCACCATCATGTGGGAAATGGTGCTCCTCTCATGCATCAGCGAACTCACCCACATCCTCAACGGCGACGTGGACCGCTACGATGCCGCCCTCGAAGAGGAACGCAGCCGCGAAAAGGCACGCAAGGCCCTGCGCGGAGGCCTCACCATCAGCGACTTCGGCCAGCGCCGACGCTTCTCCAAGGCGCATCAGGATATGGTGGTGCGCACCTTCAAGGAAGAATACGCCAAGGGCGGCTACACCGATGCCGACGGCACTTTCCACCCCTGGGAAGGCGCATTCACCGGCACGAGCAATGTGTATCTGGCCATGAAATACGACCTCATCCCCATCGGCACCATGAGCCACCAACTGGTGTCGTTTGAGGAAAACGTGACGGGTGTCTTCGAGTGCAACTTCAATGTGATGCGCAAGTTCAGCGACGTATACGACGGCGACAACGGCATCTACCTCTACGACTGCTTCGGCGACAAGGTGTTCTTCAGCAACCTCTCCAAGCGCATGGCCATGATGTACAAGGGTTTGCGCGTGGATAGCGGCAAGGAAGAGGAGCAACTCGAAAAGATTATCGAGAAATACAAATCGCTCGGTATCGACCCCGCCACCAAGCAGGTGGTGTACAGCAACGGCCTCAACCTCGACCGCGCCATCGAATTGCACCGCTACACCGCCGGACGCATGATCGACAGTTACGGCATAGGCACCTACCTCACCTGCGACGTAACGGGATGCAAGCCATCCAACATCGTCATCAAACTCACCCGCAGCCGCATCACCGAACTCCGCGAGTGGCACGACTGCATCAAACTCTCCTGCGACAAAGGAAAAACCCTAGGCAACACAGCCAAGTGCGACTACATCCTCCGCCTCCTCGAAACCGAATAATCTTCCCCCTCTCCCTCAGATAGTGGCGGCCAATCACCCAGATTGGCCGCCACATTTCCAAATACAGCCCACAAGAAAAAAAGCAAGCAAAGCAAGCCTAAGCCCCCCACCCTAGGGAAAAGGCGCGCGAAGGAAAAGGCAAGCGAGGCAAAGCGCCCCCGTGTCAGCCGCTTTTGCGGCTGATCCCAAAAGGCAAGCGAAGCAAGCCTAGAAAAAGGCAAGCAAAGCGCCACTGTTTTAGCCGTTTTTGACGGCTAATCCCCAAAAGGCGAGCGAAGCAAGCCTAGCCCCCCGCAAAAAAGCAACCTCCGCTACGCAAAAAAAATCGTGGACTTTGGCAGCAAGTTCGTTTTTTCTTATAATTAATGTATGCGCATACGAAAAAAATACCTATATTTGTACTTGGATTGGTGAACTGCGCCCAGTGCGCATGTGCCCCTTACCCGCAACAAACTGATTAACTATTAAAACAAATCAATAAATTAACTAATTTACTAACTAAACTACATTCACAACATGAAAAAGTTTACAAATTCATGGATGCGTGTAATGCTATTAGGCCTCGTGGGTCTGTTCACGCTGGCTGAAGCAAATGCTGCTTCTGTCACCGTCAACGGTATCAACTACACCACCTCAGGCACCAAGGCTACCGTAGCACGTTACACCTACAAGCCCGACACCATTTTCTACAAGGGCGACATCGTGATTCCCGAGACATTCTCTCTTACGACCACCTCTAGTGCTGGTGTCACCACTACCACCACCTACACCGTGGTTGCTACCGCTGCCAACGCTTTCGTTGACTGTAAGGAACTCACCTCGCTGCAACTGCCAGCCACTTGCGTTACCATCGGCCGTAACTGCTTCAAGGGCTGTATCAATCTGAAGAACGACCCTACTCCACCCACTGCCACCAGCATTGGTAACGGCTATCTCCAGGATTGTGCTTCTATCACCGAAGTTACCGTGCCCGCTTCATTGAAGACCACAGGCACTGGCGCTTCCAAGTTCATTTCTCTTCACTGGAGTGGCATGACCAGCCTTAAGAAGATCACTTTTGCCGACTCTGCCGACCCAATGACCATCAACGTTCTCAGTTTTGTCAGCAAAGTGGGCGAATCGGTTCAGAGCCCTATCGAAGAAATCTACTTCGGCCGTCCTCTCGACCAAAGCACCAGTTCAAGCATGCCTTTCCGCGGCATCAAGACCCTGAAGAAGGTGACCTTCGGTGGTGAATTCACCACCCTCAACGACGGTATGCTCCAGGGCTGTACAGGCCTCACCGACGTGGTGTTTGCTGAAGGCAACAAGGTTTCCAGCATTGGCGGTAGCGTGTTCAGCGGCTGTACTTCACTCGAAAGCATCAGCATCCCTTCGGCCGTTACCGAACTTTCTACCAGCGTGTTCAACGGCTGTAAGAAACTCACCAGCGTGAGCATGGGCGATGCTGTTACCACCATCGGTATCACCGCATTCTACAACACTGGCTTGAAGGCGCTCAACCTCCCCGCCAGCGTTACCACCATCTATTCGCAAGCATTCCAAAACAGTGCCCTCCAAGGCGACATCGTGCTCCCCGCATCGCTCCAGAGCATCGGTTCACAAGCATTCGCCGGCACCAAGATCACTAGCATTTCTATTCCTGAAGGCGTTACCTCTATCGGTCAAGCCGCTTTCGCTCCTATCGCTACTCTCGCCGGCATCAACGTGGCTGAAGGCAACACCGCCTTCAAGGTTGTGAACGGCGTGCTCGTTAACGCTGCTGGCAATCGTCTGCTCGTCACTGGCCACCAAGGCACAGTGGGCACCGACGCTTTTGCTGCCGTTACCTCTATCGACAACTACGGTATGGCTTACGCTCCTACCGCTGCTGTAGAATTCCCAGCACTCCAAACTGTGGGTAACTACGGTTTCGCTTATAGCGCTATCAAGAACTTCACCCTCAAAAACGATGTGACTGTGGGTGCCAACATCTTCGCTGGCTCAGCCCTCGAAGCAATCGCATTTGAAGACGGACGCAACGAAATTCCTCAAGGTATTTGCGCCAACTGTGCTGCGCTCACTAGCGTAACCCTCCCAACCACTGCCACCAACATCATGAAGGACGCGTTTGGCAACTGCACCGCGCTGAAGAGCATGGAACTTCCCGCCAACGTCAACTACATGGAACCAGGTGCAGTGCCTGCAACTATCGAATCGCTCCGCGTGCTCAACGGCAACACTCCAGCACTCGCTGCCAACGTGTTCAACGCTTCACAGAGCAACGTAGTATGTAAAGTTGCTAACTCAGCCGTGGCTAAATACAAAGCCGCTGCTCAATGGCAATACCTCAACATCGTGGCCGACCCAACTATCAAGACTGGCGGTTCTACACTCGGCTGCCCAAGCGGTCTCTACTTCGCTACCACCGACGGTAAACTCATGTACAAAGACGTGGAAGGCAATATCGTTGACACCAAGTTCACTACTGGTGCTCACGCGCTCACTCTCCAAAGTTACAAGAACCGCATCTACGTGGCTGTAGCAGGTGAAAAGTTCACTTACCAAGATCCTAACCAACCACTGGGCGACGGTGAACTCTTCTACGTGAACAACACCAATGATATCTTCTACCGCGTGACCGTGCTCAACAACGTGGGCTACGTGCCAAGTGAAGACCCATTCTCAATGACAATCGACAAGACCACCAACAACATCTACATCGCCGACCGCAACGTGGGTGTACACAAACTCAATGCCGACACTACCGGCCTCTATGGCTCACAACCATTCTTGTTCCAGAACGGCTGGCTGCCTTACTACGGCGACCTCCTCTCTTGGGGTGCTATCACCGGTGGCTTCGCTCGCGACAGCAAGGGCATCTACTGGCGCACCACTAAGTTCAACGGTCTCGGCCTCACTCGTTTCCGCGATAGCGACATCTATCCAGAAGGCGGCTCAGGCAAGACTCAGCCATTCAACGTGCTCTTCAAGGACGTAATCATCAAGACTGCTTACCTCGATGAAGAAAACGGTTACTACTACATGTTCGTGCAGAAGGATCCTTACGGTGCAAAACCAGGTATCTATCGCATCGCTCTCAACAAACTCGTTGACGCTGAAGGCAAAGACGTGGAAGGCAACCAATTCCTCACCATCTCTGATTGCCAACTCATCGACGACGCCCCAGTGAAACTCGAAGGCGCTCCCGACTCAGGTGAAATCGCCAACGTGGCTCAAATCAACGGCGACGGCACCAACGTATTCTGGTCGTACATCGCTCCTGCAAGCGACGACGAAGCAATCGCTGGTAGCGTGGCACTCAACGTTCAAGACCCACTCCACAAGAGCGGTATCAAGACTATCGTAAGTGCTGATGCTCAACCAGTAGTTACCTACGCTGTAGAAGGCGTTCAGGCTTATGGCGTGTGTGGCGCTACCTACGTGCCTACCCCAATCATCCACGCTACTGGTATCACCCTCGACAAGGAAACTGCTACAGTGGCTAACGGTGGTGAAACTCTCCAACTCACTGCTACCATTACTCCAGCCGACACCGACGAAACCGAAGTTCTCTGGATCAGCAGCAACGAAAACATCGCTACCGTTGACGAAAACGGCCTCGTTACCACTATCAAGCAAGCAACTTGGCCAGAAGGTACTCCTTGCACAGTAACTATCTATGCTGAATGTGTCGCTAATCCTAACATCTTCGCTACTTGCGTTGTGACTATCGAAAACCCAACCGCTGAAGTGCTTCCTGAAAGCGTAACACTCAACTACGAAGAGTACACTATGCCTACAGGCGTAACCGAACTCCAACTCGAAGCCACAGTGCTCCCAGCAGAAGCAACCTGCAAGGATGTGATCTGGACCAGCAGCGACGAAACTATCGCAGTTGTCGACAAGACCGGTTTCGTGACCATCAAGCCTGAAAACAACATGACTAAGGCAGCCGTTGACCGCGAAGTTACCATCACCGCTACCAGCGCTCGCAACCAGCAAGCATCTGCTTCTTGCGTGATCACCATCCCAGGTGAAGTGACTGGCGTTACCGACATCTACGGCACCAAGACCATCTCTAGCGTGAAGTACTACAACGTGGCTGGCCAAGAAGCAGCCGTTCCATTCAAGGGCGTTAACCTCGTGGTAACTACCTTCACCGACGGCAGCCAAGCAGCAAGCAAACTCGTGAAGTAAACTTCATAACCCAAAAAGAGTGATTCAAAACACAGCAGAATCCCTCTAAAAAACACCGTTTTTTGCGGGCGACCTCTAAAAAAAGAGGCCGCCCGCATTCCTTTTATCCCCCCAGCAGCCCCTAGGAAAAGGCTAGCAAAGCATGCCACAAAGCAGCCCGCCCCCAGGAAAAGGCAAGCCACAAAGCGCCCCCTGTGTGAGCAGCATCCGCTGCTCATCCCCAAAAGGCGAGCGAAGCAAGCCTAAGCCCCCGCCCATCAAAAAAGCCACCTTGTTCTTGAAAAGAGGAATTATTTTCGCTAAATTTGTGGCCATAAACCGAAAGTAAAACCTAAAAATTCAAAACCTTATGCGCAAAATCACGCTCAGCATGCTCATGCTGCTTGTGCTTGCCTTCACGGCAAAATCGGTAAGACCGTGCGCCCCGTGTGTCCATAGATTCCCTCGCAGCCACCATCCCCGCAAGCGAGGCGACGAAAAAAAAGGCATCCCAGCAAAAATTCTGGGATGCCTTGATATTTTTTTATAGCCTTGCTCTCTTTACTTAAAGAAATAAGTAGCATTGAGGAACCATGTGCGGTTTTTGGCGGTGTGTTCGTCGAGCAGTTTTGTGTTGCAAGCCGCACCCACGCCAAACTGGTAGCCCGCCTTCACCTGCACCTTCTCGAAGAGTTCGCAGCCGAGGCCCATCTGAATGCTCAGCCCCACCTTGCTGTAACTCAACTGGTCGGCACACTTGCTGTGGCCCGCCAGCACCGAAATCACCGGACCCGCAAATGCCATGGGCATAAACGTATTTTCCAGGCCATTGAGGTTGTGGTAGCGGAATTTCAGGTTGATGGGGATGTCGATGTAGTGGAAAGTGGCAGTCTGCGCGCCGATGCCCATGCTCGACCACGCCTTCTTGTCTTCGAAGTGGAGTTTGCCATTGCGCATCGAGTAGAGCAGGCTCGCGTCCACACCGAATCCCACACCGGGAATCATCAGTTCGCCCATCACACCCAGGTTAGCGCCGGGCATATAGTCGGAGCGGAAAATATCGCTTTGAGCGAAGTGAACCTTGTTGTAAGTAAAGCCGGCAGTGGCACCCAAGCGGGTTTCAGCCTTCACATTCATGCTGCACACCACAAGGGCTGCCGCTATTGCAAGTAAAAATTTCTTCATCGTATAAATCTGTGTCGTGTAAAATATTATGCAAAAATATCACAAATTATCCGTATAGGCAAGAATTTCAACTTTTATAACAATTCCCCCACCCCACTGGGCGCAAAAAGGGAGCGCACCTACGGTGGTGCACTCCCCTTGTGTGAGTTATGCCTTGCGCTGAAAGCGAGCGAATCAGAACAGGTAGGCGGCTGTGATAGTCCAGCAGCGGTCTTTTGCGCCGGTTTCCACCACATCGGGGATGCCCAGCACATTAGAGATGCTCTTGCTGATGCCCATGTTGTAGGCCGCAGCCACTTGCACGTGGTTGATCAGTTCCACGCCCAGACCGATGTTCCAACTGGCGGCGAACTTCTTGTATTCAGTACCCATTTCCGACTGCTTCTTGCCGATATTGAACGCCAGTTCAGGACCGGTAAAAATGAATGGCTTCACCACGCTGCCCACGATGGGCATGCCAAACTTGTACTTCAGGTTCACAGGCACCGACAGATAGTCGCGCACGCCCACTTCATATTTGTCGATAGCGCCGCTGCGGCGAGTGTACATGGCCGAAGCATCCACGCCAAGGCCGAGGGGGAGGTTCAATTCCACCATCACACCACCGGTGAAACCAGTGCGGTTTTCCGACTCAAAGTCGGCAGGAAGGTTGTCGAGGTGAATCGAGTTCAATCCCACACCAGCCTTCACACCAAAGCGAAGTTGCGCACTAGCGCCAATCGCCATCATGGCAAGAGCCAATATCAAAACTGCTTTTTTCATCATAATATTCAAGTGTTTAAAAGATAAATACTCAAGTGCTTAATAAGAAAAATTGTAATTTGAATTACAAAAATAAGCATTTTTCCCCAATTACACCAAATTTGCCCCCGCATTGATGCGCTTTCACACGCAAATGCATTAACTTTGCAACAAATTTCACAACCCAGTTCAACCACAATGGAAAAGAAGACTATTTTCTCTAAGCAATACATAGCCGTGCTGCTGTGCACCATCGCCGCAGTGGTGGCGTTTTTCGTGATGAAGCCAGCAAAGAAATCGTTTTTCAAGGCCGCTGGCGAGGTGTGGACCACCGAATACCACATCACCTACGAGGCCACTGCCGATCTCTCCGACAGCATCGCTGCCGTGCTCGAGATGGTGGACCGCAGCGCCAACGTCTTCAACAAGCAGTCGCTCATCTCGCGCCTCAACTCGGGCAGCACCAACCGTGCCGACAGCCTCTTCATGCGCATGATGGCGTGTGCCACCGAGGTCAATAAGGCCTCAGCGGGCGCCTACGACCCCACCGTGATGCCGCTGGTGAACGCATGGGGATTTGGCTACAAAAATGGGCAATTGCCCACCAAGGAGCAAATCGACAGCATCCTCGCCTTCGTGGGCCTGCAGAAGGTGCATCTTGAGGACGAACTGGTGAAGAAGGACGACCATCGCATTCAGTTCGACTTCAGCAGCATCGCCAAGGGCCTCGCCTGCGACGAGGTGGCACGCATGCTCGCGCGCAACGGTGTGGACAACTGCATGGTGGAAATAGGCGGTGAAGTGGCCACACGCGGTGTGAACGAGCAAGGCACGCCTTGGAACATCTCCATCGACATGCCCATCGAGAACGCGCAAGCCACCATCCACGAGTCGGCGCTCGTGATTGCCCTCAGCGGCAAAGCCGTGGCCACCAGCGGCAACTACCGCAAGTATAAAAACGTGGCAGGCAAGAAGGTGTCGCACATTGTGAACCCCATCACCGGCTACAGCGAAGAATCCACCCTGCTCAGCGCCACCGTAGTGGCTCCCGACTGCATGAGCGCCGACGCATGGGCCACAGCCTGCATGGCCATGGGCACCGAGCGCACCCACAAGATGATGGAATCGCGCACCGACCTCGCCGTGATGACCATCAGCACCGACGCCAGTGGCAACTTCATAGCCTGGAGCAACAAGCCCTTCACCACCCTACTGGCAAAATAAAAAAGGAAGGAAAAGGAAAAGCCCCCAAATGGCAAGCGAAGCTAGCCTAAAGCCCCCACCGGCATCAAAGGCGCCCGCCGCCACAATAGCCCCCCCACCGCGAGAGGGC
>JAUNCU010000120.1 GCA_030526455.1 Bacteroidales bacterium | reverse complement strand
CTCCATGCAAGCGAGTGAATTGCGTAGCAATTCTCGAGCGCGGCTTGGAGATAAGAAACCACAAAGGAATGAGCCTCGGAGAGGGTCGGTTATGGTAGTAACCCACAAGTTCTCAGACTGCCTCCCCCACTCGAGGCAAGACGGTTCAGGAAAGGATGATGCCATTTCCGTGGGCTTGAGGCTTGCTCATTCTCTAAATTGCCGGTGGTGGTAATGGTGGGAGCGCCACATCGGCAACGCTGCACGGCTGAAGGAACATGCAGTAATAAATGGGCATATAGGTGACACCTTCACGATGCTGCACCTCTCGCTCATTACTGAAAACCGTAGCACGGTTGATTCCGAAACCGAAAGATGGGTTCAGGAAACGTGAGAGAGCGCTATGGATAGTGTAATCTTTCCCCGATTTCACCTCAATCGGATGCGGTGAAAGCGTGTTGAAATCGTCGACGATAAAATCAACCTCACCCACCTTCTTATTATCGAAATAATAGAGCGTGAATCCATGCGCCCGCAATTCTTGTGCCACCACCGACTCATATACAGTGCCCAGGTTGATGCCGCACTCATCATGCAACACGGCATTCACATTGTTGCCATAGAGCAAATAGGTGAGCAACCCCACATCATTAAGATAGAGTTTGATGAGGTTTTTCACTTCCGATTCAATCAGCGGGTGTTTAGGGTTGGAGATGGCATTAACACCAAGCGCCACCCCAGAAGCCACAAGGTATTCAAATTCATCGGCATAGTCGGTGAATTTCTTCCATCGCTTGCCTTCAATGTTTTTAAAAACCACTCGCTTCTTTTTATTCTCTAGATTGCTTGGTATGAGATCGTAAATGCGCCGAATCTTGAGTTTGTTTTCCATATCATATTGCGATGCATCCACAGCATAAAGGTCATGAATAATCTTGTGCACTTTCCTCACATGCACGGTGTGATGGTCGGCCAAGAATGCATTCACCGCCTCGGGAAGGCCTCCCACCAGTAGGTAATATCTGAAGAGTGTAATCACATAGGCATGAAGCGACTCGCTCAGCGGCAAGCCATTCTCATACTGCTCACGCATAACTTGAATCACATCTTCACCACAGCCATTTGCCCACATAAACTCCTCAAAGTCGAGTGGATACATGTGCTCAATGGAAATTGAACCTATAGGCACGGAGGGTGTTTGCGAGAGAGCGATCCCCAACTGTGAGCCACTGGCGATGAAGCGGAAACGGCCTTCTTGATTGAGAAACTTCAACAAAGTGAGCAAATGTGGATAAGCCTGAATCTCATCAAGAAAAACCAAAGTGTCGTCTTTGGTGCCCAACTCTGTTTTTGCGTACAAGCCCAACTGCATGTAGAGTTCCTGGCATGATTTTACATGTCTGAATACACCCGCGCCCTCAGAATCTTCTTTGAGGTTAATTTCCACAAAGTGCTTGAACATACGCGTTCCCACATAGCGAATGATGTAGGATTTCCCAATTTGGCGTGCACCATCCACAAGGAGAATCTTATGAGGATTTTCCTGAAGGAAGCGCTGTATAGTGATAGCAAATTTTCGCTTAAGCATATTCGGAGAATTTTAATTATCACAAAAGTACTCAATATGAATGGATTAAGCAAATATTCACCACTTTTTCCGTCATTTTTTGTGGATTTCCACCACTTTTTCCATTGATTTCCGCCCATTTTCACCACTTTTTCCGTCATTTTTTGTGGATTTTCACCACTTTTTCCTAGATGGGCGAGGATGTGTTAAATTGTAGCCGATGGTAGGGACGCGATACTTCGCGTCCGCGCCAGGCAATGTCTATTATATTGATTACCAACGCCCCTAATACGGACGCGATGTATCGCGTCCCTACCATATGCTCCCCTCGCATTGGTATTTAGTGAACAGAATACACACACAAAAAAATCATCCTCTTGAGGCTTGCTCTTGAGGATGATTTTTTATTGGGTTTGCGCGGTTTTTGCGCAATTTTTTTCCGTTGCTTAGCGGTTGAGTTTAATCACTGGGCGCACTGCGAGGCCGTAGTAGCGCTTGGTGTAGCCGGTGTTGTGGGTGTTGGTGTTGAATGCCACGCAGCGGCCTGCTGTGATTTCTTCTTGCGAGAGTGTGCCGCTCCAGTAGCCGCCATACACGCCTTCAGCGCCGTATTGATCGCCATAGCGCCATCCGCATGCTGGAAGGAAGATGCTGTTGCCGTTAGGACCGATGATGCGGAAACCAGGAGTCTGGTTCACGGTTTCGAAAATCCATGTGCAACTCTGCACGAGTTCCACCATTTCGTCGTTGGTAGGCAGGCGCCATTCGCCGCCCCAGTTCTTGCGGGCGATATCGAATTGAGTGCCCGAGATTTCATCGGGAGGAAGCACGGTGCCGGTTTCTTCCTTGCTGGGATAGTCGGCAGCGTCTACCGAGCGCTTCTTGCCGGTGGCATCGGCCCAGCCGTAGAGTGCCTTTGTGAGGGTGTAGGGCTCTGCTTCGAGGTTTTCGCCGTCGAGGTCGAGATTGTTGTAGGCCCAGCACACAGAGAGACCGAGGTCCACGATAGCATGGCCTTCAGCAAAATTTTCAACCACGTCGTTGACAAACGAGATGTTCTTGATATTTTCAACTGGCACCGTTTGCTGTTCGCCTGTAGGGCTGGTGAAAACCATTACCAGTTGCTTATCTTTGGCACTACAAGGCATTGCGAGCAGTGCAAATATTGTGCTTAAAAGAATAGTAATACGTTTCATGATGTTTTAATCTTTAAAATAGATGTGTTACTGCAGTGTGGTGTGAGGGAAGGCTTACTTCAAGATTTTGTAAGTTTGCTTGCCAGCCTTAACCACATATACTCCCTGTGAGAGCGCCGAGATGTTGACAGTGGCAGCGCCGTCTTGGTCGGCACGTGCCGAGGCGAGGTTCTTGCCGTCGATAGAGAACACCTCCACCATGTCGCCGGCGCTGAGGCCGCTGGTGGCGATTTGTGTGGCAGTCACGGCGAAGGTGATGTGCGACTGCTTCACGTCGTTGATGGCTGTGGGTTCGCCGAAAGCGATGTTGTCGATGTCGTCGACAGGGAAATTCACAGTCACGTCGCCAGCCTTAAACACGAAAACGGTGCCTTCGAAAGAGGCAGTGGGCAGTGAGGTGAGGCTATATGAAACTGTGGAACCATCCTTTGTGGTGATGATAATGTTGTCTTGAATTCCTGATGCAGCAGCCCCTTGAATCAAAGCAAACACTGCGAGGAAAAGAGCAAATATTTTTTTCATAATGTGATATATCGTTGAGTTTGTGTAAAAAACTTTCTTATTTCAGATATTCGCAGGCGGCGATTACTCATCCTTAACCTTATCCTTTACAGGGCGGAGCGAGCAACCGTACACGACGTTCATGTTGGCCACGCGGCAAATGTCGGGACCGATGTTGAGTTCGCTAGCGAAGGTGTTGACGGTGGGGTTGAGTTCGGCACTCCAGTAGTAGCCATATTTACCCACCTGGAACTTTTTGTCTTCTTCACCCCAGCGGTAGCCGCAGTAAGGAAGGAAGAGGGTGTTGCCGTTTTTGCCCTTGAAGAGGATGCCAGGCACGTCGTTCATAGTGGTGCGTTCCCATTCGAGGGTGAGAAGTTCGTTGAATTCAGCAATGGTGGGCATGCGCCATCCGTCGCCGAGATGATATGCTGCGATATCGTAAGGAGTGCCAATCAGTGATTTTGGACGGTCGGCCGAAGGATAGTCGTTAGGTTCCTTCGAAGTCTTCACACCCGAGGTGTCGGCCCAGCCGATTAAACTACCGTAGGCTTCGGGCGAAGAAGCCACCTTGCTTTCTTTAGAGAGGTCGATGTTCACAGGCGACCAGTTGACACTCAAGCCGAGGTCGATTTCTTCAAGACCGCCTACTTCAATGTAATCGAAAGTGATTTTTTCGACATTAGAGCGTGGAATGCTCGTTTTACCGCCATCTACGCGTGTGATCACGATAGAGCCATTGCTGTCTTGAGCAAGTGCACACACGGGCATCACGATAGCGGCCAAGAGGATAAAAAGTAATTTTTTCATCGGTTGATATTGTTTAGTGATAATATTATTTGCTACCTCGATTGTCCTCTCCCCTGCCCCACTGCCTGGCTGAGAATCGGTGCCGGCGCCGTGGTGGAGAAATGGAGTGAGGCGATGCCGCACGCTATTCCCCACAGGGGGAAAAGGGCAGCGAAAAAAGGAAAAATTCTCAGGGGTCGCCACAGTGATAAAGGGAGGCGCCCCCCGAGAATTATGGGTTAGATATTTGTGACGCGAATCACAATTTAGGAGAAGTTTGGATTACTTGTTGATGAACTTCTTGCCTTCAGAAGAGATCACGAGACCCTTAGTGTCGGCAGCCACCTTCTGGCCATATACGTTGTAGTAAGTAACTTCCTTAGTTTCGTTAACCACTGGAGTTACGATACCAGTTGGGGTGTCTTGAGACATAGTGAGTTTGATGATAGGGAATGCACGTTCTGGATTGTAGAAACTTGCGCTACCCCAGTTAGCCAAACCTTTTCTTCTCAATGCGTTAGACTTACCAGTTGGTTTTGAAAGTTCAGTACCATCGTGCACAAAGTTGAGAGCAGTCATGCAGTAAGTTGAAGATTCTGAACTCACGTGCACGCGGATACCGCCACCAGTGTAGTTGAATGGCTGAGCGAATTCAAATTCCCAGTATTGAGGATCTGTTGGAGTGTTAGGGAAAGTAGGAAGAGTGATATTTTCTTCATACACCTTTTGCATCAAGTCGGTTGAATGGAAAGCCTTTGAGGTGATTTCTTCATCGTCGGTATTTTCAATCCACACAGTCACCTTAGATGCCACTGCTTCACCACGAGTTGCTGCGAAACCAAGTTTAGTAATCTGGCCTGGGTTAACGTTGATAAGATCTTCTGCATTGTAGATGATTTCTGATTCTGAGCATTCATAGAATGTCCAGATTGGAAAATTTGCAAAAGCTTTAGGATCTGACAACGTACCTACGGTAACAACTTCTTGAGCAAACGCACTTGTGCTAGCGAGCATCATAAGTGCGAGAACACCTTTTTTAAGTAAATTTCTCTTCATAGTACACAAAAATCGCAACAAACGGATTATAAAATAGATTAGGAGTAGATTGCAAAGCCCCCAGGGGGCATTTGCTCAAATATGCTTTTGAAAGTCTTTTTGTGTTGCGTTTTTCAAAAAGACATCAAAAACAAATTTTGACATTGCAAATGTACAATAAAAATTTAAAAAATTAAACTTTTGAAGAATTTTTTTTGATATTTTTTGTGCAATAGGAAGAAATCTACTCTATTTCGTGGCAATAGTAGAAAATGGCAGTGCCGCTGGAGAGATGGACAGGGGCGGCTGAGAGGATGGACAGCGGATGCTGCCCACACGCGCGGGCTCTTTCGGCGACGGCGACGTGGCGCTATAGCGCGCTGCCGCAACGGCTTGACTGAGCAGGGGTGGTATTTATTTTCTAATTTGGAATTTTTGCTTTGATTTTATGATTTCGCCCGTGGGGGTGAGGCCTTCGATGGTGATGGTGCAGGTGGTGGCGAGGTTGTCGGTGGTGTAGAAGGAGAAGGTGGACTTGCCTTGGGCATCCACTTTCACGCAGGGCGCCCAGTAGAGGGTGCTGCGCATGTCGGTGCCCGCGCCCATGCCGCCATCGCCTGTGGCGTAGGAGGGCGAATAGAACTCGGCGGGCTGCTGGTAGCCGTCCACATTGATCCACTTGATGAAGGGATTTGGCGACTGGCGCACGCGCTCGGTGCCGTCTTTCGTGGTGATGACGATGGCGCCATTGGCTGCGGCGGGACCGAGGGCAACGCCATTGGTCGACGGCACAAAGTCGATGCGCTTCACGATGTGCATGGGGCACATGGCTTCCACTTCCTGAAGCACGCTCGATCCCATGGGCACATCGGGCACAATGCCACGCAGGCGGCTCATCAACTGGCCCGGGCGCGAAGCCTCCTCGCCCCGGAGGTTGCCCACCACCGAAGAAACCGACTCATAGTGAACGCCATCGATGAAAAACTCAATCTGACGGCCGCGCGCCATCACCTGGCCACTGATGATGCTGATGCCCGGCATGCTGCGAAGCACCTCCTCGAGGTGGGTGTAGCCGGCATCTTCGATGGCCTCGTAGCCGACCGAACGCGTAGCCATCGCCTCAAACATGTCGGCGGGGCGCTTATACTGCGGCGCCGACACCACCACCTCGTCGAGCAAAAGCATCATGCCACCGTCGCGCATGCGCATACGCTTGGCCTCCTTGGCGACAAACGCCTCGGCAGCCTCACTTTTCTGCGCCTGCCACTGCGCCTGAGGATGCACCATCACCATGGGCGCAGCCTCTTCCTCGATGTCGATATTAGCCTGCTGCTTGCCCTTGGCGTTGAGCGCCTGGGCGATGAGGCGGGTGCCTTCGGGAAATTCATAGCCCGTGATTTCGAAGCAGCCGAGGCTGTCGGTGGGAAACACGTCGAAATAGCACAACTTGGGGCAAATCACATTCACCAAGCCATCGGCCACCGCCTTGTTGCGGAATGTGGTGCCCACGCGGCCCTTGAGGGCAAAGCCTTTCTCGAGCGGCGCCGAGGGTTCGGCCATGAGGCCACGCAGCACCAGCGGCACATTGTAGCGTCGCCAGCCCTGGGTGAGCATGAGGGCGTCGAGGTCGGCATCGCGGCCGGAGGCCGAGGAGAAGTAATGCGAAGGGTCTTCGATATAGCCACGCAGATCGCTCTGCAGCAGCAGTTGGCGTTCGATTTCAAAGGTAGAGTCGACGGGGACCGTGCCATCGTCGGTCACCGCCACGGCATAGTCGCCCTCGGGCAGAGAGAAGCCAGATAGCGACACATCCACGGTCACCTTCTGGCGGGTGTCGAAGGCGGACTGAGGCAGCGAGAGTGTGGTGGTGGCACGGCTGTGGTCGCGCACGAAGAAGAGGCGTTCGCTGAGGGCACGATTCTGGGTATTGAGCAAGAGCACCTGCACCACGCCGGCGGGCAATTCAGCCTCATCGACGGAGAATTCGCCCTGCCCATACGCCAGCAGGCGGCCACGCTGCTGCACCACGATGTGGGCGCCATCAGGCACCGCCCCGGCGGGGGAAAAGGTGAGCAAGGAACCCGTGCGCTTGAGGCAGATGATGGCGGCATCGGTACGCACCTGAGGCAGCGCCACCTCGCGATGGGTGACGGAATCGGCGCTGACGATGGCGGTGTAGGTTTCGCCTGCCACAGGGGTGAACTGCACCTGCCCCATGCCGGCGTGGCGGGTGGCAAACTGCGCCACTCCCCTACCCTGGCCATCGACGATGCGCCCCTGCACGAAGCGGCCGTAGCCATTCTCGGCGAGTGCCTTCACACCCACAAGATTAGGCACGCCCGGCACCAAATAGCCGCCCTCGGGATAGAATTTCACCTCATATTCCTCGGCGGGACGCGGAATGGAGAAGAATTTCTTGTAATTGTTGTAACACACCAGCATGGTGTGGGCATCGCACTGCGCGCCCTTGAGGCCCACGTTGATGGGACCCCTGCCCGTGAAGCGGCGCACGTGGCGCTTGCCATCGTCGAGCACGTACGATAGATTGGTGTAGGCCTGCGAAGTGCCCTTGGTGCGGTCTTTCAGGTCGAGTGTCACCACCATTTGGCGCTTGCCGTCGTGCATTTGCCACTGGGGCGAGAAATCGATTTTGTAGCGCGTGCTGTAGATGCTCGACACCTCCAGCGTGCGCTTGAAGAAATAGGCCTCGCCCGCGCTTTGCATAAATCCGGTGTAGGCCACCAGCGTGTAAGAGCCCTCGGGCAACTCCTGGTCGAGCGCCAGGTGGCCGGCGTACACACTGTCGCGCACCATGATTTTGGCGTGCTGCACCACCTCACCAAAGGGATTGCGCAACTCCACATACACATAGCGACTCACACTCACCGGCGCATGGCTGGCGGCATCGGCCACAAAGGCGCGCATCCAGATGGTGTCGCCCGTGAGGTAGCACGGCTTGTCGGTGCTCACGTGAATCTTCTCCTGCGGAAACACGTAGCGCTGCAGGGCGAGGCGGCTGGCGAAAATGCTGTCGCTAGCCTTGGCGCCCAGGCACACGAGAGAGAGCAGGAGCAGGTGGAGAAGGCGGGGTTTCATACCTATATATAATATATAAAGAGAAAAAAACATTGGGACACACCTTGGCAGTATGTCCCAATTATCCATTTATTACAATTGCTTAAGCACGTCGGCCAAAGCGTCGATGATGTCGGGACGGATGGTGTCGTCTTCCTTGTCGGTCCATCCGCGCGCCTTGAGCCAGAGGGTTTTGCAGCCGATGCTTTCGGCGGGGAGGATATCCTTGGTGAGGCTGTCGCCAATCACCATCACCTCCTCGGCAGGCATCTCCAGGGCATCTACACCCAGGCGGAAGAGCGTGGGATTGGGTTTGCGGATGCCCACCACGGCGCTCTCGATGATGCCCTTGAAATAGCGGCGCACGTCGAAGTCGCGCAGCACGCTGTCGACATTGCCATAGAAATTGCTCACCAGCATCATGGGATACTTCTGGCTGAGCGCCTCGAGCACAGGGCGCGCCTCCTCGATGCACTGGCGCGTGCGCTCGTAGCAGTACTGAGCCACCTCTTTCGCCTTGCCCATGGCATATTCGGCCTCGAGGATGCCCTGCTCGGCAAGGTAGCCAAATTCGATGTCCATCTTCTTCACGAGCAAGTCGTGGAAATTGTCGTTGGGCAGAATGTGGCGCACCTTCGCCAACTCACGTTCGGCCATCACATAAGCCTCACGAAACTGCTCAAGCGAGATATCAACACCAGCAGCCTGGTAACCATCCCAGATCACCCAACTCCAGTGCACACCGCGGCTATCAATAGTGCCGCCATAATCAAAAATAATACCTTTAATCATCGGTCGTCGTATTTAGGCCCCACACAGAT
>JAUNCU010000119.1 GCA_030526455.1 Bacteroidales bacterium | reverse complement strand
GTACCCACATCACCGTCGACAAGGAACTCTACAACAGTGGCCACCTGCTCAACTACGGCACCTACACCATCCTCGACCCCGCTCAGCAGTGGACCATCGACCGCATCGTGAACGTGTGTAAGGAAATCGTGACCAACTACGACGTGGACGGCATCCTCTACGACGACTACTTCTACCCCGACGGCATTCCCACCAACAGCACCGCCGGCGACTACACCGAGTGGCAGGAATCGGGCACTTCGCTCAGTTTCGCCGACTGGCGCCGCGACAATGTGAACCGCATGGTGAAGGCTGTGTATGAAATGATCCAAACCGTGAAGCCCTGGTGCCGCTTCGGTATCTCGCCCGCTGGCGTGGCTGCCACCAGCAGCGCCGTGGCTGCGAAATATGGCGTTGAGCCATGTCCATCAGGCTCAAGCGACTGGCAATACAACGGCATCTTCTCCGACCCGCTGGCATGGATTTCGAGCCAAACACTCGACTACATCTCGCCACAAGTGTACTGGAAAATCGGCGCTACCGCCAATTACGCCACCATCACCCCTTGGTGGGGACAGGTGGTGAAGAAATTCGGTCGCCACGTCTACATCTCCACCTCCATCTCTAGCATCAAGACCACCAGCACCGCCAACGACTATGTGGAATATGCCAACCAGGCCGAAATCAACCGCACCTCAAGTCTCGACGGCGCATTTGGCTCGATCTACTACTCTTGCAAGTATCTCTACATGCGCAACCCTAACTCGCTGGCAAGTTTCCTGCGCGAAAGCGTGTATAAGCGCCCCGCCCTCGTGCCTGTGCTGCCTTGGAAAGAAGGCAACAACCCCGGCAAGGTGAAAAACCTCACCATGGGCAATGGCGGCAAACTCTCGTGGGACGGCTACGACAATGTGCGCTACTCGGTATACGCCATGCCTGCCACCATGCATCCTTCCACCTTCACACAGCAGGTCGACTATCTGCTCGACATGAGTTACGCCACCGAATACCAGATTCCGGTGGAATATCAAGGTGCCGACTGGCAATATGCCGTGTGTGTGGTCGACCGCGTGGGCAATGAATACGAACCCGAAATCCTGGGCGGCAACCTTGAGCAACTGGGCAGCCCCGTGCTCATCGCCCCAGCAGCCGACGCCGCCACCGACATGCCTTTCGCCTTCACTTGGAGCAAGGTGAAAGACGCCACCAGTTATGTGGTGGAAATCAGCAACGACGCCGACTTCGGCAGCGTGGCCGAGCGCTTCACCACCACCGACACCACCTTCTCGGCACTCGAGTTCTCCCAACTGCGCCACGAAGCCACTCAATACTGGCGTGTGCAGGCCCAGGCGCCTCAGCACTATAGCGGCGTGAGCGAAATTCGCAGCATCGTGCCTATGATGCTCACCATCACCTATCCCGCCGACGCCGAAGAAGAAGTGGCGGCCGACTTCACCGCCAAGTGGTATAACCTCCACTCCAGCGCCGAAGCCACTGTGGAAATCGCCTACGATCAGGCATTCCAGAGCATCGTCTTCACCGGTAAATCGGCCACTGGCGAACTCGCCATTCCAGCGGGCGCCCTCGAGTCGGGCAACACCTGCTACATGCGCGTGCGCCTCACCGTCGACGGCCACGAAATGGTTGCCAACCCAGTGCGCTTCACCATCGCCCACGAAGCAGCACGCTTCATCCGCCCAGTGGACGGCGGCGAAATCTTCAAGGGTGAATATGTGGAAGTGAAGGCTCAGAGTTGGGCTTCCAACTACCAAGTGGAAATCAGCAACTCTGCCACCACATGGGGTCGCACACGCTTCGTGGAAACCCTCAAGGACGGTGCCACTCGCACCAGCGTCACCGCCGACGCCATTAAGGTAAACAGCAAAACCCTCGTCGACGGCAGCACCTACTACGCCCGCGTGAAGACCGCCTACGAAGGCCTCGACGGACAATCCCACACCACCGAATGGGGTCCCGTGGTGAAATTCATCTATCGCGCAACACCCGCACTGAAAGGCGACGTGAACGCCGACGGTGAAGTGAACGTGAGCGACGTAACTGCCCTCATCAACCAAATTCTCGGCACAGCCCAGTACCCACAGAACCGCTGCGACATCAACGCCGACGGCGTAGTAAACGTAAGCGACGTAACTGCGCTGATTAATTTGATTCTGGGGTAAAAAACGGCAGCCTCTCCCAAACCCTCCCCTGAAGGGAAGGGCTTACTGACAGTGGGGGCTTTGGCTGAGCCCTACCATATTTCCCGATTTATATCGGGGATTTCGTAACAAAAAGTTGTAATCAGGATCTGACCCTGATTACAACTTTTTTCTATACACCTGTAAATGTGCGAATTGACAGTATTGTCGCATTCCGGCTGGAATGCATTTTGAGGGTGCATCGGGTGCAGGCATGCAGCCATGATTCCGCTGCGCTCCATCATGGCTGCATACCTGCCTACACACATCCAATCCCCAAGGGGATTGCTGCCTATCTTCCATTTTTCTGATTCCTAATCCACACAAAAAATCCACTGAGCCGTTTTTACTTTTCCCCATCCTACCATGATTCCCTCCACACAATAAAGGAGAGCACAGACGTTGCTGTGCTCTCCTTTATTGTGGATGCTCGCTCACGCTCTTGTGGCGTGGCGGCTGTGGGGGGGGGATGTTTTCTTTACTGGGCGAGGATGATGTTGATGAGGGCGGTTACGTCGCTCACGTTCACTTCGCCGTCTTTGTTCACGTCGCAGCGCTCGGTGGGGTATTCTGCGGTGCCGAGGATGTGGTTCACGAGGGCGGTTACGTCGCTCACGTTAACGAGTTCGTCGCCGTTCACGTCGCCAAGGATGTCTTCGGCTCCGATTTCCACGATCTTGAAATTTTGCCATATCGATGCGTTCAGATAAGCCTCTTTGCAGCCCTTCTGCACGTAGATGGTGGGATTGATGCCCTGGAATGCGTAGGAGTTGGTCATAGGAGGCGTGGTGGGCAAGCAGGTGATGGCGGTGAGTTTGTTGCACGAAGCGAACGCCGAACTTTCCACGCGCTTCACGCTAGCGGGGATGGTGATGGAGTCGAGCGCGTAGCAGTCCTTAAACACGCTGTAGTTGAGCGCCATGATGGCTTCCGAGAGGCGAATCGACTTCAGCACGAGGCATCCGTAGAATGCGCTGGTGCCGATGTAGCCCACGCTGTTGGTCATGGTCACGTTGGCCAAGCGGCCGGCGCCAGAGAAGGCATAGTCGCCGATTTCGGTGATGCCGTCGGGAATGTCAACGTTCACGAGTTTGGTGTTGTTGCGGAAAGCCTGTTTGCCAATCTTGGTCACGCTAGCGGGGAAGGCGTAGGTTTCGCCTGGGCGAGCGGGTGGATAGAGCATGATGGTGGTGGTGTCGTTGTTGAAAAGCACGCCCTCGATAGAGGTGAAATTAGGATTCTCGTCGGCCACATCGATACTCTGGATGCTGTGGCAATTGGTGAAGCAGTCGTCGCCAATGGTAGCGAGTGCGCTGCCCAGCGTCACGGTCTTCAGATAGATGCACGACATGAACGCACCGTTGCTGAGCGTCTTCACACTGTTAGGCAGCGCGATGGAAGTGAGGCGGTTGCAACCGAAGAATGCCGAAGAGCCGATGCTTTCCACGCCGTCGGTGATGGTGACGTATTGCAAGCCGGTGCACATCAAGAAAGCGCAGTCGCTGATGTGCTTCACGCTGCCGGGGATGGTGACCGATGGCAGTGATTTACAACTCTGGAAGGCGTTGTTGCCGATGGTGGTCACGGTGTTGGGCAGAGTGAGCGAGTTCATGGTTTCGCAGTTGCTAAACGCACTTTCGCCGATGCTGGTCACACCCTTGTCGAGGTAAGCCAATTTCAGTTGCTTACAACTGCTGAAAGCCTTGTCGGGGATCGCGTTCACGCTACCGGGAATCACCACAGTGTTGATGTTGGTGCCGCTGAAAGCGTCGGCTTCGATAGCGCCCACCACATATTCCTTCTCGCCGTTGGTCACCTTTTCGGGGATGTTGACGGTGCCGAAGTAGTTGTTGGTGCCTTTAGTCACAGTCACGCTGTCGGTGCCGGTGATGTTGTAGTAAATGCCGCCGGCTTCGAAGTCGTAGGCGCTTGCACTGATGCCGCAAAGCAGCAAACCCAAAAGAAAGTAGATTTTTTTCATACTCTGATATACTTGTTAATAATATTGATTTCGCCAAAATCACAGAGCGCAATGCTGCACAAAAACGAAAAATCATGCCAAAATGCTGGAATTTTTTCCCGTTTCAACGCAAAGTTACAGAATAGATACAATTCCACAAAACAAATCAAAGAAAAAAAGCAAGGCGCCCTGAAAAACCAAGACGCCCCACCATATATAAGTACCCCCAATCAGCCCCATCAAAAGCCCCAAAGCCATCGAAAAAAGGCGGCCAAAACACAGAACAAGGTTGGGGGATGTGTCAAAACGTAGAATAAGGTAGGGACGCGATACATCGCGTCCGCGCCAGGCGAAGGCTATTATTTTGATTACCAACGCCTAATGCAGATGCGAAGTATCGCGTCCCTACAATATGTTGCCCCCGCAGTCAGTAAGCCCTTCCCTTCAGGGGAGGGTTTGGGAGAGGCTGCGGTTTTGGGAGAGGCTCTTTACCCCAGAATCAAATTGATGAGGGCTGTTACGTCGCTTACGTTTACCACGCCGTCGGCGTTGATGTCGCAGGCTTCGTCGGGGTATTCTGCGGTGCCTAAGATGCGGTTGATGAGGGCGGTGACGTCGCTCACGTTCACTTCGCCGTCTTCATTCACGTCGCCCAGGGCTGCCACTTTCTTGTAGACGAACGAGCGCACGGTGCCGTAGTCGGTGGCGCGGAGGGTGCCGCCGGTGTCGATATACGACGACTTGGTGCGCACGTAATAGGTGGTGCCATCGGCGAGCAGCGCGTTGTTCACCTTCAGTTCGCCCAGGGTGAGTGTGGTGGCGTGCTGGTAGTTCTTGAGCGTTTCCACGAAGCGGTTGCGGCCCCATGAAGTGGCAGAAGAACTGATTTCAATAATCATATTCTCGGCGGCCAACTGTGGCTCAAGCACGATGCGCTGGCGGCTGTTGAGGGTTTCGCCATCGCGCGCGGGCGAAACGATGGTGGGTGCCACCGACTCGCGATACACGGTGGTAAACATCACCGCAGGGCTGGTTTTACCCTTGAGCGTAACGCGGGCGTAGTAGCGCGTGCCGCTGTGGAGCGTGTAGAGCGGAATTTGCAGCGCGTTGGTGGTGGATGCGCCGCTGAACACGATGCTCGCGGGCGCGAATTCTTCGTCGGTAGAGATTTCCACGAGCACCTCATCGCCGCCGGTGTTGGTCCAGCGAATCACGGGGTCGTTGGGCACGTCCTGCTGATTGTGGGCGGGGTAAATCACCTCGAGGCGGTGGGGCGTGAACGCGCGGCCTTCGCTGATGCCGTCGTTATAGTTCAGCGCACAGGCGTGCACGCGCCAGTAGTGCTTCACGTCGCTGGTCACGCCTTCCATCAGGGTAGAGAGGAGCGTGGTGTCGGCGGTGGCGAAGGTGTGGGTGATGTGCTTGAAGAGCGCATCGTCGGCCACCTCTACGGTGTATTGCTGGGCGCCTTCCACGCTGTGCCAGGTGTATTCAAATGGGTCGGTCACCATTTCGCCATCGGCTGGAGCGATGAGCGTGGGCGCTGGCAGAGTGGCGTCTTGGCTGCCGAGGAATTTGGCGGTGTATTCGTTGCCGTAGCGGTCGAGCACGCAGATGGCATACTGGTAGCCAGTGCGATAGGCCTCGGGGATGGCGAAATGTGGCTCATAGGTGATGCCGAGCAAATATTCCACCTGCTTGGTGAATTGCTCCTGTGGCACCGATTCGGGCACGGCGTAGACGGTGTAGCGCACGTTGTCGAAGCCGCTCCACGTGAGGTCGTAGGCCACCTTGCTCACGCCCGACACGGTGCCAGGGTTGCTGGCCACCTTCCATGGCATGGCGGGTGGCAGCGCGGGGTGGGCATACACGGTGCGCTTCAGGTAGTGGGCAAACGATTCCTTCGCGCCCAGGGCGTAGAGGTATTTACAAGAGTAGTAGATGCTGCCGGGAGCGTCCTGATAGTTGGTGCTGCGGTTCATCTCCACTTCGTTCACGTATTCGTCGTAGGAAGTGCTGTTGGGGCCGCTGGCGTTGAGCGTGGGTGCGTGATCGCCTTTGCTGGCGCCCGTGAGCGACGAGATGGAGTGGGAAATATACACGTGGCGGCCAAATTTCTGAGCCACCTTGCCCCACCAGGGCGTGATTTTGCCGTAGTCGGCGGCGCTGTAGCCTATGGTCCAGTACACCTGTGGCGAGATGTAGTCCACGCTCTTGTCGTTATACCACGCGATGGGGTCGGAGAAGATGCCGTTATATTGCCAGTCGCTGCCGGGGCATGGGTCGATGCCATATTTCTTCGCCACGGTGCTGCTCGAGCAAGCCACGCCTGCGGGCGAGATGCCGTAGCGCACCCATGGCTTCACGGTCTGAATCATGTCGTAGACGGCCTTCACCATGCGGTTCACGTTGTCGCGGCGCCAGTCGCCTATGCTCAGTTTCGTGCCCGAGTTTTTCCATTCTTCATAGTCGCCGGCGTTGCTGTTGCTGGGAATGCCGTTGGGGTAGAAATAGTCGTCGTAGAGTATGCCGTCGAGGTCGTAGTTGGTCACCAGTTCGCGACACACGTTCACGATGCGGTCGATGGTCCACTGCTGTGCGGGGTCGAGGATGGTGGTGGTGCTGCCGCCGCTATTGGTGTACGACAGCAGGTGTCCGCTGGCCTTGAGTTCTTCGTCGATGGGGGTGGTCCAGTTCGACCCGGTGGAGAAGCGGTAGGGATTCACCCACGCGTGGCACTCCATGCCGCGGCGGTGGCAGCCGTCCACCACATATTGCAGCGGGTCGTAGCCGGGGTCTTCGCCACGGTTGCCGGTGAGGTAACTCGACCAGGGTTCGTAACTCGATTTATTCATGGCGTCGCACATGGAGCGCACCTGGAAGTTCACGGCGTTGAAGTTGTTGCTCGCCAGCGAGTCGAGCATGCGGTCCATCTCGGCCATCTGCTGCTGGGCCGAAGCGCCCACCGTGGGCCAGTCGAGCGCCCACACCGTGGCCACCCAAGCCGAGCGAAATTCGGTCTTCACTACGCTGTAAGCCAGCGCACTAACGGAGGAAAATGCAAAGATTGCACTAAGAATGAGTAGTCGTTTCAGTAAGTTTGTCATAATGGATTGTAGATTAATTTTGCAAAGATAACCGAAAAAATTCATAAATTTGTAACATATTAGTAAATCGTAACAACTCACATCTTATGAAACTGAAAAAGTTGATGGCCGCGCTGCTGCTTTTTGCCTGCATCGGTGGCCAAAGTTTTGCCCAGGGCGCCTATGTGCCTTCTGAGGAGAATCTGCGTTCGCGCGCCGAGTTTGCCGACATGAAATTCGGTATCTTCCTCCACTGGGGTCTCTACAGTATGTTTGCCCAAGGCGAATGGTATCTCCAGAACTCTGGCACCCACCACGCCGAATACGCCAAGTCGGCCGACGCTTTCTATCCTCATCGCTTCGACGCCAAGCAGTGGGTGGAGGCGTTTAAAGACGCGGGGGCGAAATATGTGTGCTTCACCAGCCGCCACCACGAGGGTTTCTCGATGTGGAAAACCGACGCTTCGACCTACAATATCGTGGAGGCTACGCCCTTCGGACGCGACGTGATTGCCGAACTGGCCGACGCCTGCCACAGCGCCGACATGCGTCTGCACCTCTACTACTCTCACCTCGACTGGACCCGCGAGGACTACCCCGCCGGGCGCACCGGCCTGAAGACGGGCAAGGACCCTAAGAAGGCCGATTGGAAGCACTACTACGACTTCATGAACCAGCAACTCACCGAGTTGCTCACGCGCTACGGCAAGATTGGCGCCATATGGTTTGACGGCTACTGGGATCACGACAGCGACTCTATCCCCTTCGACTGGCAACTGCGCCCGCAATACGACCTCATTCACCGCTTGCAGCCCGCCTGCCTTATCGGCAACAACCATCACGAGGCGATTAAGGACGGCGAAGATATCCAGATTTTTGAGCGCGACCTCCCAGGCGAAAACACCGCGGGATTCGTCGACAAGGCTGCCGAAGTGAGCCGCCTGCCGCTCGAAACCTGCCAAACGATGAACGGCATGTGGGGATATAAGGTGAAGGACCTCAACTACAAGAGTGTGGAGGATATCGTGCATCTGCTCATCAACACCTCGGGCAAGGGCGCCAACCTGCTGCTCAACATTGGCCCCCAACCCAACGGTGAACTCCCTGCCATCGCCCTCGAGCGCCTGAAAGGCGTGGGCAAGTGGCTGCGCGAATATGGTGAAACCATCTACGGCACCACCGCTGGCGACGTGCTGCCACAGTCATGGGGCGCCATGACCCGCAAAGGCACCGTGCAATACGTCCACCTCACCGACAACGCCACTGCAGGCACCACCCTCACCCTCCCGCTCAAAGGCAAGGTGAAAACGGCAACCGTATTCACCACAGGCGAAAAAGTGCCCTTCAAGCAAACCAAAGAAGGCACCCTCACCCTCACAATCCCCCACCACACCCCCACAATCGACTACGTGCTAGTACTCAAGTAAGAGAGTAAACAAGTGCCCCACACAGATCTCACGGATCTCACGGATTTTCAGAAAGATAATTCGTAAAATTCGTTGAACACAGCCCCACACAGATCTCACGAATCTCACAGATTTTCAAAAAGATAATTCGTGAAATTCGTTGAACACAGCCCCACACAGATCTCACGGATCTCACAGATTTTCAGAAAGATAATTCGTGAAATTCGTGAGATTCGTGTTCTATAAACCCCACACAGATTCAACGAGATTCAACAAAATCAAATTCGCATAATTCGTTAAATTCGCTGAAAAAAGCCCCACACAGAAATCTCACAGATTTTCACCTGTTTTCCGCGATGTTTTGATATTTTAAAAATGCACATTGATTATCAATGATT
>JAUNCU010000118.1 GCA_030526455.1 Bacteroidales bacterium | reverse complement strand
TTAAGAAGTTAAGACGATTGTCTTGTCTTTTGGGCTATATTAATACAGGAGTTAAGAAGTTCAGGAGTTGAAGAAGATAAGACGATTGTCTTGGCTTTTGGGCTTTCTTAATCGATAGAATAAGATAAGGGCTAGATATCTAGATTACTAGATTTCTAGCCCTTTCCTTATCTTTTTTCTTTGCTTATATTATTTTAATAGGGTGTAGATGAGGTAGCCCAGGAGGATGAGCATGAGTAGGCCTGGGAGGCTGCAGGTGCAGGAGCGCACTTTTGGCATTTCGCCGTTTTCCTGGGCTTGGCGCATGCGTTCGAGCAGTTGCTTTTGCATCTGGTCGACCTCGAAGGTGCGTCGGCCGCCGGTGGGGAGGCCTTCGTTGTGGGGGATGAGGATTTGGCGCGGACCGCCTGTGAAGGGTCCCACCACGCCGCGCTGCTCGAGTTCGCGCATCAGTTCCGATGCCTCTTGCTCGTCGATGCCGAAGTAGTGCATGAGCATGGGCACGGAGATGGCGTTGCACGTGGCGATGTATTCCACGGCATGGTCGTAGAGCGCGGGCTGGTCGTCGTCGTCGATGATGTTTTCGGCCGAGAATGGCGGCGGGGTGTCGGCATCGCTGTCGACCAGTTCAAACGACTCTTCTTCGGTGGGCACATAGAGGAAATCGCCGTCGGCACGGAGCACCGACTGGCATCCCGAGCACACGATGGAATGGCCCATCGCGGCGAGGGCTTCTTCGTCTATTGTTATTTCATCCCCACAGATGGGGCAGGTGTAGGTTTTATTTGCCATGATGTGTATCTTATTTTCCAAAAACTAATCCCACGAGCGCATAGAGCAGGAAAAATGCTGCGGTGATGCCGACGCTCGTGAGTATGCAGCCAATTTTCGACATCGGCTGCGACGATTTTGCTTTGCTCGGTTTCTTGCGCGGTGTAGCGGGCCTTGGTGCTGGCCTTGGTGGGGCAGGGCGTCGTGGCTGGCGTTTGGGTATGGGCGGCGGCACATCGTCGACCGAAGCGCTGCGACCTCTGGCCGCGGCGGGCGACTTTCGTGCCGCTGCGGGCTTAGGCGCCGCTTTCGGCCTGCGCGTGGGCACAGGTGGCGGCGTTTCGTCGTCGTCGGGCGAAACGGGCATCTGGAAGGTGGTGAGGCACTTCGGGCACACCACCACGCCATTCTCGCGACGCACATCGGCCGCCGAAACCTCGTTCATGCGTCCGCATTTAGGGCAATAGCATTTCATCGGTCAAGCGTGAAATTGATTATTCGTAGTGAATGGTGGCTTGCTTGGTGATTTTCCAGAGGCTGCCGTCCTTTACCGCCTCGCCAGGGGCGTCGGTGACGATGCGCGTTTTACCCGCCGACACCTGAATGTCGGTACCCGTGCAGGCGCGGGTGAGGTTCTCAGTGGGCATCATCAGCGCCATGTGGTGCACGCCCGCATTTTCTATCACCTCAAAGGTGCCCTTCACGCCGTCGGCAGTGGTGAGCAGGAAGATGCTGTTGCCCGGCTCAACGTAGGGCGAAGCGGCGAGGAAACGTCCGTTGTCATCGGGGCGCGAGAGGAAGAGTTTCTTAGGGAAATCCGCTTTCTTCTCGGTTTTCGCGGGTGCGGCCACGTTTTGGGCATTCATTTGGCGAATGACAGCCCTTACGGCATCTTCAATCGCCTCCTCCATGTTGCCGATGCGGCTGTTGAGGTTGTTGATATGCTGATCCACGTCCTCATTGCGCTTGAGCAGGGCGTTTTTGAGGGCTGTGATCTCATTGTCCTTGTTTTTCTTCTCCTTCTTGATGGTGTTGATGGCCACGAAAGCCACAATCAAGCCAGCCAGGCCGCAGAGCGTGAGCACGCCCATCACCACCAGGTTAGGTCCACTGTCGTCGATGGGCATTCCGTCGGGCGTGTGTGCCAGAGCATTCAGGCTTGCGCTCAGCAGCGCAGTCAGTAAAATGGTTCCCTTTTTCATATCGCTGTAGTTTTAGAGGTTGTTCAACAAATTATAGCGAATCACGCCTATCACGGGATAGAAGAACGGCACGTCTTCCACCACTGCGCCAGGCTCGTAGCGGCCTTGCAGATAGGAGTTGATGCCCGCGATGAGGTAGTTGGTCACATTGTCGTCGACCACCGCCTTGAAAGTGTTGAACACGGCAGTGTCGACGCCCAGTTCGTCGCGCATCACGGGGTCGCACAGGTCGATGAAGAACTGGTTGAAGCGCTTCACCTCGTCCGCAATCTTGTCGCGCACGGCAATGTCGTTCACTTGCTCGATGGTGAGTTGCTCCTCGTCGATCATCGAGTAGCAATACTTCAGCGCGTTCACCCCGCGTGGGCGCATCATGTCGATGAGCGCGCTCATTTCGGGCGTGGTGTGACTCTGCAGGCGCTCGTTCTCGAGGCGAATGCCGCCACGGCAGGTGATTTGCTTCGGGCAGTCGCGCTCCACCTTGATGGTAAACGGCTCGGTGTATTTTTCGCCAAACACACGCTCGATGATCGATTGGGTGATTTCGGTCACCAGTTCGCGGTTGCCCACTATGTTGAGAATCTTCGAGCCCGTGCCGCTGAAGTACACCTGCTTAGGCTTCACGAAGCCGCGGTGCTTCATCGAGGCGGCGATATAGTAGATGAGTGCGCTGTAGAAATATACAAACACCAGTTTGCGCTGGTCGTCGCCACGCAGCAGCGCGTTGTAACTGTAGCGGTTGCGGTCCATAGGCGGCAGATTGCGCAGTTGCTCCACATTCTCGATAGAGAAGAGGAAGGCGTTGATGTCTTCGCTGCGCTTGCCCGCCATGATGGTGCTCATGATGCTATTGAGATAGGTGACGTCGGGGGTCTGGGTCACCAGTTTGCGGAAGTATTCGGTGTAGTGCTGCAGCAGCGGATTGGCGTCGGAGTCGTGGGCGGTGAAGGCGTCGCCGAAGATGGCGTTGCCGGCAAAGCGGAACGACGAGATGGCCACCGGCACGGTCTTCTGCTGGTCGGGGCTGGTTTGGTAAATCACCGTGTCGCTCGTGCCGCCGCCTATGTCGACCGACACATAACTGCTGCCCGCCACGTCGGCACCCTTGTAGTAGAACGCTGGCGCGATGCTCTCGGGATAGGCGTGGAGGTTGCTGTCGATGTTGCCGCCCAGATAGGTGCGGTAGAGGTCTTCCCATGCCGTAGCCAGGCGCGAACGGTCGGCGCCGCCCATGCTCACGGGGTAGAAGTACACCAGGCGCACTTTCTCCAAGTCGGCATTCTCCAGCAGCGCCTTGGCGCGAATGAGCAGCACGATTTCGCGCAGGAATTCCTTAGAGAGCGTATTGTCGCCCATCCACTTGAGGTTGGTGGCCACTTCGTAGCCGTCGAAGTACTGGCGCTCGTAGAGGAAGGGGATGTTGATGTCGCTGAAAAGATTGGTGCCGCCCGCGGTGCCGCGGTTGTTGGCCAGGGCGGTGCGCAGCGGGAAGCCGTAGACGTCGTCGATTTCGCGCGGCAGGAACTCGATGCGCTGCAGTTGGTCGGCGATGAGGAGCGAATCCTTCTTCAGCAGCGAGGCGATGAGCGCTTGCTCGCGCTGGTCGGTGAAGGTGAGCGGCTGCGACTCCTGGTCGCGTTCAGCCCACTCCACATGGCTGTTGGTGGTGCCGAAGTCAACGGCGAAAATCAGTTCTTTGGCGCTTGGCGCATAGGGTTTCCACTGCGGAACGATCACGCCCTCGAAAGTGCCGAGTTCGTTGCTCACGCTTGCTTCGATGTAGTCGAAATTGCCCTGCACATCGTAGTAGGTGGTGGCGTAACTCAGGCGCGTGCGAGGCTGTTCGGTGGTTTTGGGCGCTACGCCGCCATCGGCGAGGAAACGCAGCGTGCCGCCACCGCCGGGCACATAGGTGAAGAGTTGCACCTTGTAGGCGTCGGCTCTATTGGTGCGCACGAAGGGGAATATGCTGGTGCACAGTTGCACACCGCTGATGATGCGCCCCATACCCATGCGCTCGCTGAATTGCCATGAGGCATCGTCGATGGGGATGTAGGTGCGCGAGAGTTCGATGAAGCGCTTCTTCACGGGGATGCGCAGCGTGACGGTCACACTGCCCGCGCCCGTCTCCACGATGTCGATCCATTGGCGTCCCATCACGTGGCCCGTGAGGTCGGCGGCGTTGAAGTATTTGAAGAACACCGGCTTGAGCGGCAGCAGGTAACTGGCAGTGCCGCTGGCGGTGTTGGCGCGCACGATGTTGCCGTCGAAGTAGTGATTTTCGTCGATTGTTCCGCCCAGGCGTATGATATTTTCAGTGAAGAAGTCGGCTGTGGTGAGGAAGGGATAGTGGATGCTCGTGTCGGGCAGGTGTCGCTCCTCGAGCGGCACGCCATTGGCATAGACCTCGGTGGCGCTGTCCCACTCGCGGTTGATGTAGATGTAGTGGTCGACCGAGCCGTTGAAATTGTTGCGCAGCACCAGTGGCAGGAGTTCGCCCTCGGCTTGCTCGCGTGTGGGGGCGATCACGAAATCGCTAGTGGCGGCGCTGGTGGTGACGTCGACCATCTTCTTGCGGTAGAGCGGCGCGCTGAGCACACTCACGGCATTCTCGCCCGCGAAGGGGCTGAACTGCATGTCGAGCATCTGTCGCACCATGGGTTCGCGGTCGGCCTGCAGCGCGGTGGGGTTGGGAATCACGGCGATGATGCGGTCGTAGAGCGCGGGCTTGTGGCGCTGGATGAGCGGCAGGTTGTTCACCATATACTGGTACACATTGCCCAGCGAGCGGCGCAGGCTGGTGTGGGCGTTGAAGAGCAGGAAGAGGTGATACACAAATTCATCGTCGCGCTGCCACAGGTCGCGCACCTGGCTGAAGAGTTTCACGTTAGGCTCCACATTCACCGCGTCGATGGCGGGCACATTGGGCGCAGCCATGGTGAACGAGCAGGGGCTGGTGGCGCCTATCACCTGATTGTTGAGCAGCAGGATGTACCAGTCTTGCAACTGGTTGAAGTTGTACACCCGGTCGGCCTGGAGGAAGAGTTCGAGCGTTTCGCCGTAGAGTCGGTGCTCAGGCGAAGCCTTCAGGCGCTCGAGTTCGGTGGCCTTGTTCCAGCGCACGATGTGGAGTTGGTGGCTGTGGTTCTCGTATTCGAAGAAGAGTTGAGCCACGTCGAGTGCGTTGCTCACCATGATTTGTTCGCTGGCGATGCCCGTCATGCCCTGGGGAGTGGGCTGCAGGTGCTCAAAGGCGTTCTTCACGAGGTCGAGTTGCGCGAAAGGGCTAGGAATAGCCGTGCGCGGATTGCGTGAAAGGCCGCCGTTGGGGTCTTTGATCTGACGGATGTCGTCGTCGGTATATGGCTCCACCGGAATCCAGTCTTCCGAACTGGTTTTGGTGGTCTTGTTGTTGTAGGAAAGAATCTTGCTCATCGATTGCGTGATGCTTAGTTGATGTTTTCGTATTTATCGTCGAGGATGTTGGCTGCGGCCTGGTTGAAGAGGTCGAGCAACTTGTATTCCACCGTGCGGTCGCTGTACTTCTTGTTGTCGCGACTCAGTTTGTTGAGTTCGGCGTTGAAAGTGTTGGCGTCTACACTCTTGCGCCCGAAGAAGCCCTTCTTGGTGAGCACGTTGTGAATGATGTTGCCGAGGTTGTTTTCGCCCACATTGAAGAGTTGCACGTGGCGTAGGTTGCCGTGCATCTCGGTGAGCCACTCAGTGTAGAAGTCGAAGAACTGGTCGACGAGGGTGCGGTAGAATTGCGTGGCGGTGAACTCGCTGCGTATCTTGGGCTCGTCCTGCGTGAAACCTTGGCCTATAACGGCCTTCAGGGCGGTGCGCAGGTAGATGAAGAGCATGTGGAATTTCACCATAGGGCGATAGATGAGGCGGCGCGTTTCCTGGCCGAAGGTGGCGAAGTCCACATCCAGGAGGTCTTTGTCGAGACCGTATTCAAACGCCTTGGTGGGGTGGAAGCCGCCCATGCCGTCGAGAAACTGCTTCGAGTCCATGCCCGCAAACTTCAGCACCGCCATTGCACCCACCATTTCCACCAGGTGGGCGGGGTTGTGCTGGTCGCGAATGTTGCCGGGGTCGTAGTCGTAGGGGATGGAGGTGGTTTGGTCGCCGAGGTAGAAGATGGCGTTCACGCTGCGGTCGTCGGCGCCGGTGAGGGTTTCGTTGTAGTATTGCAGCGCGCTTTGGGTCTTCACCACGAAGTCGGCCTTGTCGATGCTCTTACCCTGGCTGTTGTTGAGGTTGAAGTAGGGGAGCACGGTGAGGCCGCCGATGGGCGCCTGGCGCAGGAAATTCTTGTTGCTCACGTCGAGGTTGTGGGCTTGGCGAATGTTCTTCACCAGGATGGGGAAGCCAGCCGCGCCCGTTCCGCCGAAGATGCTGCTGATGAAGAAGATGCGGTCGTTTTCGCCAAACACATTGGCAAATGCCTTGAATTCGTCGCTGTCCTTAATCATGTTGAGCGCCACCGAGCCGATATTGGGCGAACCCACGAAACCGATGTTCATCTTGTTCTCGAGTTGATAGTCGGCGAAAAGGAGCGATGTGAGCGCCTGATTGGGCTCGTTCATGGTGTCGTAGTTGATAAACTGGCGGAACTTCGTCTGCCCCACGGCCTCCATGTTGAAGATGAAACTATCGTTGATGGGCGTGGCGGTCATGCCCATGATAGAGCGCAGGGTGCTGATTTTGGTGGCGAAGAAGCCGTCGCCATTCACGTCGCGTCCGTAGAGTTTTTCGCGAATGGTGCAGTATTCGTTGAGCATCTGCTCGGTGCGTTTGAGATCTTCGTTGCTCTTGTGCGGGTCGATGATGATGGGCACCAGTTCCAGGTTCTGGATGGGGCGTCCGTCTTCGTCGAGGGGCTTGACGCCCGCCGCCGAGAGCATGATGAGCGACTTGAGCACTCTTGAGCCCGTGCCGCCGATGGCGAAAATGAATAATCTCATGATGATGTATCTATGTGAGTGTTAGAATTGTAGATTGCTGATCACTGTGGGAATGGGGTGTGGCGGCAGTTGCTGCTCCACCAGCGCATCGAGAATGAAGCCACCACGAAGAGTGCGGCGGCGAAGAGGAGGTTCACGCCCTGGAACGACACCATTTCGGCGGCGTAGGAGAGGTTTTCCTCGTCGAAGATGCTGGAATTCACGAGGTAGCACACGATGGGGGCGAGGATGGTGACGATGGCGAGGACGCACAGCCAGTGCCACCAGCGGGCGAAGCGCACCGAGTTGATGGCGTAATAGTAGATGGCTGCGCCCACCCATGCCATGGCAGCGGTGATGGTGGCCACGAGGGGGTAGATGCTGTGGTTGTACATAGCGTCGCTGAAACCAGGTGCCGTGAACATGCCTTCGTACAATTCTGTGCTGAAAATGCAGAAGAGCACGGTGGCTACGATGCCGCTAATGAGATAAATGCCTTTTTTGTCCATAGTTATGTTGCTGAGGAGTTATTTTTCGAGTTTGATAGTCATGCTGGTGTAGTGGGCTTGCGATGCCGAGAAGGCGTCGTAGATGCCGCGCAGGAAGCGCTCGAGGCCGAATGTGGTGGTGGCGAAGCCGGGTGCCGAGGCGCTGGAGTCGTCGCGGCTGGTGGCCTGCTCGATCCACGTGGGGAAGTCGTTGCGCAGGCTGACGGTGATTTCGTCTTTCGCGGTGGCGAGTTTGCCCGTGAAGGTGAGCACGTGGGTCATGCCGTCGAGGTAGGCCTTGTTGTTGCCGTTGATGTCGGCGGGGGCGATTTTCTCTACATTCACGGTAAAGCCGTTTTGCGACTGGAGGGTGAAGTTGGCGCTGTTGGCCAAGAAGGCGTCGTCCTTTTGCAAGCCATTGAAACTCACAGCCACGCTGAAGGCGAGGATGCCGGTTTCGCGGTCGGCTTCACAACCGGTGATGAGGCCCTTCTCGTCGCGACTCTCGCGGCAGCGGCCGGCATTGTTGCGCCACACGGGCACGAGTTTGTAGTCGAGCGTGGTGTGGGCCTGGTTGAAGCGGTAACTGTTCACCGTGCCTTGCAGGTTGAGGAAATTCTTGAAGCGGTCGTCCTTCGCCATGCGGTCGATGGTGGAGGCGTCGGCGATGATGATGGCGTAGAATGGGCGCTGACCTTTGTAGTGGAATGGCTGGCCGTTGTAGGGATAGTACTGGCCATCGTAGTCGCCACGCAGTTGGTTCACGATGATGGATTTACCCTTGTATTTGGTGAAGATGGAGGTGGCGAGACTGTTTTCCTCGTTGAAAATCTTGTCCACGCTCACGCCTGCGGTGTTCTTGGGCGAGTAGATGAGGTCGGTGATGAGCACTGCCACATTGCCCGGCTTCTGCGCCTGGAAAATCTTGTCGAAGATCACCTTGAAGTCGGTGTAGGCGGCGTCGCCGATGCCCTTGGTGGAGGCGTAGATGTCGCGGTCCTGCAAGAAAGCGTCCACGGTGCCGCTATAGGGGTAGATGTTGTCGTTCACGATGTTGATGCTGGCGTTTTCGCCGCCGGGGAAGAAGTTGATGAGGTCGTTCACCGCCTTCTTCAGTTGGCCGCCTCCCGAAGCCTGGTCGTAGGGCACCATAGAGCCGCTGCGCTCGAAGTAGATGCTCAGCGAGAGCGACTTCTGGCCGTAGTGGCGGGTGTTCCACGACATGGGCGGACGCAGGTTCTGGCCCACCTCGTTGATCATTTGGTCGAGGGCGTCGGTGAGGATACCACCGTCGGCGTCCACGTAGTCGCTATATTTGCCGGGGTTGGCGGTGATGATGTCGCAAATGGCCTGATAGGTGGTTTCGGTGGTGTCGCCCTTGATGAAAGCATCTTTCACGGCTTTCTGCAGAGCGTCTTTGCCACAACTCGAAAGCAGCGCACAGAAAGCGATGAGTGCCATCGCCAAAAGGGGAGCGAAACGGTATGATTTCTTCATAATCGGAGCAGAATTTACGTATTTGACTAACAAAGGTAGGCACAAAGTTGCAAATCCCGTGTCAAGAGGCGTTAAAAATCATTAACTGCACACATTAAATATCACGCGAGAGCGAAAAAAAGACTAAGAGACTAACAGACTAAAAGACTA
>JAUNCU010000117.1 GCA_030526455.1 Bacteroidales bacterium | reverse complement strand
AAAAAGGTTAATCATCATATAATGAGATGTTTGCTGTGTTTGTAGTAAAGCGCCTATTTTTGTGGTTTTTTTAGTCGTTTTTTGCATTGATGATGTGGCATTCATCGGCCGATGAAATCTGGCAAATTGATGCTGCGAGATCGTTGAGATGATGGAATGTGGCATAGGTCGAACTGGTGTCGATGTCTTCAGTCCATGGCGCCAACACGAGGAGCGAGCCGGCGATGCAGGCTTCGAAGCGTGACCGCTCTGGTTTCCATAGGGCGGAAATAGGTTCTTTCTGCAGGTGGATGAGGCGATAATGGTGCTGCAAAGCCTCGTTTTTGATGCGTTTTTCGCATTCCGAGATGCCGGGCGTAACGAGCACATCGCCTTGCTCTGCTAGCGCAAGAAGTCGCGTGTGTTCGCTTTGCCAGAAGGGTGTGTTTTCGGTGGGCTGGCCATCGGTGAAGCGGTGGAAGAACACTTGGTGCTTTTCGGGGTGGCGCAGCAAAGCGAAATTTCCAAAGGCGCCATAGCGCGTGCCTGATATCTCAATGCACAAGGCGCGCTTGAATAGGTGGGGATATTGCCTTCTTATCCATAGGCGGTAAGGGTTTTCTTTGAGGTAGCGCATCCAGTTGTGGAGTTGCCCATCTCGCATGAGGATGCGGTCGTTGTAGCCTTTTTCGAAGAGGGAGGGGCTATCGAGCGCTGACGCGCTCGACACGGGGGCGCTTTGATTCTCCCTTGAGGGCGCAGGGGCGCTTTGGGGGCTCTTTTCTTGCGCTTTCAATTGCCGCCAGGCGCGGGTGACTCCGCCTTTGAAGCCGCCCACGATGTGGCCTAGGTGCTTTCCCGGTGGGAGTGGGGAGGCAATGCGCAGGATGAGGTGGATGTGGTCGGGCATGAGGGCGCATCGCCACACTTTCACCATG
The DNA here is from genome assembly GCA_030526455.1 of Bacteroidales bacterium. Lineage (GTDB taxonomy): Bacteria > Bacteroidota > Bacteroidia > Bacteroidales > Muribaculaceae > Sodaliphilus. The sequence goes on along the minus strand of JAUNCU010000117.1, from coordinate 8,228 downwards.
GGATATAATTCTTGAATCTTTGGAATCTCTTGATGAATAACCAGTGCCCCCAATCGCGAGGGATCGGTTACCACTTGCCCACGCAGGTCCTTTCTCACACAGCCGAACACAGGCAGCCTGTCGTTGACGGCCACAGTGATTTCGTAGGTTCCGATGCCGCTGTAGTTGTGGGAGCGATGGCGGCGGGTCTGGCGATGCTTTGTGGCGCAGTGCTGCGCTGCTTCTTGCGGCTGTTTTTGTTTCATAGGGCAGGTGTTATGTGCGCCTTGCCGCTATGGTGACGATGTAGGCGCTGAGGAGGACCAGGATGGCGGCCACGGGTTTGTCCCAGGTGAGCACGTCTTGGCCGATGGCGAATGCCACGATGGATGCCACCACGGGCTGCAGATTGGTGTAGACGCTCACGGTGGTGGCGGGGATGCGTGCCATGGCAAATGGAATGAGGAAGAAGCCTAGCACGGTGGCAAAGATGATGATGAACGCCATCTCCACGAGTCCCCACAGCATCGACGGCTCAAGGTAGATGGGCTGGGCGAGGAGTTCGCTGTAGTCCACCGGGCCGTCGCCGAGCAGGCCGCTCATCAGCCACCCGAAAGGAATCACGATGATCGTAGAGGCGAGAAACACCCACTTCATCTGGGTGACGGCGCTGTATTTGGTGCTTACCTTGCCCGTGATCACCAGGTAGATGGCCCAGGTGAGGAGGCTGAGGAATGCCAGGCTGATGCCGAGCACGTCGTTCTTACCGGTGCCCGAAGTCCAGCCCATCATCACCATGAGCATGGCGCCCGCGATACCGATGAGCACGCCCACCGCCTTCAGTCCCGTGATTTTTTCGTGGATAAACATCGCCGCCAGCAGCATCACCGCGATGGGGGTGAGTGTGCCCATGAGCGAGAAGTACACCGGCTGGGTGAACGCCAGCGCCCAGGCCGCGAAAGTTTGCGAAATGGCAAACCCCAGAATGCCGCCCACCACTATCACCAGCAAATCCTTTTGCTCCACCTTCTCGCGGGGCATGAGCGCGCCCAGCAGCCAGAAGATAAGCGTGGCGCCCAGGCATCGAAAAAACATGTATCCATTGGGTGTGAAGTGGTTGTTAACCAGATCGTTGGTAACGGGAACGCTGAGGCCAAACACGGTGTTGGCGATGATAACGGCCGCATGGCCTTGATATTTGTGATTTTGCATTGCGTGGTTCGTTTTATTGCTGGTGCAAAGTTAAGAAAAAGAATTTACATTTTTTTAAGGAGAAAAGCGTCGCGAGTATGGGCATAATGTGGGGAATAATGATTAAATTTGCATGATTATATATATACACATGAATAATAGTGACCGCAGCAATGCGGGAAAATAAAGATATTATAAAGCATGATGAAACTGAAAACAGTCGTACTTTCGACCAGCCTTGCTATTCCGGCGATAGCGGGAGCGCAGAATCTGCTCACCAACACCGACGCACAAGGCTATTTCGAGCGTGGCAAACTCATGTATGAGAGCCGTAACTACGTAGGGGCCATCGACCAACTCAAGCGCGTGAAGGAACTGCCCTCGTGCGCCACACTGCGCGAGCAGGCCGACTACTACATGGCCTTGAGCCGCCTTGAGCGCGATGAGGCGGGTGCACTGGCCGCCTTGCGAGCCTTCACCGCCAATTATCCCACCTCGCTGCTGATGCCCGACGTGCTGATGCGCATCGGTAATCTCCACTTCTATCATGGCGACTACGGCGACGCCCTCACCGCCTACAGCCAGGTGCGCGAGCATGCCCTCGACGGCGACAAGAACGAGGACCTTATCTATCGCATGGCCTACTGCGACCTGCAGTTGGAGCAATATGCCGAGGCACGCTACCTCTACGAAACCCTCAAGGGCACCAAGCGCTACGACAACGCCACACGTTTCTACAACGCTTACATCGACTACGCCAACAAGCACTACGACGCCGCCTACGCGAAGTTCACCAACATTGACCGCGCCGGCGAACTGGGCTACCAGAGCCAGTACTACATGTGCCAAATCGACTTCAACCACAAGGACTACGACCGCGTGATTTCGCTGGGCGAAACCTTGCTGAGCGACGAGGTGAACGAATACTTCGCGCCCGAAGTGAACCGTCTCGTGGGCGAAAGTTACTACCACAAGGGTAAATACGACAAGGCGCGCACCCATCTCAACAAATACGTGAGCACCACCCAAGATCCGCTCATGCGCTCGGCAGCCTATGCCCTGGGTGTGATGGACTTCGATGCCGCCGACTACAAAAACGCCATCGCCAACCTGGGCCAGGTGACCGGTGTCGACGATGAGATGTGCCAGAGCGCGCATCTCTACCTCGGCCAGAGTTACCTGAAGACGGGCGAAAGCAAACTGGCCGTGCTGGCATTTGAGAAGGCTTCGAAAATGGACTTCGACCGCGAGGTGAAGGAAAATGCCTTCTACAATTACGCCGTGTGCCAGAGCAAGGGCAGCACCACGCCTTTCGGCAACGATATCGAACTCTTTGAGAACTTCCTCAACGAATTCCCCGCTTCGCGCCACAAAACAGCAGTGGAGAAGCACCTGGTGCAGGCCTACATGACCACTAACAACTACGACCGCGCCCTCACCAGCATCGAGCGCATCAAGAACCCTAGCGCCACCATTCTCAAGGCTAAGCAGAATGTGCTCTACAACCTGGGAGTGCAAGCCATGCAGAAGGGCTATCGCAAAGATGCGGCCAACTATCTGAAGAAGGCCATCAAGGTGGGCAACTACGACAAGAAAATTCTCAACGAAAGCCGACTCTGGCTCGCCGAAACGCAATACATAGGCGGCGACTTCCAGAGCACCGAGAGCAACTTGAGCGAATACGTGAAATCGGCAAAGAAAACCGACGAAAACTATGGCAAGGCGCTCTACAACCTCGGCTACGCGCAATATCAGCAGAAGAAATTTGAAGAGGCGCGCAAAAACTTCCAACTCGCCATTGAGTCGGGAACGCTCGACGCCAACCTCCTGAGCGACACCTACGACCGCATCGCCGACACCTACTACTACGCCGGCGACTTCAAGAGCGCCGAAGACCAGTATGAAAAGGCGATCGAGAACACGCAAGGCGACGCCGACGGCTCTATGTTCGACAAGGCAATGATGGCTGGCTTGATGAAGGACTATCCCAGCAAGATTCAGCAGATGAACGACCTCATCGCCAAGTATCCCGAAAGCACCAAGGCACCTACCGCACTGCTCGAAATCGCCCGCTCTTACGAGGCGATGGGCAAAACCAAGGAAGCCACCGCGCAATACAAGGCGCTGGGCGAGAAATATCCAAAACTCGCCGAGGCACGCCAGGGGATGCTCCACTTGGCACTGATGCAGAAAAATCTGGGTAACACCGAAGAGGCTATCGAGGCCTACAAGAGCGTGATTCGTGAAGCACCCACCAGCGAAGAAGCCAAGGTGGCTGCCGACGACCTCAAGAGCATGTGGGCTGAGCGCGGTGAACTCAACAAATATGTGGCATTCATCGAAACCGTGCCCGACGCTCCAAAACTCGAAGTGAGCGACATCGACCGCCTCACCTATGAAGCGGCCGAAAAGGCGGCTACCGCCACTCGCCCAAGCATCGTGAAGATGGAAAACTATCTGCGCGACTATCCTAACGGCTCGTATGTGGCCGCAGCAAAATACCACATCGGCCGCTACAACTATGAGAAAGGCAACCTCACGCTGGCGTTCAGCCAAATCAGCGACGCCCTCGCTCACGGCGAAGACGCCATCTGGGCTGAAGACGCACTGGTGATGAAGAGCGACATCCTCACCCGCCAGGGCAAGCAGGAGGAAGCCATGAGCGTGTATAACCAAATCATCGAACGCTCGAAAGACGACGACACCAAGGTGGTGGCGCAAATGGGACTGATGCGCGCCGCTACCGAAATTCAGCGTTACGACGACGTGATTGCCACCGCAGGACAGTTGCTCCAGAACACCTCGCTCACTGCCAACGAAGTGAATGAGGTGAAACTGAGCCGCGCTGTGGCCTACATCGGCAAGAAGGACTTCGACACCGCCGAGGCCGACCTCAAGGCCATCGCCACCGACATGAACACCGAACAAGGCGCTCACGCAGCGGTGGAACTGGCCCGTCTGGAAATGGAACGCGGCAACTACAAGGGCGCCGAAGACAAGGTGGACGCACTGCTCGACTCGGGTTCGCCACAGACCTACTGGATTGGCCGTGCCTACATTCTGCTGAGCGACATCCTCGTGAAGGAAGGCAAGCCCAGCACCGCACGCGAGTATCTTGAAAGCCTCAAAAACAACTACCCCGGCAAGGAGAAAGACATCTTCAACGACATTGAGTCGCGTCTGAAGTCGCTCAGCAAGCCAAAGGTGGTGACCAAGGCCAAGAAGAAATAACGAAAGTAACACGATCACATTCATTTACATCAGTAACATAGCATTATGAAAAAAATATATGTGAGCATTCTTGCTGCCGCCCTCACCGCCATGGCGGGCATGGCGCAAGATAATCTGCAAAAGGAAATCACCCTGCCCAAGGACTTTGTGCCTGTGGTGAAGAAGGCTACCAAGAAGAGTGCGCTGCCTCGCGTGCTCAAGCCTGTGAAGGGTGCAGAGACGTCGAATATCGACTACACCGACTGGGCCGAACCCACCGCCGTGAGCGTGGAAATCCCCACCATGCTGCCTTATGGCTATCGCACGGGCCACCGCTTCAGCAAGGAGCGCGGCTACATCGACGCTGGTGCGGGCAGTCAACTCAACATTGTGGGTAGCGCGGGCTATCGCCTCGTGGACGACGAAACGCTGAAAGTGGGCGCATGGCTGCAGCACAACAGCACCTGGAATGGCAAAAACTCCAATGAAGCCTTCTCCGACGTGAAGCAGAAGTTTTGCGACAATGTGATTGGCGTAGATGCTGAAAAGACTTTCGGCAGCGGCAACCTGAACATTGGCGCAAAGGTGCACTTCGACCGCTTCAACTACTATGCGCAGTCCTACATTCTCGAAGGTGCTGCGCCGAGTCGACCTTTGTGGTGGGAAAACGACCAGAACTTCTTGGATATGAGTCTGGGCGGCACATGGAAGGGCAAGGTGAACGTGTCGAGATTCCACGATGTGTCGTATATTGTGGGCTTCAACTACAACTACGCCGGCTACAAATATGGCTTCAACCCCGCAAGTCCGCTCGTCTATGATGGCTTCAAGGGTGCGAAGGAACACCACATCCAGGCTTCGCTTGGTGCAAAATATGGCATCGCCGCCAATTCTACCGTGGGCATGGACTTCAAATTCGACTTGCAGAGCCGCTGCCACAACGAAGTCACCGACCGCGTGCTCGACGTAGTGGAAAAGGTGAGCGACAATACGTCGATGATCACCATTGCACCATATTATACTTATTACGGCCAGAATCTGCTGGCCCGCCTGGGGCTGAACATGAATGTGTCGTTCAGCGACGGTGCGGCGCTTCGTTTTGCGCCTAATGTGCAACTCGCCTATGAATTCACTCAGGGCGTTTCGCTCTATGCTAATGCTGAGGGCGGCAAGCGCATCAACACCCTTGCCCGCGTGGCAGCCATCAACCGCTACCTTGACCCGAATGGCATGTACTGCAACACCTTTGTGCCTCTCGACGCTGAGGCGGGCTTCAAGATTGGTCCCTTCAACGGACTCACCGCTCGCGCTTTCTTCGGCTATGGTATTTTCAAGGATAACCTGGAGAGTGTAGATAGAGCCTGGGATTCTGGCTCGGGAGTGATGAACTTCGACTGCAAGGGTATGAAGGCTGGCGCTGAGGTGAAATTCAAATACCGCTCGGTATTCGACGTGAAACTCGCGTTCACCTATGCCCCTCAGGACGACACCATGGAGGCTGGCAAGAGTTATGGCGGCTATGCGCTGGGTCTCGACCACGCAAAGACTGTGGCCAATGCCGATTTGAATCTCTATCTGTTTAAGGGCTTCACCATCGGCACAGGACTGGAATACCGCGGCGGCCGTCGCTACTTCAATCGCACGAATTCAGCAGTGAGCGACGAGTTATTATACTATGTGTGGGATATGAACAATGTGATGAACCTCCACGCCGGTGCTAGTTACCGCTTCGACAAGTATCTCACCCTGTGGGTGAAGGCCGACAACCTGCTCAACAAGCAATGGGACGTGCTCAACGGTATGGGCGCGCAGAAGTTGAGCGTGATGGGCGGCATCGGTTTTGTATTCTGATATAAATAAGCATCGCTCTGACTCAGCGTCGGGGCGAAAACGATAAGAGTATGAATTCATTTGAATTTGAAATATGCGCCAACGGTCTGGAGAGTTGCATCGCGGCTCAGGCCGCTGGCGCAACTCGTGTAGAACTTTGCGCAGGCATCCCCGAGGGTGGCACCACGCCATCTTTCGGTGAAATTTCGCTTGCACGTAAGATGCTCGACACCACTAAATTGCACGTTATTATCCGCCCACGCGGTGGCGATTTCACCTATTCGCCGCTCGAGATTGAGCGCATGGCGCTGGATATCAGCCTGTGCAAGGAAATGGGGGTTGATGGCGTGGTGTTTGGCTGCCTCACGCCAGAGGGTGACATCGATGTGGAGGCGAACGCCAGACTTTTGCAGCATGCCCGTGGCATGTCGTGCACTTTCCACCGTGCGTTCGACCGTTGCAAGGACCCCATGAATGCCCTTTCGCAACTGAAAACGCTGGGGTTCGACCGCGTGCTCACCTCGGGCCAGCAACCCACCGCCGAAGCAGGCATCCCTTTGCTCAAGCACCTGCAGCAGGACTGTCTGCTGAAGCCCATCATCATGGCGGGCTGTGGCGTGAATGAGAGCAATATCGCCAAGATTCACGAAGAAACCGGAGTGACGGCTTTCCATTTCTCGGCACGTGAAAATGTGAAGAGCGCCACCACCTACATGAGCAGCGGTGTGGCGATGGGCAACCCCGACAGCGACGAAAGCCTGCTGCCCTACACCACCGAGCGCCGTGTGGCCGCCACAATCAACGCTTTGCTCGAAAGAAAAAAAGAAGTATCTTTGCCGTAACTATCCAATTCATAACGAAATGAGCAGATTCAGATACCCCGTAGACACCGACCAGTTCCAGCACATTCGTGAAGAAGGCAAGGTGTATGTCGACAAGACCGGCTTGATGTATGATCTTGTGAACAGATACAACTACGTGTTCCTGGCGCGACCACGCCGCTTCGGAAAGTCGCTGCTGTGCAACACCCTGAAGGCTTATTTCCAGGGACAAAAGGATTTGTTTGAAGGGCTCAAGGTGGCCGAACTGGAAACGGAGTGGAAAAAGTACCCCGTGCTTCATTTCGACATGAGCATCATGCGTAACTGTTCTTCTATGGAAGGATACCGCGAGGCGCTTTCCGTCATGCTTGATCAATACGAAAAGCAATACGGCATCGTTAACGAAGCCAATGAACCTGGCACACGTTTCCACCAACTCCTGCGTCATATTCACGACACGCTGCATTTGCAATCTGTCGTCATCATCGATGAATACGACACCCCGCTGATGCGCAATCTCTACAATAAAGAATTGCTTGAAGAATTACGCTCCTTGCTGCGTGGCTTCTATCAGACAGTGAAACTCGACGGCGCCTATCTGCGCTTCGTTTTCATCACTGGCGTGACTAAATTTTCGCAGGTCAGCATCTTCTCTGAATTGAACAATTTGATGCAAATCTCGATGGAAGATGCGTATTCTGGCATTTGCGGTATTACTCAGCGAGAACTCGACACCGTGCTGCGTCCATGCGTGGAAGAATATGCTGAATCTCTGAAAAATACCACTGAGGAGGCCTATGCCTTACTCAAGAAGAACTATGACGGCTATCACTTCTCGCCTAATAGCGAAGATGTGTATGCACCTTTCAGCCTACTGCGGGCCCTTGATGGTAAAAATACGAATTACTTTTGGTTTGGCTCCGCTACTTCATCGGCTCTCATTGAGCACCTGAAGAATTACCCCGCGTTCAACCCGCTGGATTTTGACGGCATTGAACTGTCGCAAGGCGCCTTCGATGCACCATGCGAAAACGCTCGCACGCCACTTCCGCTGCTTTACCAGAGTGGTTATCTCACCATTGCTTCCTACGATGAATTACTAAAGTCCTACACCCTCCATTTCCCAAACCGAGAAGTGAGACAAGGCATGGTGGACGGGCTCACCAACTACTTGATCGACTCCGACGACCTGGACCG
>JAUNCU010000116.1 GCA_030526455.1 Bacteroidales bacterium | reverse complement strand
TATTTTCTGATTTCCTGGAGGTGGGTGGGCGGCTTGGCTTTTATTTTCTGATTTCCTGGATGAGGATTTCTATTAGGCGGGGGAGGGCGTATTGGTCGATGTCGGGCTCGGGGATCCAGATGAAGTCGTGGGGGAGGGTGGGTTTTGTGTCGGCTTCGAGGAGGTAGAAGTCGGCGTAGAGCACGCGGTGGGTGAGCACGTGTTTCACCTTCTGGCGCAGGAGTGTGAGTTTGCCTTCCATCTTGGGGATGGGGGCGTTTTCAATCAGCAGCGGTTCCCACAGTCCTTGCCAAATGTCGCCCGCGGGACGGCGGCGGATGGCGGTTTCGCCGTTCACCTTTATATATATGTATTGCAGGTGGCGGGTGCTGATGGTGAGTTTCTTCAGTTTCACTGGCAGCGTGTCCACCGTGTGGCTGTGCAGCGCCTGGCAGGTGTCGGCGATGGGGCAGTCGGGGCAGCGTGGACTCTTAGGGGTGCACTGGATGGCGCCGAAGTCCATGATGGCCTGGTTGTAGTTGGCGGCGTCGGTCGCGGGTAGCAATTCCTGGGCGAGGGTGGCAAATTCCTTCTTCCCCTCGGTGGAATTGATGGGCGTGGCGATGCCGAAGTGGCGGCTCAGCACGCGATATACATTGCCGTCGACCACCGCGGCCGGAATGCCGAAGGCGAACGAGGCGATGGCGGCAGCCGTGTAGTCGCCCACACCCTTCAGGCGCTTGATATCTTCTAATGTAGTGGGGAAATGCCCGAGTTGCTTGATCTGCTTAGCGGCGGTGTGGAGGTTGCGCGCACGGCTGTAGTAGCCCAGCCCCTGCCACAGACGCAGCACCTCGTCTTCGGTGGCGTCGGCGAGGCGGTCGACCGTAGGGAAGCGCTCCATGAATCGGTGCCAGTAGTCGCGGCCCTGCTCAATGCGGGTTTGCTGCAGAATCACTTCGCTGAGCCAGATGGGGTAGGGGTCGGCACTGTGTCGCCAGGGGAGATCGCGACCATGGGAGGCATACCACCGCAGCAGCGCCGAGGCAAAGGGATGCGTCATCGCTTCACCTCCTTTCGCTTCAGCAGGCGCACGGCGGCCTTCTGCTCGCTGGTGGCGCGCAGCGATTCGCAAATCTTCTGCAGTGCCTTGTTGTGGGTGAAATCGTCGAGATGGTTGTGCTGCAGATAGGGCATGGTGATGCCGGGCAGTTTCACATAGCACACCGAGATGAGCCACGCCACAGCCATCTTCACGTAGTAGCCCTCGTGGCGAATGCCGTCGGCGATGCGCAGAATTTCGGTGATGTGCTCTTCGTCGATGAAGAGGTCCATCGCCATCACCACGGCGAATCGCACCTCATATTCGCCCTTCGCCTTGAAATAGGGCTGGATGAATTGCCACCACTGCTCGCGCTCGCTTTTCTTGGGCTTGAAGGTGGAGCAGGCGCTGTCGCACACCGACCATGAGTTCACCCGTGGCACCCACTCTTTCACCAGCGCCAGGCGCTCGGCAGCGGTGATGCCCTTCACGTAGCCAATCACCATGCCGTGGAGCATGCGGCTTTCCATATACTCGGTGTCGGCCGAGGCTAAGTACTGGCGCCAGGTGTCGCTTTGGGCGATGGCTTTGGCAAGCAGGCGCAGCGAGGGCACGCGAATGCCCAGCACGGCATCCACCCCGGGATTGAGCATGGCGGCGAACTGCTTGTTGCCCGCCGATGCCATCTCGAGCAGGTGCTCGCTGATGCTTTTGCCTTGAAATGTGTAGTCGCTTTTCATTGTAAACGCAAATTTAGCACAAATTTTCGACAAAAAAGTGGGCGAAAAATTTGGTAGTTTCAAAAAATGTGTCTAAATTTGCACCACGAATGGAAAAAGTACCTTTTTCTAAGCATGAATCACAGTATTAATCAACAATAATTTATCGGATCAAAAACAATAGAGGCAATCGACCATCTGTGCTTTGGATGGTAGAAAAAATTGTTCTCGCTTTTTTGAATGCAAATAATTCGTTAAATATATGAATACCAATCATTTAACTTTATATCTTTAATCACGAAGAGGCACCATGATGAGCAACACTGGGCTTGGTGACGCCACACACGCGCCAAGCCCGGGGAAGCCCAGAGGCGATCAAGCACTCTTCCACACACTTTAGATATTAACTTTAAATTTTTCAATTCAAAACACAATATGAGCAAAGCAAGTAAGAAAAAAACATCGGCCACCGTGGGCACGCTCGCTGAATATGTGGCGGCATGGCGAAAGGCTTCGCGCGAGGATGAGATCGCTAGCCACGGCCACAGCCTATCGCTAAGCCGGGTGCACACTTCTAAGAAGGTGTACAACCGCAAGCGCGACCGGCGCATAGAGTGGTGATCCACCCTGCAGTGGCGTGCTCTATCGCCATCACGCGCAAAGCAATCACAATCAACTCAATTATTAACTTTAACTCTAAGTCACAAAGAAAATGAAAACATTAGGAAAAAGACGCAAAGCGAAGCAAGATGTGAACACCGATGCAATGGCAGAGGAAATCATGAACAACCTGCAACACCTCTCTGAGGAGGAACTCGACACCTACTCGGCACTCGACTTGATTGATGCGCTGGTGGAGCGTTCGCGCGACTGTCGACTCACCCAGGCGTTCTTCAATGTGAACGCCCCAATTATTTCTCGCTTGAGCGCAAAGTTGGGCTTGAACGAGCACCAAGCGCTGCTCGTGGCAATCGCTACCGAGCACATGCGTGCCGGACTCGACATTGATAATGTTTCGGACTACTTCTCTTGCACCAACGCCAAGGCCATGTGTTACAAGGCGGAATTGGAAGAGATGTATAAGCAGGGCATGATGAGGAAGAGGTGTGAAGTTTTTGACTGCAACTATTACCTCACCGACACGATGCTGAAGTCGCTTAGCAATGATGAGCAGTTTGTGCCACAATGGAAACGCAAACTCACCGACGAAGAGTTTGTGGATGAAATCCAGAAGGTGATTGAGTTGCTTGAAGGCGACGATATTTCTTTGGATGAGGCTATGAAGATGCTGAGGAACTATTTCTCCAGCAACAGCCATCTCACCTACGTGACAGGTGTGAACGAACTTCATCTGCCTGATTTGGATTTTGTCCTGCTGGTGTTCATTTGCCAGAGCGTGCTGTCGGGTCGCTGCTCGGGCTTGAGGGTGAGGTCGGTGACGACGGTGCTCGGCCGTCGCTACAAGGGTCGCGTTCTTGAGAAGGAACTCACGGAGGGCAATAATTTGCTCCAAGACCTTGGCTTGGTGGAATACGTGAATGGCGATGGGCAAGCCACGCCCGACCACGTGTGCATCACCGAAAAGACAAAAAAGGGGATTCTCGCCGATTACGACCTTAGCGACGTGTTCGACCAGCGCGCGAAGAAGGGCCTCGTGAACTGCGAAGACTTGGTGGAGAAGACGCTGTACTACAACCCCGCCGAGGAGAAGCAAATTGCGCGCCTCAAGGAATTGCTTGAGGAGGACAATTTCAAGGACGTGCGTGCCCGCATGAAGGAGGCAGGTATGCGCACCGGCTTCGCCTGCCTGTTCTATGGTTCGCCTGGCACTGGCAAGACGGAGACCATCTATCAACTCGCACGCCTCACCGGCCGCTGCATCATGGAGGTGGACATCGACTAGATTAAGGACAAGTTTGTGGGCGAGAGCGAGAAGAATATCCGCGAAGTGTTTGACGTGTACCGCCGCAAAGTGCGCACCATGGACAAGGCGCCCATCCTGCTTTTCAACGAAGCCGATGCTGTCATCAGCAAGCGCCTCACCAATGTGCAACATTCGGTCGACCAGATGAATAACGCCATCCAGAACATCATTCTGCAGGAGATGGAGAAACTCGATGGCATCATGATTGCCACCACCAACCTCACCGCCAACCTCGACAATGCCTTCGAGCGCCGCTTCCTCTACAAGGTGAGGTTCGACAAGCCATCGCCCGAGGCGAAGAGCCACATCTGGCAGACCATGCTTCCCGACCTCAGCGACGAACAGGCGCTGCAGTTGGCAACGGATTTCGACTTCAGCGGTGGCCAAATCGAGAACGTGAGCCGCAAGCAGAAGGTGAATGCCATCTTCAACGGCGGCGAATTTAACTTCTCCGACATTGTGGATTTCTGCAAGGAAGAATGCATCGGAGCCGATACCAGCCATCGACGCGTGGGCTTCTAATGGCTGGAGAAAGCCTCCCGGGTGCATAACCAGATAGAAAAAGAGTGACGCAAGGGCCACCTCGCCCTTAAGCGTCACTCTTTTCGTATTTTCTTGTATAGTAATGCTTTACAGCATTCCCTTGGTGGATGGGAGGGCGTAGGTGAAAGCGTCGCGGCGTATGGCGACAGGAGCGTAAAGAGAGGGCTTTGAAGAAGGCCGGTGGTGAAGGTGAGTTTCAAGGGCCCTATCAGTTTGTTGCAAAGCGTACAGTCTTTGGTGATATAGGATACAAGAAAAGTGTGAGGCAAAGATGTTTTAATGAATGTTATGATGGTTGTATATGGGTATGGAAATTGTTGATTGTTGTTAATGGATTTGTTGGTAGTTGGGATTGAGCTGTGTGGAAACGTTAAGAAAAAGAGTGTGTAGCGAAAATTTTTTTTAAAAAAATCTGCAATTTGTTTGTTGTGTCGTGATTTATTGTTTAACTTAGCGATTATAATTAATTAAATATGATCGAAATTATAGACATATCAATGTTCTCGCTAAAATTAAAGGCTACCATACAAAAGAGTGGCAGGCTTGGGTTTACGCGGGATACGGCAAATGCGATAGGATGCAACAAAGAAATTTCTGTCAAATTTGCAAGAGATTCAGAAGACGGAGACGCGTTGTATATGATAGTCTCAGAAAAAGGCGCAACAAATTCGTTGTCCGTTAGTAAGGCGGGAGAATATTATTATGTGCAGGCTAAATTACTGTTTGATTCTCTTGGCATTGATTACAAGACTCAAACGGTAATGTTTGACTTGGTACGTATGTCCAATTTAGATATCAATCTGGGTGGACAGGTATATAAACTAAATAAAAGAATTATATGCAAAAAAGAAAAAAATAATTAGAATTATAAATAAAAATGTCCCATACAAGCGCCAACCTGAGATGGGACAAATGTGTTTTCTACCGATTTTACGCATGTAAAAAGGGGAGAGCTATAACTAATTGCAAAATTAGCAATAATCTTGCACATCTGCAACTTTCCCCTTAAAATCGGGCAAATAGTGGCTTTTTTGAGCCTTTTAATTAATTGTTTATTAAATCTTTATGGAAAAAATGGATTTAATGAATTTTATGTCCGTTTCTAAGGATGAAGAGAAACAAATGGCTAAACCTCATAAAACGAGGAAGCCTAGTGTCAGTCGCGGAACGGCTGCCCAAATCTTTTTCAAATACAAAGTTTGGGGTCGTTTGGAAGTGACGGGTTCATATGACATTCCTGTCATCAAACCTTATGAAGTTTATGACCTACCTAATAGGTTTGTTCCATTCCACAAAGCAATGTCAAGCAAGCAAACAGATTGTATTGTGCATTTTTTCTTGGATGACGCCTTGTTTGCAAGGATTTTCAGAAATCCAGATAAATACGTGGAAATTCTAAAGCGGTATAGATATGTGATCACACCTGATTTATCCGAGTTGACAGATATGCCTTATTTCATGAGATTAGGTTTGTCGGGATTAAATCGAACATGGGCGGCATATTGGCAGTCTAAAGGTGTAAATATTATTTTAAACCTTACATGGTCTTTGCATGACAGTTATGCCTATAGTTTTGATGGAATCCCCAAAGGGTTGGTTGTTGCAATCAGCAGTCTTGGTGTTAGGAAAAGTAACTTTTGTACTAGCCTGTGGTTGGATGGATATAAGAGAGTTTTAGAGCAACTAGAACCTTCGCTCATAATTCGATATGGAGAAAAAATCCCTAGTGAGCGTGAAGACATAAGCATTTATTTTGATAATGAGCATTTAAATCGGATGCGCAATGGGAAGTAGGGGAAGTTCTAGTTCTAAAGTATCTTACAACATTTCCGATAAAGAACAGGAAGGTGGAAATTGGAATGTAGTTTCTAAGAAAAATGGCATGTATGTCTATGAAATGAAGAACCCAGATGCACCAATAAAACCACCAGAGCACTCAAAATTCCCTAACAGAATTGTAATTATGTATCATAGGTCCACTGATAAAACGCAAGGGGTAAAAACGGTCACCCACTATGATGAAAATGGGAACAGGGATTTTGAGATCCACACGGCTAATCATAAAGGTATTCAGCCGCATGTTCATAGTTGTTCAGAACAGACAAAGTTTTCACCACCCACAACGTTGACATCGGAACAACAAGCAATATTAGATAATGCACTAAATTATTGATATATGGAATTTTATTATGTTTCTCATGATTTATTCGGTAATCCGTACAATAGTGAGTTCCCCCCTAATGCTAAAGAATATGGAACAAAATTTGGCGGTTACAAGAATGCGAACAGAGAGGTTCTTTTCTATGACTTTGCAATTGTCCATTATGATGTGCAATTTGATTATGCAGGGACTAGGTATTATTTGTTGATTGAGCCTACCCATGCAGCACGTTGTGATGAGAATTTTACAGAAGAGTACGAAGTATTTACAGATCCTAATACTCTGATTAAAAATTTGATAATCAATGGTCATAAACTACTTGACATCATCGATGATCTTGAGAATATTGAACCAATGTAGTTTAGGAGAATTGGAAATTTCTAGGGGATAACAACATTGTTGAAATTCAAAAAAACGTTGTGATTGGAACCGCCACGAAGAGGCGGTGGATTTCCACCCTCTCCCTTTCTCCATCCCTTCTCTACCCTGTCACTAGTTTTTGGGTGGCGCAATGACGAAGTCATGAAAAAGAGTGACGCAAGGGCTACCTCGCCCTTAAGCGTCACTCTTTTCGTATTTTCTTGTATAGTAATGTTTTACAGCATTCCCTTGGTGGATGGAAGGGCGTAGGTGAAAGCGTCGCGGCGTATGGCTTGCTTGATGCTGCGGGCCAGCGCCTTGAAGATGCCTTCTATCTTGTGGTGCTCATTCTGGCCACGGGCGCTGATGTAGAGGTTCATGCGCGCACCGTCGCTGAGGCTCTTGAAGAAGTGGTGAAACATCTCGGTGGGCATTTCGCCTATCTTCTCGCGGTGGAACTCGGCGTCCCACACGAGCCAACTGCGCCCGCCAAAGTCGAGTGCCACGGTGCACTGGCAGTCGTCCATGGGCAGCACGAAGCCGTAGCGGTCGATGCCGCGCTTGTTGCCCAGCGCCTGTGCCAGCGCCTCGCCCAGCGCGATGCCGGTGTCTTCGATGGTGTGGTGCTCGTCGACGTAGAGGTCACCGTCCACCTTCACGCTCAGGTCGATGCCACTGTGGCGGCCTATCTGGTCGAGCATGTGGTCGAAGAAGCCGAGGCCGGTGCTGATGTCGCAACGGCCGGTGCCGTCGAGGTCGAGGGCTATGCTGATGCGGGTTTCGGCAGTGTTGCGCACCACCTGAGCCTTGCGCTCGCCGCCGCGCAGGAAGTCGCTGATGCGCGTCCAGTCGGGGGCGATGAGGGCGCACGATTCGGTGAGATGGGCCGCTGCCAAGTCGGCCTCAGCCTTCTCCCTGTCGCTGGCTATGAGGATGCCCTTGGCGCCAAGGTTTTGCGCTAGTTTCACATCGGTGAGGCGGTCGCCAATCACATAACTGCCAGCCAGATCGTAGCCGCCGCTCAGGTATTTGCCCAGCAGTGCAGTGCCGGGTTTGCGCGTGGGCTTGTGCTCGTGCTCAAAGGTGACGTCGATGATGATATCGTCGAATTTAACACCTTCTCCCTCTAGCGTTTTCAGAATCATGTTGTGAGGTCCCTCGAAGGTTTCGGTGGGAAACGATTCGGTGCCGAGACCGTCTTGGTTACTCACCATCACCAGTTCGAAATCCAGTGTGCGGGCAATGAACGAAAGGTTGCCGATGGCGCCGGGCAGGAATTCGAGTTTCTCAAACGAATCCACCTGCTCGTCGATGATGGGTTCCACCACGATGGTGCCGTCGCGGTCGATGAAGAGGGCGCGTTTTTTACTGTTCTGTTCCATAATTGCTGATTCCGTTGATTACTGCATCGTTTTCTTCGGGCGTGCCCACTGTGATGCGCAGGCAGCCGAGGCATTTCTCCACCTTGTTGCGATTGCGCACGATGATGCCCTGCGCCTGCAGGTGCTTGTAGATGTCGTCGGCATCCACCACGCGCGCCAGCACGAAGTTGGCGTCGGTGGGGAAGGTGGTCTCCACCTGTGGGAGGGCGTCCAGGCTATTGATGAGGCGGGTGCGCTCGCTCAGGAGCGTGTCGACCCACGCCTTGATGTCGTCGAGTTTGGCCAAGTGGTCGAGGGCGAATTGCTGGGTGAGCATGTTCACGTTGTAGGGGTATTTCACCTTGTTGAACAGGCCGATGATGGCTTCGGAAGCGAATGCCATGCCCAGGCGCACGCCCGCGCTGCCCCACGCCTTGGAGAAGGTCTGCATCACGAGCAGATTGGGGAACTCGTTGAGCCTGAAGCGCATCGAGGGCTGGGAAGAAAATTCGCCGTAAGCCTCGTCGACCACCACGATGCCGCTGAAGCCCTTGATCACGCGCTCAATGTCGGCCACGGGGAAGGCGTTGCCGGTGGGATTGTTGGGCGAGCAAATCCATATCACTTTCGTGCGCTCGTCGGTGGCGGCGAGCAAGGCGTCGACGTTGATGGTGTAGTCGTCGTTGAGCGCCACTTTGCGGTATTCCACATCGTTGATATCGGCACACACTTCATACATGCCGTAACTCGGCGCGATTGCCACCACATTGTCGACCTTGGGTTGGCAGAACACGCGGTACATCAGGTCGATGCACTCGTCGCTGCCGTTGCCCAGGAAAATGCGCTCGGCATCCACGCCCTTGATGGCGCTCAAGCGCTCCTTCACCTGCTTTTGCAGCGGGTCGGGATAGCGGTTGTAGGGGCCGTTGAACGGACTTTCGTTGGCATCGAGCCACACGCTGGCAGTGCCGCTAAACTCATTGCGCGCACAACTGTAAGGCGCCAGCGAAAGAATATTTTGCCTAACTAATTTATTTAAATCAAACATGATGAAATCTTTTTTGAAGTTAAGAAGTTGTGGGGGGAGTTAAGA
>JAUNCU010000115.1:8443-9272 GCA_030526455.1 Bacteroidales bacterium | reverse complement strand
GTTCTTGCATTCCTTCGGGATTCTTTAAATGATTACGTTCCAGAACATCCCTTAAATATACGGTTTCATATATCTCGCGAAGATAATTTTGTTTATCCTCAGCCTTTTCAAAGCCTGCTACCGCCGGAAGACCTCCATATTTATAATAATGGTCGAGGGCTTCAGACTTTTCCCCTCCAACCACCTCATAGTATTCTGAGAAACTGAGAGGATGGATTCTAATCTCCCATCCTCGTCCTCGGAACTCGGTAATCACATCCTTAGAGAGGAATTTTGCATTTGATCCCGTCACATAAACCTCTGCATTTGGAACATTCAAATAAGAGTTTAAGACATCTTCAAACTCCTTAACCAGTTGCACTTCGTCAAGAATGATGTAGTACTTTCCAGTGTCCTCCATTCTTGAGTCTATGTATTCAAGCAGCCTATCGGGATCTCTAAACTTTTTGTTTCTACGATCTTCAAGATTCACTTGAATAATATGATTGGCGTCGATGCCCCTACTCAGCAAATGGTTTCTAAAGAGATTGAACAACAGAAACGACTTGCCACATCGGCGCATGCCGGTAATGACTTTAATCATTCCGTTTCCTTCTGCTCCAACTAGTTGGTCAAGATAAAATTTTCGTTCAAAAATCATAGTTGTGAGTATTTTTTTGTGTCGTGACACGGATTTGTGCTGCAAAACTACGCTTTTTCTTTGAATCTTGCAAGTATTCGTCTGTTATCCTTTGTGTCCTTCTTTTATCTGTGCGATTTCAGTTTTTTTAGCCACGTCATCGGCTTGCCGCTTCGCCCCGCGAAGAATTAACACGAATTTATTTTTTTG
>JAUNCU010000115.1:0-8433 GCA_030526455.1 Bacteroidales bacterium | reverse complement strand
CACGAATTAAACAAATTATTTTTTTGTTCTGTGTGCGTTATATATAAAAAAAAGAAGGGAGGCGGCTTGGGTGGGGTGCTGCCTTCCCTTCTTCTGGGTATATAAATAGAAAATAGCCTGTTTATGTGTGTGGCTGTTATGAGGTGTGTGGGGGTGTTGAGAAGTGGCGATGGTGGGGTGTTGTCTTCTTAACTTTCCCCAAATGCTGTGGGCCTATTTGTGGAGGAGTTCTTTTAGGGCTCCTGAGGCTGCTGCTACGTAGAAGAATTTGCCCATTTTGGCGTGGTCGGGGTTGGTGAATGCGTCGATCAGTTGGCTGTTGACAACGCTCCACACTGGGGTGAGTTGCTCTTTCACTTTGTTGTGGTCCACGAATTTGAGTTTTGCCCCGCCGGTGCTGAGGAGGTTGTTCTTAGCCATTTCCATGTTGCGCGATGGCACCACTTCGTCGCCGGTGTAGTGCATGAAGAGGATGTTGTGCTTTGGCGACCATCCTTTTGTGAGGTCGTTCATCTCGAGGGCGCGCATGAGGCACCTGAACTCGGTGCTGGAGGTGTTGAACGCCACCTTTTCCACTTCCTTGCCGTTTTCGATCACCTTCGTGCGGGTGAGCACTTTTTTGTTCACCATCTGGTCGATGCGTGTGAGGCCGTGGTTGAAGACCACATCGTTGATTTCGTCGCTGGTGAGTTGCTTGCGCTCCACCAGGTCGATGATGCCTGTGGCGAGGAATTCTTCGGAGAAGAACGATTCCTCGTCCATGGTGCGCATGCAGTCGCCGGCGTAGGCGTCTTTGGCGGCCTTGAGGATGAGCGGGAGCACGCAGGGATAGGCGAGTTTCCGGTATTTCTCGCTGTCGCCGTTCACCCAGTCGATGTATTGGGTGAGGGTGGCGTAGGGCGAGTAGGGACCGTCGCCGCAGTAGGTGTCGTGCAGGTTGATGCGGTCGAGCGTGTGTTGTGGCACTTGTCCGCTTTCCAGATATTTCACGCACGCCAGCGCCACGCTGCCGCCTTGTGAGTAGCCCATGATGTCGGTGTAGAAATCTTTGCTGAGTTTCCAGCGAACCACACTGCCTTGCACGTCGCCGTTGTCGACCAGATTGAGCGCTGCTACATAGCCGTCGATCACGTTACGCGCGGTCACGCCTTGCACCAGATAGGGGTGCTGCTTGTGGCCGCTGAGGCCATAGCCGCAGTAGTCGGGGCTCACCACCAGGGCATAGTTGGAGCAGAACATACTCACGTCTTTGTCGAGAGGGTCGGCTCCCGTAGGGGCCTGGAGCGAGGTGAACACGGTGGGGTGGCAGTTGAGCACGCCGTAGTTCACGGTGTAGCCAAAGGCGAGGTTCCACAGACCCTTGATCGACTCGATTAAGTTGGCGACCATGCCCACACCCGATAAGGTCCAAAACCCTAATTCGGAGGAGAGATTAAACTGGAAGGGGCTGGGGCGATACATCACCGACGAAAGCCACACGGGATTGTTCTGGCCGTCGACGCTCTGGTAATTATAGGGGATGGCGGTGCAGAAGGAGATTTGTGGGAAAGCCACGGCGCGTTTTCTGCCGTCGCTGGCCACGGAGAGTTGGGCGTATTCACTGTGCTGCATAGGTTCCATTTTCACATCTTTCACCTCCATCTTGATGCCCTTTCTCACGGCTTCCTGGCCCATGATGCACTTGCCCATTTCTTCGAAATAGCGCTTTGCCACGGTGTCGGTGAAGAATTCTTGCAGATTCACGTGGGTGGTGCTGTCGGCGTTCATGCTGAAGCCGGCAGGCACCTTGCCGTCGCAGTGAGCGAGGAAAGCCCGCGTGAGGCTGTCCATGCGTGCCTCGTAGTCGACAGCGGCAGCCATGGCTGCACTGGAGAAGACGAGGCTTATGATGATTGAATATATGATTTTTTTCATCGTAGTGTGATATATATAGTGAGTTACTTATTTCTTGATGATTTTCTCTCCGTTCTGGATGTAGATATTGCCGCTCTCGATGTGGTGCACTGGTCGGCCGAGGATGTCGTAGGCGCGGCTGCGGGCGTCGGTGGCATTCACGTCGCCGATGCCGGTGGGGCCGCCCTCAATGATCACGGGCAGTGCGCTGTCGGGCACGTCGGTGGCGAGGATGTAGGCGCGGCGTGCACCCAGCACGTTGGTAGCCTCCGAAGTGGCGGCATCGCCCACGTGCCAGAAACCGATGTTGCCCTTATTGGCGCCGAGCACGTAGGCATCGCCCAGGTCGGCTACAGGGGTTTCATTCACCACGCCCTTGAGCACATTGGCTTCGTAGAGTTCGGTGTTGGTGCTGGGGCTGGTCACCATCTGCATGTTCAACTCTTCGGCGTAGCCCTGCATCTTGATGAGCACGGCTTGGCCCTGGTTGATGATGCCGTCGGTCACCTGCTCGATGGCCAGATAGGAGTTGCCTCGCTGATTGGTGACGGTGCGGAGCACATACACCTCGGCGCCTTCCACGGCGAGATGGCTGTCGGTGCACAGGAAGGTGGCATAACCACGCAGCCCCTGAACGGCGGTCACTTCGTCGTTGTCGCGAATGAGGAGGCCGGCGGAGCCCTTCTTGTAGAGGTGCATAGGTTCGCCGCTCTTGCTCTTGATAGCCACGTGGAATGCGGGCAACTCATAGTCGCCGTTCACGCGCTTGAGCAGAGAGTTGTCCACCACGTAGAAGTCGCCTTTCTCGGGCGACAGCACTTCGGCCTTGTTGCTGTAGAAATAGGGCAGGAACTCCTGCTCGGTGGGCGCCTGGTAGTCGACGAGCACGGTAGAGCGCTTAAACTGGTCGAAACTGCCCTGAATCATATCGCCCGGGAAGTGGGTGAAGATGATGTAAGGCTGGTTGCGCTTGAAGTAGTATTGGTTGTCGAGGTTGGCGGAGTCTTTCGCCAGGAAAATGTTTTCCGACTGAGGCGCAGCGATGAAGCCGTTGATGCCGATTTCATACACAGCCGCGTCGGGGCTGAAGTAATAGGTGCTCACGTCGAAAGGCATGCTCACCGCAATCACGCCGCCACGGCTCTGCTTGGCGCGGATGTAGGCATGGTCGTAGTTGCCGTTGGCCACAGCGGAGTCGGTGGAGATATAGTCGTGGGTGTACGTATTCTTTCGAATCTTAAAGCCGCTCCAGGGCAGAGCGCTGAAGGTGATGCTCTTGTAGGGCGAGTCGAAGAGGTTGGTGAGCGCCGATTCGTCGAGATACTTCTGCGGGAACGACTGTGGATGCGATTCTTCGCCAGGGTCTTTGGCGAAGTTCACCATGATGTTTTCGGGCGCCTTGGCATCTTTGGATGGCGCGAAGGCATTCTCCTCGAGCACGCATTCACCCATCACCATGAGGTTCTTGAGGTGATTGCACTGCTTCACGGCCTCGGTTTCGAAGTAGGCGTCGCCGCGGGCGTAGAGGTAGTCGATGCCGCAGTTCACGAAGGCGTTGCTCTTCACCTTGATGCCGGCGGGCAGTTCCACACTCTTCAGGGCGGGATAGTCTTTCAGTGCCCAACTCCACAGTTCCTTCACACCCGAACCGAAAGAGATGCGCTCCAGCACCTTGCTGCCGCTTTCCATGCCGTGAGGAATGTTGCCGTAGTCGGTGATCACGCGGCCCACGTGCATGAAGTGGGTTTTGAAGTCGGCAAACGAAGCGCCGATGGTGATGGGTTCAGGCGAATCGGCGATGGTGACGGTGGTCACGTCGCTGGTGGAGAAGAAGCAGTTGCCAGGAATGCTGGTGATGCCCTTGCCTATGCTGAGGGTGTGGAGTTTGTTGCTGTGGTTGAACATATACTGGCCGAGGTAGGTCACCGAGTCGTCGATGGCCACGCCCTCGAAGTAACTGTCGTAGAACGGCGAACCCTTGTCGCTGGTGCCGTTCCACTTCATGTTGCGGCCCAGATAGAGTTTCTTAAGATTCGAACTCGAGTCGAAGGTGCGGCATTCACCGCCGTCGTCCTCGCAAGTGATGTCGCCCTTGCCAGGCATGATGAGGAGTTCCTCGGCTTCGTCACAGTCGTAGAAGGCCTTGTAGCCAAGTCGCTTGAGAGTGCCGGGGAGGTTGATCTGGATGATGCCCACGTCGTCGAAAGCGCTCTGGCCCACCGTCTCGAGGTGGAAGCCGAAGTGCACCGAGGAGAGTTTGTCGCAGTCGTAGAAACCTTCCTTCTCGATGGTGGTGAGTTTAGTTTTGGAGAAATCCACCCTTTCCACATAGTCGCAGTCGGCGAAGGCGCGTTCCTGGATGGTGGTGAGGTTGCGGGCGTTGCTGAAGTCTACGGTCTTGAGGTAGGCGTTAGGCTGGGCAGCGTAGCCGCTATACATCTTTGCGGTCACCCAGGTGACGAACGGGCCGTAGGTCACATTCACCAGTTGGTCGCTGATGCCCCATCCCGAGCCGTTGAGGGTGTATTCGGTGTATTTGCTTGCCTCGATGTCGCGGTTGATGTAGGCCTGTGAGGCGTGGCTCATACCCTCGCTGCAGTCAAATTTCAGGCTGGTGCCCATCGATTTTTCATCGCCCAGGAAGGCATATTTCTTCACGCGGCCGCAGTCGTTAAACAGTTGGTTGTTGGTGCAGCCGAAGTTGCCGTGGTTGCCCACCGAGGTCACGCGTGGTCCGAAGTAGATTTCTTCGAGGCGTTCGCGGTCTTCGAAAGGCTCGTCGTGGCCGTTGTCGCCGTTCCAGGTGAGGTTACGGCCTATGTACACCTTCTCGAGTTTGGTGTTGTAGAACATCTCCTCCGACACGAATGTGAAGTCGGCGCAGCGGCCTATGTACATGGGTGTGGGAGCGTCGGCGATGTGCAGTTCGATGAGACTATAACTCTCGTGGAAGGCGTCGTCGTCGATCGAGTTGATGGTGGCGGGGATGGAAACGAATTCCATCTTCTCGCTACTCATAGAGTAACCCTCGAGGCGGGTGACCTTGTATTGCTTATCGCTCACGGTCACGTGCTCGGGGATGGCGATGGCCTTCACCGTGCCGTCGATGCCCTTCACCGAGGCGGTGCCGTCGGTGCGCAGGCCG
The DNA here is from genome assembly GCA_030526455.1 of Bacteroidales bacterium. Taxonomy (GTDB): domain Bacteria; phylum Bacteroidota; class Bacteroidia; order Bacteroidales; family Muribaculaceae; genus Sodaliphilus. The sequence goes on along the minus strand of JAUNCU010000115.1, from coordinate 3,395 downwards.
TATTTGATGTTGTTCACTGTGGCGTCGCTGCTGCTCACGGTAGTCTTCTGCAGCGGTTCCACGATGGCACCATCTTCGATGCTGCCGCATGCGGTGCAGATGTGGTTCTCAAAAGTGTGGGCGCAGGCGCTCACTTGATTGTAACTATCGCCGCTTTTCACCACCAGCATGGCGCCATCGGTGGCGAAAGGCTGGGGGAAGTCGCCGTTCTGCATCCACACGGCACCCTTGCGACCGCCGGCGTTGAGGCGGTAGCACAGTTCGCCGCTCTTCACCGCCTCGAGGCTCACGCTCGTGCCCTTGCCGGCAGCGGGGAAGGTGGTGCTGCCCACCGAGTCGGTGCGGTCGGCCACGTAGTTGTTGCCCACGAATTGGTGGGCGGTGTCGATATTTCGTGCGAAGGCGTCGCAGTCGCTATTGTCGGGGGTGATGAAGGTGGCTGCCACATAGCAACTCTTCACCTGCGCCGCCTGCTCGCTCCAGCCCATCAAGGCTGCGCTGCTGGGGCGATTGCCCATCTTCATCACGCCTATGAAGGCGCAATTCTCGAAGGTGGTTTCGCCCGCCTTTCCCCAGCCCACGAGACCGCCGGCTGTGGCGTCGCCGCTGATGGTGCTCACGTCGAGCGTGGCGCTGCTGATGCAGTTTTCAATCGTGGTGCCCACGGCCGAACCCACCAGCGTGCCGGCAAACTTCTGCGAAGAAGTCACCGTGCCCGTGATGTGGAGGTTGCGAATCACGCAGCCGGGGCGTGTGTGCTGAAACATGCCGAAGCCGTTGTTCCAGTTGTTGGTGTTGTTGAGGTTGAGCACCATGGTGTGTCCCTGGCCATCGAAAGTGCCACGGTAGTGAAACTCCTCGGTGCCGATGCCCACGCAGCGCTTCACCTCGATGCCGTCGGCCGTGACCTTGGCATTGGCGTAGGGGTTGCCCGTGAACACGATGTCGCAGAACTCCTCATAGTCGGCGGTGCTACCGATGAGGTAGGTGCCTTCGGAGTCTTTCTCAATGGCTGCGGCATTCACCCATGCCAGCGCCATGCCCATAATGAGCCATTTTCTGTATTTCATCATCTTTGCGATTTTTATTAGTTTAAAAAGTTCTCAAAATAAAAGCATTCGTCAATTTTTAATTATGAAAAGAATCTTAACTACAAATTTAGTCAATTAGACTCACTTTTTTGCATAAGTTGCCCCAGAGGGGGCTGTGAAAAGGGTGAATAATGCAAAAATGCCACAAGAAAATGCAAAAATGCACATCGCCTGCGGCCCATTTTGTGCCCATTTGCCCTCATTATGCGGCCGTTGCCCCGCAGCGGGGGCTTTGCAAAAAAAAAGGGCTGGGGTGTTTTATAATTGGTATTATAGTGGTAACTTTGTAGTGAAATTCGAAAACAACCCAACCAAACATTCATGCAGCAAAAAATTATCATCCTGGATTTCGGCTCGCAGACCACTCAACTGATTGGTCGTCGCGTGCGCGAACTCGACACATTTTGCGAAATTTTGCCCTACAACAAATTCCCCGTTGGCGACGAGAGCGTGATTGGCGTGATTCTTTCCGGATCGCCTTTCTCGGTTCACGACCCTGAAGCCTTCAAGGTGGATTTGAGCCAATTCGTGGGCAAGGTGCCTGTGCTTGGCATCTGCTACGGGGCGCAGTACATTTCACACAGCGGCGGCGGCAAGGTGGAAAAGGCCGATTCTCGCGAGTATGGCCGTGCTCATCTCGAGCAGTTCGATGCCTCCAACCCTCTGCTCAAGGGCTTTGAGCCACACTCCCAGGTGTGGATGAGCCATGGCGACACCATCACCGCCATTCCTGCCGACTGCAAGGTGATTGCCTCTACTGCCAATGTGAAATATGCAGCCTACGCCAGCACCACTCAGCCAGTGTGGGCAGTGCAGTTCCACCCCGAGGTGTTCCACAGCCTGCAAGGCACGCAACTGCTGAAAAACTTCGTGGTCGACATCTGCGGCAGCCGCCAAGAGTGGAGCGCAGCATCGTTTGTCGACACCACCATCGCCGAATTGCGTCAGCAACTGGGCAACGACCGCGTGATTCTCGGTCTCTCGGGCGGTGTAGACTCTAGCGTGCTGGGTGTGCTCCTCAACAAGGCCATCGGCAAAAACCTCACCTGCATCTTCGTGGACCACGGTATGCTCCGCAAGAATGAGTTCCAGCAGGTGCTCCACGACTACGAAGGCCTCGGCCTGAACGTGATAGGCGTGGATGCCAGCGAGAAGTTCTTCGCCGACCTCGAGGGCGTGACCGATCCCGAGCAGAAGCGCAAAATCATTGGCCGCGACTTCGTGGAGGTGTTCAACGCCGAAGCCAAGAAGATTACCGACGCTAAATGGCTCGCTCAGGGCACCATCTATCCCGACCGCATTGAGAGCCTCAATATCACTGGAAAGGTGATCAAGAGCCACCACAATGTGGGCGGTCTGCCCGAAGAAATGCATCTGCAACTGTGCGAACCACTGCAGTGGCTCTTCAAGGATGAAGTGCGCCGCGTGGGTCGCCAACTCGAAATGCCCGACCGACTCATCAAGCGCCACCCATTCCCAGGCCCCGGTTTGGCAGTGCGCATCCTCGGCGACATCACCCGCGAAAAGGTGCAAATCCTTCAGGATGCCGACGATATCTACATCAGCCATATGCAAGAATACATCTGTGAAGACGGCGAACGCCTCTACGACAAGATTTGGCAGGCTGGCACCGTGCTGCTCAGCACCGTGCGCTCGGTGGGCGTGATGGGCGACGAACGCACCTACGAACACCCAGTGGCACTGCGCGCCGTTACTTCGACCGACGCCATGACCGCCGACTGGGCACACCTCCCTTACGACTTCATGGCCAAGGTGAGCAACGAAATCATCAACAAGGTGAAAGGCGTGAACCGCGTGTGCTACGACATCTCCTCAAAACCACCCGCAACCATCGAGTGGGAATAATCCGCCCCACCACATCACAATAAGGTAACATAATCCCCACATACAGATCACACAGATCCCACTGAATCAGCAAAAAAAGATTCACGAGACCTGTGTGATTTTTTTTGCGCCCACACAGAATCCCACAGAATTTGTTTTAATATCTCACACAGAAACAAATAATTCGTGAAATTCGTGAGATTCGTGTTCCTCCTAATGCCTCACACATTCAACGAGATTCAACAAAATAATTCGTGAACATCTTCGCAGGTCGAAGCGGCAAGCCGATGGGGTGTTCAAAAATCCCAGTAATAATTAATTTGTGAATAATTTGTGCGAATTTGTGGCCAATACTTGTTGGGCTCAGTGGAGAAAAGTAGGGGGGGGCTAATGGGAGAGGCGGTGCAATCCCAGAGGGATTGGATGTGTGTAGGCAGGTATGCAGCCGTGATGGAACGG
>JAUNCU010000114.1 GCA_030526455.1 Bacteroidales bacterium | reverse complement strand
GGGGGAAAGGTCCACGCAGTTGAGCAGGAATTCGTACACTTCCTTGTTGTCGTTTTCGGCCATGTGTTCGGCCACGATTTTTTCCACTGCCGCAGCCACTGCTGCATCGTTGGTTTCCACCATGCTGTCGAGGAATGCCTTTTCGTATTTAGTAGGGGCTTCCTGAGCGTTGATTTTTTCTTGTTCCATAACGATAATTGTATAGCGTAATTTTTAATCTGTTAATTTCTCGTTGTTGATGTGGCGCTGTGCGTCGCGACTGGTTTTCTTGGCGAAATTGCGCTCCAGTGCGGCGGTGAGGTCGACGCCGGTCTGGTTGGCGAGGCACATCACCACCCACAGCACATCGGCCAGTTCGTCGCCCAGGTCCTTGTCGCGGTCGGAGGGTTTGAACGACTGGTCGCCATAGGTGCGTGAGATGATGCGCGCCACCTCGCCCACCTCTTCGGTGAGTTGCGCCATATTGGTGAGCGGCGAAAAATAGCGCACGCCATAGGTGCGAATCCACTCATCCACTTTCTGCTGAGCCTCTTTGATAGTCATAACACTGCAAACTTACGAAAAAAATGCCGTTGCGTCAAATCCGCATAAGTTATTATGCCGAAAAAAGTTGGCGCCACTGCCATCATCACTCTTTCAGGCGGGAGTCGATGATGATGGTTACGGGGCCGTCGTTCACGAGCGACACCTGCATGTCGGCGCCGAAGCGGCCGCGTTCCACTGTTTTGCCCATCAGAGTCGCCACCTCCTCGCAGTAGGCTTCGTAGAGGGGCACGGCGAGGTCGTGGCCGGCGGCGTGGATGTAACTGGGGCGATTGCCTTTCTTGGTGGAGGCGTTGAGGGTGAACTGGCTCACGGCTAGCACCTGGCCATCGACGTCGATCACGCTGCGGTTCATCACGCCGGCGTCGTCGTTGAAGATGCGCATGTTCACGGTTTTCTGGGCGAGCCATTTCATGTCGTCGACGGTGTCGCCTTCGCGCACGCCCACGAGCACCATGAGCCCTTGGCCTATTTTGCCCACAATTTCTCCTTCGATGGCGACCGATGCACTGGTCACCCGCTGTATCACTAATCTCATTTAGTATGATTATTTATCTTCTTGTTGATTGATATTCAATGCATTATGCACAATTTTTGCTTTCGCGGGGCCTATCACTTCGGCGAGTTGCTCGAGTGAGGCTTCGCGTATGCGTTTCAGACTCTTAAACTGCTTGAGCAGCAGTTGTTTAGTCTTATCCCCTACCCCATTGATATCGTCGAGCACAGAGTGTACCTGACTCTTGCTGCGGCGATTGCGGTGGTGGGTGATGCCGAATCGGTGGGCTTCGTCGCGCAGGCGTTGCACCACCTTGAGGGTTTCGCTGTTTTTGTCGATGTAGAGCGGCAGCGAGTCGCCCGGAAAGTAGATTTCGTTGAGCGTTTTTGCGATGCCTACCATCGAGATTTTCCCGCGCAGCCCCAATTCGTCGAGCACTTCCACGCCCGCGCTGAGTTGGCCTTTGCCACCGTCGAGCACCACCAGTTGCGGGAGGTCTTCGCCTTCGTTCATCAGGCGCGTATAGCGACGCGTGAGCACTTCTTTCATGGAGGCATAATCGTCGGGGCCTTCCACGGTCTTGATGTTGAAATGGCGGTATTCTTTCTTGGAAGGTTTTGCGTTGCGGAACACCACACACGCCGCCACTGGATTGGTGCCTGAGATGTTGGAGTTGTCGAAGCACTCGATGTGGTGAGGCACCTCGGGCAGGTGGAAATCTTTCTGTATGGTGGTGAGGGTGCGCATCGCCCGCTGCTCGGGATTGAGTTTTTCCATCATCTTGAGTTTGTCGGTGCGATACTGCTCGGCGTTCTTCAGGGAGATGCCGAGGAGTTTGCGCTTATCGCCTCGCTGTGGAACCACGAAGTTGATGCCCTCCAACTCGAAGTCGGGGATCACATTCACCAGCGCCTCGCGCACCTTATCCTTGCGATAGGCGTCGGCAAAACGGGCGCGGAATTCTCGTATGGCGGTCGACATGAGTTCGGCATCGCTTTCGCCGGTGTCGGTGTCCACGAATTTATATTCTATGGTCATACTCTGCACCACGCTGCCTTCGCTCACGTGAAGGTAATTGGCAAAGGCTGCCCCTTCGTCGCGAATGATGGAATAAACGTCGATATTGGTAATTGAGGGCGACACAATCACCGATTTTGCCCTATACTTCTCCACGAGCAGAAATTTGCGCTTCACCATTTCGGCTTCTTCGAATTTCAACTCCGAAGCATAGCGCTCCATTTGATCGCGCAAATAGTCGCTCACGTATTTTGTCTCGCCGTTGAGAATATGCGTGATTTCATCGATATATTTCGCGTAGTCTTCGGCAGAAATCAGTCCCTGGCAAGGACCGTCGCAAGTCTTGAGATGATACTTGAGGCAGAGGCGGTGTTTCTTCGATTCCACCGACTCTGGGGTGAGGCTATAGCGACACGAACGAATCGGGAAAATTTCCTTAAGCGAGTCGAGCAGCGCCCATGCCACTTCGGCCTTTGGATAAGGTCCGAAAAACTTGGCGTGCTTGTTCACTTTCTCGCGGGAGAGATACACGCGGGGGAAGAGTTCCTTGCTCACGCATATCCAGGGATACGACTTGTCGTCTTTCAAGAGCACATTGTAGTGGGGCTGGAAGGTTTTGATGAGGCTGTTCTCGAGATCGAGCGCCTCCTCCTCGGTATTCACCACGATATACTCCAGGTCGTGGATGTGACGCACGAGCATATTAGTGCGAAGCACGGGGTGTACCCTATTGAAATAGGAGTTCACCCTGCGCTTCAAATTCTTCGCCTTGCCCACATAAATCACTACGCCATCTTTGTTGTAGTATTTATACACACCGGGGCAATCGGGCAAAAGACTAATCTTGAGTTTTAATTCAGGATTCAAGTGTCGGAATAACTGTAGAAATTTAGGTGTTGAGGATAATCCTTACTTATCGGGGAAATCGAACAAAGAGGTCACTTCTACATCGGCGGGGAAGAGCGCGCGACCGTTGAGGCCGAGGAGTTCGCAAATGAAGTTGATGTACACCTTCTTCGGATTCATCGATTTTACCAACTCATAAGCCGCCATCATAGTGCCGCCAGTTGCGAGCAAATCGTCGTGAATAACCACGATATCATCGGGCGAAATGGCATCTTTGTGGATTTCGATCACATCGGTGCCATATTCTTTGGCGTATTCCTTTTGAATGGTTTCGGCGGGAAGTTTGCCGGGTTTGCGCAAAGGCACGAAACCAGCGTTCAAATCCACAGCGAGCATGGCACCGCCCACGAAGCCGCGGGCTTCAATGCCCACCACCTTGGTCACGCCTTTGTCCTTGTAAAGGTCGAGCAAACCCTGGCGCATGAGTTGGAGCGCTTCGGGATCTTTGAAGGCTGTGGTGAGGTCCTTGAACTGGATTCCCGGCACGGGGAAATCGGGGATGTTGCGCACTACGCTTTTAATTTTGTCAAGATCTTCTTGTTTCATTGTTATATGTTATTTTGATGGTTAATCCTGTGTTCCACGTGGAACATTTTTGACTTATCTTCCTAAAAGCAAGAGTAATATATTCACATCGCTTGGCGAGATGCCTGGGATGCGCGACGCCTGCCCCACCGTCTCGGGGTCGATGCGCTCAAGTTTCTGGCGCGCTTCGGTGGAGAGGGAGTGGATGTCGGCGTAATTGAATTTGCCACGGATTTTAACATTCTCGAGGCGCGCTAGTTTTTTTGCGATGGCCTCTTCGCGGGCGATGTAGCCGTGGTATTTGATGGAGATTTCGGCGGCTTCCACAATCTCTTCGCGGCGTTCTTCTTCGAGCGAGTCGATGCGCTTTTGCAAATCGGGGATCATCTCGGCGAGGAGCATGATGGTGAGTTGCGGACGCAAAATCAGGTCGTGCAACTTGCAGCCATGAACGAGTGCGGGCATTCCGCGGCGCTCAAATTCGGGGTTGATGAGGGCTGTTTTCACCGAGAATTCCTTGGCAAATTCCACGAGTTCGTCCACTGCTTGCCACTTCGATTGCATGAGTTCGTAGCGCTCTTGGGTGGCGAGGCCGAGGGCGTAACCGCGGGGTGTGAGGCGGCGGTCGGCATCGTCTTGACGAAGGAGAATGCGGTGCTCTGCCCTACTGGTGAACATGCGGTAGGGCTCGTCGACGCCCTTGGTCACGAGGTCGTCGATGAGCACGCCTATGTAGGCTTCGTCGCGGCCGAGCACGAATGCTTCGCCGCCGTTCACGGCCTGGTGGGCGTTGATACCGGCCACGAGGCCCTGCCCTGCTGCCTCTTCATAACCTGTGGTGCCGTTCACCTGACCTGCGAAAAACAGGCGTTTCACGAGTTTGGTTTCGAGGCTATGGTGCAGTTGTGTGGGGTCGAAAAAGTCGTATTCAATGGCGTATCCCGGGCGGTAAGCCTGCACATTTTCGAGGGCTGGAATCTTGGAAAGCGCCTCAAATTGCACCTTCCAGGGCATGGATGATGAGAAGCCGTTGAGGTACATTTCGTGGGTGCTCTCCCCTTCTGGCTCGAGGAAGAGTTGGTGCTGATCCTGGTCGGGGAAGGTGACGAGTTTAGTCTCGATGCTGGGGCAATAGCGGGGGCCGATGCTCTGGATTTGGCCATTGTAGAGGGGCGAATCAGGCAGTCCGGCGTGGAGGATGTCGTGCACTTCCTTGTTGGTGTAGATAATCCAGCAGGGGCGCTGTTTAAGCGTGCTTTTTACGCTCGGGAGGAATGAAAAATGGTGAAAATCGGTGTCTCCTTCTTGGATAATGGCCTTTGAAAAGTCGACGGTGCGCTCGTCGAGACGCACTGGAGTGCCGGTTTTCATGCGCTGAACGGTGAAGCCCATTTCGCGCAGTTGCTCGGTGATGCCGTGGGATGCAGGCTCCGAAACGCGTCCGCCTTCTATCTGCACAGGACCCACATGCATGAGCCCGTTGAGGAATGTGCCGGCTGTGAGTACCACCGATTTTGCGGTGAATTCGACGCCAAAGGCGGTTTTAACGCCCTTCACCACCCCATCTTCAATCACCAGACTCACGGCTGAATCTTGCCAAATGTAGAGGTTTGGGGTGTTTTCGAGGATGTTGCGCCACTCGGCGATGAAGCGTATGCGGTCGGCCTGCGCACGTGGGCTCCACATGGCGGGACCCTTAGAGCGGTTGAGCATGCGAAACTGGATAGAACTGCGGTCGGTCACGATGCCCATTTGGCCACCGAGCGCGTCTATCTCTCTCACAATCTGCCCCTTAGCAATACCGCCAACAGCAGGATTGCAACTCATTTGCGCAATTTTGTTCATATCCATCGTGATCAGCAGCGTGGCAGATCCCAGGCGTGCGGCAGCAGCGGCGGCCTCACAGCCGGCATGGCCAGCGCCAATCACAATCACATCGTAAGCATAATTCATTCTTCAAAAATATTTGATGGCACTATTTCAAGTGCCTCATTTTCATGCATTTCCATAATCTCTCGTTCGCCTGGGCCTTTGTCGTTGATGCCACAGAGGTGCAGCACGCCGTGTATGATCACGCGCAGCAATTCGCTGTCGTAGGTCTTGGCAAACTGCTCGGCATTGGTGCGCACGGTATCGAGCGAAATCACCATGTCGCCGCTTATGCGACGACGGTTGCTATAGTCGAAGGTGATAATGTCGGTGTAATAATCGTGCTGCAAAAACTGGCGATTGGTGGCGAGGATATACTCATCGTCGCAAAAGATATAGGTGAGCGCCCCCACCCTCTTTTCGTGGCGCGCGGCCACCGCTTCGATCCACTTCCCCACCGCCTCGCGATTGAGCCGGGGCATCTCCACATTTTCGGCTATGTAAGAAATTTGCATCAAGGCCATTTTCTATCGAACTTAAAAATTACTTTACTTATTATAATGAGTGAACACCGCGCACCGAAGCAAAATTTTCGGCACAGAGTTTCACATTTACAAAGATAGCGCATTTAGATGGAAAAAAGTAGAGATTTTTGCCTAATTTTGGTTTTCGCCATTTTTCTGCTCATTTAGGCGCGAAGCCAAAAACTGGCGCATCGCACTATTTATCAATCAATTAGTATAATTTTCAGCCTCTGAGAATTAAAAAATCGCGGGCCGTGCGATACTTTTATCGGGATTTATCACGCATTTGGCACATATTTTGCAACATTTTTTTGCAAATTGATTTTTGGAGCAAAATTTGCTTCGTGAAAAAAATATTCACTATCTTTACTCGCGAAAAGCCATTTCAACCAAAAACCAGAACTGACAACGAATTTTTTAACACATACATAAACTTCAAGAATTATGATCGAATATTTCCAAACCAACCTTTGGCTCCTTTGGACTCTGGTGGGAGTCATCTTCCTCATCCTCGAACTCACCTCGGGTGATTTCTTCTTCATGAGTTTCACGCTCGGCGCAGTGGCTGCCGTGGTGATGGCACTCTGCGGACCAGGCTTCATCCCACAACTCATCGCATGGATGATCATCTCGCTGGCTTCGCTGCTGGTGGTGCGCCCCTTCGCGCTGCGCTACCTGCACCGCGGAGAGAAGAACATGAAGACCAATGCCGACGCCCTCATAGGCCGCGAAGGCAAGGTGATTGAGGCCATCACGGCGGGCGAGAGCGGCTACGTGAAGGTGGACGGCGACACTTGGCGCGCCGTTTCACGTGGAACAGAAGAGATTGCCGAAGGCGAAACCGTGAAGATTGTGGCTCGCAAAAGCCTTATCGTGACGGTGGAGCGCGCATAAGCCGACTTGGCAGGAAGAAGCGGCGCTCTAGGCACGCCCCTCTCCCCCACTCCACCATATTTTTATTACAGAACTATTTTATTCATTCTAAAGCAGATACAAAACTATGGGAACATTAAGTATTGGAATGTGGGTACTCATTGCACTCATCGTGCTCGTACTCATTATCGTGAAAAAGAGTTTGGTTATCATCCCTCAATCCGAAACCAAAATCATCGAACGTCTGGGTAAGTACTACGCTACCCTGAAGCCGGGCATCAACGTGATTATTCCGTTTATCGACAGCCCCAAGACCACAGTAGCCTACGCCAACGGACGCTACTTCTACACCACCACCATCGACTTGCGCGAACAGGTGTATGACTTCGACAAGCAAAACGTGATCACAAAAGATAACGTGCAGACTCAAATCAACGCGCTGCTCTACTTCCAGATCGTGGATCCAGAAAGCGCCGTTTACGAAATCAACAACCTGCCTAACGCTATCGAGAAACTCACCCAAACCACCCTGCGTAACATCATCGGTGAACTCGAACTCGACGAAACACTCACCTCGCGCGACACCATCAACACCAAACTGCGCGCCGTGCTCGACGATGCCACCAATAAGTGGGGCGTAAAGGTGAACCGTGTTGAACTTCAGGATATTACACCTCCACAGTCGGTGCTCCAAGCCATGGAAAAACAGATGCAGGCTGAGCGCAACAAGCGCGCCACTATCCTCACCAGCGAAGGCCAGAAGGCTGCCGCCATCCTCCAGTCGGAAGGTGAGAAGACCGCACGCATCAACAAGGCCGAGGCCGACAAGCAAACCCAGATTCTGCAAGCCGAAGGTGAGGCTCAGGCACGCATCCGCAAGGCTGAAGCCGAAGCCATCGCCATCAACAAAATCACCGAGGCAGTGGGTCAGAGCGCCAACCCAGCCAACTATCTGCTCGCCCAAAAATACATTGGCATGATGCAGCAAGTGGCCGACGGACAAGGCACCAAGACCGTCTACCTCCCCTACGAAGCCACCAACCTCCTGGGCAGCATAGGCGGCATCAAAGACCTCTTCAAAGAAGGCTAACCACCGCCCTACTCCACCCACGGAGAACCACTAGCACCCACACGCAAAATCAACAAAATGCTGCGTGTGGGTGCATTTTTTATTCAAAAATATAGGATTATTAAACAAAAAAATGTAAATTCGCTCCTTAGAAGCATAATCCTTTACAAAAACCCTCAACCGATGATCAATATTTTCCACATCGTGAGCAACAAAATATGGAGCGGACCCGAACAGTACGCCTACGATTTGATGCTCAAACTCAAAGACCGGGACGACTACTACGTGGAGATGGTGTGCGGCAAAAGCGACGCCGTGCTCAGCCGTTTCCGACCGCTGGAAATACCCCTGAGCATTCTGCCGCTGAAGGGCATCACCGACCTCGACAGCCCCAAGCGATTCAAGCGCCTGCTCAAGCGCGGACAGTGCATCATCCATGTGCACTCCTTCGGCGACGCCGTTACAGCCATCCTGGCCAAGCACATGAGCAGCAACTCGAAGAACGTGAGGATTGTGCTCTCGCTCCACGGCGTGGAACGCCCAAGGCTCAATATGGCATCGAAGATGGTGTATCGCGAACTCGACCGCGTGGTGTTTGCCTCGCAGAAGGCCTACGACTCGTTTATGCCTCGCATCAAGAAATTCGACGCCGAAAAGGCCGTTATCATCCGCGACAGCGTGCTCAAGGCCCACATCGACACCTCCGCCCCATCGCTGCGCGAACAACTCGGCATAGCGCCCGAGAAAGCCCTTATCATGTACCACGGCCGCCTCAGCCACGAGAAGGGCGTCGACACGCTCATCAAAGCCCTCTCACAAATCGACCGCAGCACCTATCATCTGGTGCTCGTGGGCGAAGGCCACCACAAGTTTATGGCAAAGATAAAAGGCTTCATCGTGGCCAACCAGATGCTCGGCAACGTGTCGTTCCTCGGCTTTAGCCCGTGTGTGCAGTCGCTTGTGAATCAGTGTGATTTCGGCGTGCTGCCTAGCATCGTGCCCGAAGCGCTCGGCCTGAGCAACCTCGAATACATGATGCACGCCAAGGCCCACATCGCCACCAACAACGGCGCCCAACTCGAGTACCTCACCCACGGCGAAAACGCCCTGCTCGTCGACCCCGACAACCAATTCCAACTGGCCGACGCCATCCAGCGCCTCATCACCGACACCACCCTACGCAACACCATAGCCCAACAAGCAAAAAAAGACCACGACGACCACCTAGGCTACGACCCCTTCTACACAAAAATTACAGAAATGTACAAAACCCTGTTTTGAAGGCGGTTGCGGGTGAATAGTATGTTTTACGAAAAAGTGACATATGAGTGAGTAGTGTAAAGACAACTACATATTGGTTACATTAGGGAATAAACGAGGAAAAACCAGCACAAGAAGAGACAGTGGCAGAAGAGGCGGCGCAATCCCCTTGGGGATTGGATGTGTGTAGGCAGGTATGCAGCGGAGGCGCTGCGAAATGGAGCGAAGCGGAATGAAGCAGCGCCGGAGCGAACCTTTAGCTCGCTCGAACTTGTTCGGGCAAATGCCTGCACCCGAT
>JAUNCU010000113.1 GCA_030526455.1 Bacteroidales bacterium | reverse complement strand
ATCACACATGTTTCGCCCGACAACATCGATTCTTGGGCGAAATATAGCGAAAAATGCACATGTTTCGCCCGAAAAAGTTTGTGGTTTTGATTTTCTGTTATTAAATTTGCAGATGTAGAATATAAATAACTGATGGCTATGCAAAATGTGGTAGGCAGAATAAGCGAGATCACTTCGCTGAGGAATATGTATGAAAGCGACCGTGCCGAATTTGTGGCTCTCTACGGTCGTCGCCGTGTGGGCAAGACGTTTCTTGTGAATGAAATGTTTCGCAACCATTTTGTCTTTAAAATGACAGGCGTGATCGAGGGCACACTCGAAGATCAGTTTCTTGCTTTTACCGATGCGATGGACGACTATGGTCTAGCGCTTGCAAAACGTCCTGACAACTGGATGGAAGCCTTTATGATGCTCAAGAAGGCGCTCAAGGCAAAGATGAAGCCCGATGAGAAATGTGTGATTTTCATCGATGAATTGCCTGCAATGGATGTGCAAAATTCGGGCGTGGCTAAGGCATTAGGGTATTTCTGGAACCAATGGGCTTCGTTGCAGCCTAATCTGCTGCTTATCATTTGCGGCAGTGCCACCAGTTGGATGATTACTAATGTGGTGAATAGCAAGGGTGGGCTGCATGGCCGCTTAACTTGCGAAATGCCTATTCATCCGTTCTGCCTGTCGGAAGTGGAGGAGTATCTCACCAAAAACGGTTTTCTCTGGAATAGGCAAATGGTGCTGCAGGCTTACATGATTTTTGGCGGCATTCCTTACTATTTGAGTTTGCTCAACAAGCATGAGAGTCTGGTGCAGAACGTCGATCGCTTGCTGTTTTCTCAAGATATGCTCATGCGCAGGGAGTATCGCCGCCTATTCAGTACGCTATATCGCAGCCCTGAAGTGTATATGAAAATAGTGGAAACGCTGGGCGTATACCAGCAGGGACTCACTCGCCAGCAGTTGGCAGAGAAGTTGGGATGCCCCAACAATGGCCACTTGGGCACAAAACTGGAAGATTTGGTCTACTGCGACTTGCTTCGCCGCCTGCCCGTGCGTGGTAAGCGCATCAAGAAAAACGATGCCATCTATCAGTTGAAAGACTTCTTCTGTGGCTTCTTCTTGAAGTTTGCTCGCCGTGCCGAGGTGGAACCCAATTACTGGTCGCATCACATCAACACGCCCGAGGTGAACACCTGGATGGGACTCACCTTCGAGAATGTGTGTACCGAGCATGTGCGCGAAATCAAGCATGCGCTTCGCATTGATGCCATTTCCACGCTGAATTATTCGTGGCGAAGCAAAGAATCATTACCGGGCGCTCAAATCGACATTGTGATCGAACGCGCCGATGGCATTGTGAATATTTGCGAAGTGAAATACAGCGCCACAAAATACGACCTTGGCAAAGACGAATATGCCAAGATTAAAAACCGAGTGAAGGTGTTTCGTGACGAAACCGTGTTGCGCCATGTGCCGTGGGTTACCATCATTGCTGCCGAAGGACTCTCCGACGGTAAATACAACGATGTGGCGCAATCCATTCTCACGCTCGACGATTTGTTTCAAAGGTAAAGCGCAACTTGCGCACCAGCATAGTAGCGGCGGAGCAAATTCAAAAAAAAATGCTCCGCCGCTTGGGTTTCGTTTCGGCTTCTCAGCCTTGCGATTGCCTTATGTTATTCTTTTGGATTTGGGCCGTATTGGTTAGGACCTGGCTTGCTGTCGCTGATACACATGATCAGTGGAATGATACCGCCCACACCGCAGACCAGAATGAGCCACAGCATGTGGCCGCTCTTGCCCACATCGTGGAGGCGGCGCACCCATGCAGCGAGCATTGGGATAAACAAAGCGAGGTTGAGGATGACTGCCACAGCCATGCCTATGTAGAAGAATGTGTCGAACGATTCGGCTTGAGCCACGATGTCGTTGTATTTGCTCAGGTCTTGATAGGCGGCGGTCAAAAGTTCGGCCTTCTTTGCCATCTTCAAATTGATGAGGAAGCCCATGATCCATCCGGGCACCATGCCTAAGAGATAGAACCACCAAAATTCGGAGCGGCGTGCGCGTCCGCTAAATGTGACATACTTGCCGAAGCAGGTCTTTACTGCTTCCAGGAAATTCATTGTAGGTTTCATTTGCTGTAAGGGTTTAGTAAATAAATAAAGTTATTTGATTCTATTTGTTGTAATTAAAAAAAACTTTGGCTGACCACATTTGTACATCTTTTTTTGATGAGATTCTATCATTCTTTTCCACAACAGACACGCTATCTAAAAAGTTGACAGTGAAGCCACCATGTAGTTCTTGACCACAAATATAAGTTATTTTCTTGCATATTGCAACTTTTTTCAAGAAAATCGCAAAAAAAAACGCAAAAAAATCCACTTTCAAGGCACGGTGTGCGCCTCGCGTTATTGCTGGCTACGGCGGGCTCTTCGGCTGGCGCGATGGGAATATTCTTTGGTGGCGATGTAGGAGAGTACGGGTGCGGCACTGCCGTCGGGCAGTTCGTTGAGGTAGAGTTGCACCATGAGCAAGCCGCTGTCGTAGCGGTAGCCTACGATGTCGGCCGCCTGTCCCTCGGCGCTGGAGTTGCCAATGACCATGCGCTGCATTTCGTAATTTTTCTGCAGCGTGCGCAGGATGGCGGCAAATTCCTTGCTGGCCTTCGCCTTCGCTGTGGCTTTGGCGCGGAAGGAGATGCAGTAGAGGCCGTTGCCGTCGAATTGCACTTGCACATTGAGCCACCGCTGTCCCAGGAAGGCGAAGCCGGTGGAGTCGGCCGAGGCGAGTATTTTCAGTTCGCTGTAGTCGCCGTCGTCGAGCGGGATGGTGTCGAAGTGCTGGTCTTGCTGACCGGTGGCGGCGTCGACGAAGTGCTGGGCGTAGAGTGCCTCAAGCACCTGATGTTTCTGCTGCCCGAATTCCACACTGCCGAAGAAGGTGTCTTGTATGCCACCGTCCTTGCCGCAACTGATGCACAGTGCGGCAAGGAGCAGCATATATGTGATGCGATGTACCATTTTTTTGTTACGGTTGCTTATCTTTTGCGTCGCTTGGCGGCGGTTTTCTTTTTGGGCTGGGTGAGGGTGCGGAACTGCTTGAGCACGTCGCATTTCTTCACGAAGGCCGATGTCTTGGCGGGGTTGGCCTGATAGAAGGCGAGCAGGTTCTCAAATGCGGTGTATTGTGGCGTGTTCTTGTTCACGCGCTTCACATAGGTGTAGTCCTTGCCCACGTATTCGCCTGTGAAGAGTTCTTCGCCTTGCGGAATCGAAGCGAGAGCGTAGAGCGCTTTCTCCTTGGTTCTGAAATCTTTGGAGGCGGCGGGTGCCTTCAGCAGGTCGATGGTCTGCGAGATGAGCAGCGCCTCGTCGCGGTAGCGCACGCTGTCGTACACGCTCACGCCGTAGCGGGTGAGATACCAGCAGTCGCCCTTGTAACTGGCCTGGTAGAGGAGCGTGGCGAGGCGGTAGTCGTTGGCTTCGGAGCGTGGCGAATTTTCCAGCGCCACCACGGCTTCGCAGAATTCCAGTTTCTGGTTGCTGCGCACCTGCACGGGGGTGTAAGCGTCGCCTTTCAGCGGCTGGCGTCCCATCCAGTATTCCTTGCGGAAAGAGCGCTGTGCCATGTAGGGGCTGATGGCCTGCTTTGAGATATAGGACAGCGGTACTTGCTTCAGATAGGGGATAGCGGGCTCAAACTTGCCTTCGCGCATGAGTTTGGTGCCTATGAGGTCGTTGTAGTCGCTTTCGCTGATGCTTTTTCCCACCACTTCCACGAGCATCTGCTCCAGAGTGCTGCCGTGGTTGCCGGCTTGCATGTAGCGCTTGTATTCCTGCATTTCGGCAGCGGTGAGTTCGTCGATTTGTGTCCAGAATTCGCCACGGTTATCGATGAGCGAACGGGTGTGGTCGAAGTAGGCGCATTGCTTGTCGGCGAGGGCGATGAGATTGGTGGCGAGCGATGCGTTGCCGTTTTTCATATATCCAGGGGCGAGGTTTTCATACACGAAACGCTCCACCATCTGGTTGTAGTGCATGTCGCCGCTGGCTTTTGCTGCCATGCTCTTATTGGCGAGCCACTTCAGTTCGGTGTAGATATAGTTGTGATAGTCGCTGTTGTTTTCAGCCTTCTTGCTTTCCACCGCCATGCGGCACACGCGTGCGTTGTCCTTCATGCGGCCGGTTCCCGCCATGTTCATGGCCTCGAGGAGCATGGATGATGCCTCGGCGTCGTTGCCCAGCATACTGGTGAGGTAGCCCGCCGCTGCTTGCCACATGGCAGGGCTCTGGGTTTTGCCCTCGGCCACCACCTGCTTGGCAAAGGCGATGAAGCGGCGAATCTCGTCGTCGTAGAGCGTGGTGGCTTCCACGTATTGCATCATCTCCAGGTTGTGGGCATTGTCTTTAGTTTCTTGGGCGTTGTTCACGAAGTCCTGCACCAGGAAGTGGAGGGTGGCCGAGTTGGGGTCGGCGGCATATTCTTCCTCGATGCCCTTGAGGTTGCGCTTCTTGCGCACGAGCCACTTGATGCTGGCAATGTCGCCGAGGCTGCTGTAGATTTTGATGGCGTCGTGAATCTTGCCCTCCTTCACAAGGGCGTGGGCGTAGAGACCCTTTGCCATGTTGCGGTAGGGACTTTCGGGCAACTTATAGGTGCTGGAGGTCCATACCTTCTTATTCAACTCAGTCTGGTCGAGCGCCATGTTGCAGCGCATTTCCAGCAGCGCGTATTGTGCCTGGTATTTCCCCTTGATTTTCCCCACGCGCGCGCTGTTGCGAATGTTGCGAAGTTCCTTCTTCATCTCCTCCATGTCTTCCTTCGATGGATACTGCCATGCGTTGGGATTCATGCGGTCGCTGATCTTGAGGTAGGCGATGAGGCGCTTCAGATACTTCACGGTTTCGTTGTCGCCCTTTTTCAGGGCGGCCTTCACGAGCGCGTTGTCGGACGCTTCAAATTTGTCCAAATCCACGAGCGAGAGGTATTCCACGTCCATCTCCACATCGGCCTTGCCAGTGTAGTCGGTCCAGTATTTCACCATTTCGGTGTAGCCCACTTGCTGCCACTGGGTGGTGGGAAACACGCTGAACACATAGTAGCGCGGACGCGCACTCGGCCCGCAGGCCAATGCTGCCATCATGCTGGCAATGAAGATGCTAAGGATGATAAATCGTTTCATATTCGTCGGGGTTATAGCGTTTTATATTTTCAGTTTTCAAATCGTAGATGATCACTTGCTCGTGGATGTGGGGCGCGTATTCCTCCACGCGCTTTTTCAGCGCCTGCAGCAGGCTGAAGGGCACTTCGCGCACCAGAATCTCGTCGCCGGGGTTGATGTGTGCCTCCACGGCGTCGGCGGCTGGACCGCTGGCGATTTCGCGGCTGGAGATGGCCACGTAGGTGTCGGCGCTTCGGCGGCGCAGCAGGGTGGTGTCGTTCAGATCCACATCGTAGGCGATGGCTTTGAATTTGTCGCCGCCGAAGAGCAGTTTCCAGCCAAACACGGGATAGGCGGCGCAGAGCGGCAACTCATAGTCGGCCAGGTGCTTCAGGTAGGGCTCCACGGCTTCCATGCTCAGGATGGGGTTGGGGCAGCGGCGGTCGGTGGCGTCGCCCGTGTTGTAGAGCATCAGTGCGCCGTAGTCCACTGGCGGTGGCGTCATGCGCAACTGGTGCAGCCTTATGGTGGCGCTCAGGCGCATGCCCTTGGCGTGCAGCAGTGAGCCCACTTGCTGCAGCAGGTGGAAGTAGCCGGTTTCGCTGCTGCGGGTCCAGTCGCAGTCGAGTTGTATCTCGCGCGGCTGGGCGATGTCGTGGGTTTCACACATCTGCAGAATGCGGTCCACCAGCAGGCTGGGCAGATTGTCGGTGCGCCAGCCTTCGCTGAAGCAGTCTTCGGTGATAAACACCGTGGGCACCACCTCCATGCCCGATGGGATGGAGTCGGTGAAGCGCAGCGTGGCGTTGGGCTTGGTGCCTTCGTCGCTGCCGGGCACCACGTCGAAGAAGCGCAGGAAGAGTTTTTTCACCTGGTGCTCCTTGAGCCACTGCCGCTCGGCATCGGAGAAGTGCAGGGTGGTGCGCCAGTAGTATACCGAGCGCTCCGGCTCTGGCACCTTGCCGGCCTTGCGGTTGCAGCCCGCCATTGCCAGCAGGCCTATCAGTATGATTAAGTATCGTTTCAGCATAGTGGTGCAGCAGGGATTTCTACCGATTCATCTTATTCTTGCAAAATTAGGCAGAATTCTTTAGTTTTTTGTAATTTTGCGCCAAATATTTGCGAAAAAAATGATGAAGAAAATCAAGATATGGATTGAGGCGATTCGCCTGCGCACGCTGCCTGTGTCTGTCAGCGGGGTGCTTATCGCCATGGGCCTGGCGAAGTTCAACGGTCAGTTCCGCCTGCTGCCTTCGCTGCTGTGTGTGGTATTCGCCGTGCTGGCGCAGATTGTGTCGAATCTTGCCAACGAATATTTCGACTTCAAGGCCGGCACCGACAAGAAGGGCCGTGTGGGCCCTCGACGCGGCGTCACCGAGGGCGACATCACGCCGCGCGCCATGTGCCGTGCCATGGTGGGAACGCTGGTGGCTACCTGCCTGGTGGGACTCTCCACGCTCGCGGTGGTCGACCCCGGCGATGGCTATCGCAACTGGCTCATGCTCATCGCTGCCGGCATCCTTATCGCCATCTTCGCCTTCGCCTACAGCGCGGGACCTTATCCGCTCAGTTACCATGCCCTGGGCGAACCCACCGTGATGGCGTTCTACGGCCTTGTGCCCGTGATTTTCTCCTATTATGTGATCACCGAGACGTTTCATCCCTTTGCCGTGATGGCGGGCATCGCCATTGGATTTATGGGCGTGAATGTGCTGCTGGTGAATAATTATCGCGACGTGGACGACGATCGCGAGGCGGGCAAACGCACCTCGGTGGTGGTGTTTGGCCGAAAGCCTGCCGCCTTTGCCTATCTGCTCAACGGCCTGCTGGCGCTCTCCATCCCGGGTGTGCTGTGGGTGCGCCTCTACTTCACCTCAGGCTGGTGGTTCCTCGTCCCCATCGTGCTCTATCTCGCGCTGCACTTCGCCACCTGGCACCGCCTCACCCACGCCGAAGGCCCAGCCCTCAACCCAGTGCTAGGCGCCACCGCCCGCAACATGCTCCTCTTCACCATAGCCCTATGCGTGATGCTGCTGATGTAGAAGAGATTAGAGATTATAAATTAGAAGTTAGAAAAGAAGAAATTTCCGGAGTCTCCGGATTTTCCGAAACTTCCGGATTTTTCGGCATGTGATTCTCCGTGCCTTAATGGTCTTTCGTTACCGATGAGATGCCCATTACCACCAGGGCTATCATCAGCAGGCTCCAGATGGGCACTAGTGTGTATTGTGCGCCCACCACGTAGGCAATGGCGTAGAGCAGCATGGCGGTGCCCACGCCTGCCAGTACGCCTTTCGTCTCGTTCACGGCGCTCACCACGTAGCCAATCGCCACGGGGAGAATCATCGACTCCCAGTAAGCCCACGACACGAATCCGTCGGTGATGCTGTCGCAAAAGCACATTGCGGCCAGCAGGTGAATAAGCGAAATGCCAAGTAATATTCCTATTGATGGTTTGCCCATTACGTTTTCTGATTCAAATATAGTATTAAGTCAAAACCCACAAATCTTCATAAAATCCATCTGCGAAATAGCCTGATTCAGAGCATCGCACGCATCGGTGGCAAGAAGGTAGTTTTGCTTCAATTTATGAATGGTGTGGTTCAAAACAATCTCATTTTGAACAAAGGGGAAGTGCATAAAAATGGTGGTTCAGTGAATAAACGACCATTTAGTAAAAATCCATTTCCCACCACAAAATTAGCAAAATCCCCCCAATCCACCAAAACAATCTAAGAGTTTTCCTCGCAGAGGCAGCGAGTGCCTCTAGTCAACAAGTGAGGAATATGAGCCACGAATTAACACGAATTATTCACAAATTTATTTTGTTAGGTGTGAGCACGAATCAGTCTTTCAGGCAAGCCAGCGGGATAACCTTCACGCCGTCGGGGCGTGTGTAGGCCATCTCTCCTCCTGTAATCACAATCATCAGGTCGGGCTCGTGGAGTTTGATTTGTTTTTCGCTGACGTTATGCTCTTGCACCAGTTTCTTAATCTCTAAAAGGTGTTGCGCTCCCTCTTCAATCTCACGACTTCCTAATTTGAATTCAATGAGCGCATAGCGCCCGTCGTCTAGATGCAGGACGGCATCGGCTTCAAGGCCATACCTGTCGTGATAATACGACATCGAACCGCCAAGTGACATTGAGTAGGCCTTTAGGTCGCGAATGGCCATGCATTCAAACAAGAAGCCAAATGTTTTCAAATCGGTATTAAGAGCCTCTGGCGACAGACCTAATGCTGCTACTGCAATGGATGGGTCCACAAATTCACGCTTTGAACCGCGGCGTATGGCCGAAGCAGAACGTATGGCTGGGCTCCAGGCTTCAACATCTTGAATAACGAATAAGCGTTCTAAGGCATCAAGGTAAGCGTCGAACGACGTAGTGCTCACACCCTCCAGGTGCTCGTTGACATCTCGGTACACCACGCTCTTCTTTGCCAAAGTGGAGATGTTGCGAGCATAACTCTGAAGAATGGCGCTGGCAACCTTCTCGTTTCTTCTGACACCATCTACCGTCGACACATCGGTGCTGCACACCGTGCGCACATAGTTCTTGGCAACTTGCAGTTTAGCCTTGTCAAACTTTGCATACAGCGCCGCTGGCCATCCACCACGGCATGCTGCAAAAATCAACTCTTCAATCGACATAGAGGAGGTGATGCCGTCAATGTCCAGATCTTGCTTGTCGAACAGTTCCTTTAAAGAAATTGCGCCATTCGACTCTAATGACTCATACAGACTCATAGGCAGCATCTGCATCTTTGCAATGCGCCCACTTCCTGAGTGCTTTATATATTCTCTCTTGTTTTTAGGGTCGATAGAATTAGAACCAGTCATGATAAACTGCCCAAATTCATTGCGCTTATCAACCATCACACGCACCGAATCCCACAGCACAGGTGCCTCCTGCCACTCATCGATGAGACGAGGCGTATCCCCTGCAAGCAGCAATGAGGGTTTTACATTGATAGTGCTCTGATATCTTTCGCGCATATCAGGGTCTTGAAGGCGTATTACACTGTTGGCCTGCTGCTCGGCAGTGGTGGTCTTACCACACCATTTAGGTCCCTCAATAAGTACAGCCCCAGAGGACGCCAACAACAAACTCAGATGCTCGTCTGCGGTACGTTTTAAATACTTCATAATGATTGAAAATTTTATTCGATGCAAAGATACTGTATTCCAACTTACTATGCAAATTATTTGGTATTTTTGT
>JAUNCU010000112.1 GCA_030526455.1 Bacteroidales bacterium | reverse complement strand
AAAATCACTGAAAAACCCCTCACACCCAGAATCCTCAAAGAGTGCAGTAATACGACTTATACACGCCCAGCAGGCGGTTTTGCTTCACGGCTTGCAGCAGTTCTAGATACTGGCGTGGGGTCATGCCCGCGAAGTGGCGGAATTCTTTGTTGAGGTGAGAGTAATCGGTGAGGTCGGTTTCAAGCACAAGTTCTTCCAGTGCCACTTCAGGATTGGTCACCAGGCGATTGAGAATGGTCTTGAAACGATTGATTCTAATCATGTGTTTTGGCGAAAAGCCCACATTGTCGGAAAAGATGGTGCGGAACTGCCTTTCGCACAGACACGCCTTCTCGGCAAGCATCGGTATCTTCGCCTGCGGATTAGCCGACATCACATCAAACACGTGAGCCAGTTGATCGATGTAGGGGCTTTGTGGAATGCCCAGCACGCGGCGCTGCAAAAAAGTGTCGATCAGCATAATCGCCTCATCGGTGCTGTCGGCATCATGCACCCTGCGCTTCAAAGCCGATAGTTCCTTGTCGTCCACGTCGTCGAAGTCAAGGAGTTTGCCAGCCAGCAATTCGGCGGGCATCTGCATCACTGCGCGAGTGGCGTAAGGGGTGAAGAACACGCTTATCATCTCAAGCCTTCGGTGACTCGTAACCTGCACCGGCCTATCGTATTGCACACACAGCGAGGCCTGGCGGCTATCGTCGCTGTCGCCATCGATGGCAAAAGGCACGCCACGATGAAACACCCACTTCATGCAAGCGGGCGGAAAAATGGTTTCGCTCACATCATCGCCATCGCTCTTCATCACCCAGTAGTGATGCACGTAGGGCCGAAGCAGCGCCGATGGCAATATGGAGAACGACTTAATCATTTGCTGTATGCTATTTAGCAGGCAAAGAT
Source organism: Bacteroidales bacterium (assembly GCA_030526455.1). Classification (GTDB taxonomy): domain Bacteria; phylum Bacteroidota; class Bacteroidia; order Bacteroidales; family Muribaculaceae; genus Sodaliphilus. The sequence goes on along the minus strand of JAUNCU010000112.1, from coordinate 8,580 downwards.
AGCATAAAACATCGAAAGCAGAAACATCACAACTGCCGTAACGGGAAAAAACATCACATTTTTCATATCTTCTTCAATTTTAATAATTACAAATCTTCACTTCAATCCTTGGCAAGCGAGCCATCGCCCAAGGTATAGCCCTCAAGGCTATTCTCACGGGCTTGCACACACATGAATACCAATGGCTTGCCACCAGTATTTTTCAGGCATCGGGCAGCCTTGGGCGCCACACGCACCACCGTGCCCTCAGCCACTGCATGGTCCACGCCCTCAATGCGCATCACCCCCTCGCCGGAGATGACCACATAGAGTTCCTCATTGTGTCGGTGCACATGATAGAGCGATTGTTCACCCGCCTCAAGCGCTGTAATCGACACCTCCATAGAAGTGGTATTCAATACATCTTTAGCAAAATCTTTGCCTTTCACCTTCTCAAAAGCGCCCACGCTTGCCATGGAGAAATCAGCGGTAGCCTCAATCAGTTTCATATCGCAAGAATTTTATCTGTTAATATTTTCACATCGTGGGAGTAGTCACGCAGTAGCGGCTCCTTCACCTTGAAAAACAGGCGCAAGAGCAAGCGGTCGGGCCAATGCATCTGCTTGAGCCGGTATTCTCCTTCGAAGAACACGGCGTCGGCAGCATGATGAATCAGCGCGGGCGAATAAGCCGTTTCTATTTCCTTGATTGCATTGCCCTTGTCCATACCACAAATAGCCACAAACAGGCGCTTCTGCAGCAGTTCGCCCTCGTGGCGGCTGCAGAATGCGGTCATTTCTTTTCGAGGCTTACCGGCATAGATGGAGGTGAGCAGCACCACCGTGTCGAAATTCGCCACATCCACATCAGCGCCATCGTGCAGATGAAAGAGGCTCACCTCAGTGCTACCACAAAGAGCCTCACGAATCGCCTGACTAATCTTTTGCGCAGTGCCATACTTCGTGCAGTAGACAATAGCCGTAGTTTTATTTCCCATAAGTTTTTTTATGCCTAATGTTGAATATAGGTGCAAAATTATTGAATTAAAAACAACATTACTTGTAAAAATCGGAAATAAAAAGCCAAGCCGCCACAAAAAAGCAAGCCAAGCCACCACCCAAAATAGCCAAGCCGCCACCCCAAAAAAGCAAAAGCGCCACTGTTTTTGCCGCTTTCGGCGGCTAATTCCCCAGGCAGCAATCCACATTTTCTACCGCCCTTTATACTTTTCCCCGCTTTTTTGCGTTATATAAAATAATGTGTGTGCACCTACGCACGCCGTAACACTAGATTTTTCATTATGAACGCAAAGCATATCCTCTTAGTAATCACGCTTCTTTTCAGCGCCGTGGCTTCGGTGGCGCAGGTGAAAATCACCGGTAAGGTGGTCGACGAAAAGGGCGAACCCATCGAGTTTGCCTCGGTAAAAATTGCCGGTACCGCCATTGGCGTGAACACCGACACCAAGGGCCACTACGAAATCAGCGCACCCACACGCGACACCGTGATGGTGGTGTTCTCCTGCCTGGGCTACAGCACCGTGCGACGCCAACTCCTCAAGCCCACCGGCACCGTGAGCATCAACCCAAAACTCTACAGTTCGTCGGTGGAACTGCAAGGCGTGCAGGTGACCGAATTCCGCAAGCAGACCAACACGCTGCAGTCGGTCGACATTGAGTCGATGAAGATGACGCCCAGCGCCAGCGGCAACGGCGTGGAGGCCATCATCGCCACACAGGCGGGCGTGAGTTCGAAGAACGAAATGAGTTCGCAATACATGGTGCGTGGCGGTAGTTACGACGAAAACAGCGTGTATATCAACGGCATAGAGGTGCACCGCCCCCAACTCGTAACCTCGGGCCAGCAAGAAGGCCTCAGCGTAATCAACCCCGACATGGTGCGCTCGGTGTCGTTCTCCACCGGTGGTTTCAACGCCGAGTACAGCGACAAGATGTCGTCGGTGCTCGACATCACCTACAAGGAGCCCGAAGCCTTCGAAGGCGCCATCTCGGCAAGCATGCAAGGCGGCAGCCTGGCGCTGGGCACTTCATCAAAGAAATTCTCAATGCTCCACGGTGTGCGCTACAAGCGCAACTCGGCCCTGCTGGGCAGCACCGACACCAAGGGCGAATACGACCCTCAATATTTCGACTATCAAACCCACATCGTGTTGAAACCCACCGACAAGTTTAAGGTTTCATTCCTGGGCAACGTGGCGCTCAACGACTATAAGTTTATTCCCAAAAACCGCGAAACCAGTTTCGGTACGTCGACCGACGCCAAGTCGTTTCTCGTGTATTTCGACGGCCAGGAGCACGACAAGTTCCAGACCTTCTTCGGCGCCCTCTCGCTCAACTACAAGCCCAACAAGGGCAACGACTTCTCGCTCATCGCTTCGGCTTACCAGACCAACGAACTCGTGGCCTACGACATCCACGGCGAATACTGGCTCGACCAGGCGGGCGGCTCGTCGGAAGGCAACCGTGGCGAACTGGGTGTGGGCAAATACCACGAGCACGCCCGCAACCGCCTGCGCATCAATGTGTGGAACATTGGCTTCAAGGGCAACACTTCCATCAGCCACAACAATTTCAGTTACGGCTTCAACTACCGCCGCGACGACATCTACGAGCGCAGCCGCGAGTGGCAATGGCGCGACTCGGCTGGCTACTCGCTGCCCCACTACCCCGAAGAGGTGAACGTGATCTACAGCATGGCGTCGAAAAACGACATCCGCACCTCGCGCTTCGCCGGCTTCCTGCAAGACACCTACAAACTCTACATGGGCAACGGCATCCTCTCGGTGAACGCCGGTGTGAGAGTGTCGTACTGGGATTTCAATAAGGAAACTCTCTTCTCGCCCCGCTTCAGCGTGGGCTATGTGCCTGCACGCAACACCCGCCTCACCCTGCGCCTGGCGGGCGGCATCTACTACCAGGCGCCGTTTTACAAGGAATACCGCATTCAGAAGGTCGACTCGGTGGGCAACAGTTACATCGCTCTGAACCGCGACATCAAGTCGCAGCGCAGCACGCAAATCATCCTCGGCGGCGACTACACCTTCCGCGCCATGGACCGCCCATTCAAGTTCACCACCGAACTCTATTATAAGAAAATCGACAACCTCAACTCCTACGAGGTCGACAACCTGAAGGTGGTGTATGCCGGCAACAACGACGGCAAGGGCTACATCGCCGGTATCGACATGAAACTCTTCGGCCAATTTGTGGAAGGCACCGACTCGTGGATCAGTTTCTCGCTGATGAAGACGAGCGAAACGCAGAAGGGCGTGAAAGTGCCTATGCCTACCGACCAGCGCTACAGCCTCGCCATCTTCTTCACCGACTACTTCCCCAAGATTCCACGCCTCAAATTCAGCCTCAAGGGTGTGCTCAGCGCGGGTCTGCCCACATCGGCGCCCAACTGCACCCGCTCTGAAGGCTACTTCCGCCAGCCCGCCTACAAGCGTGTGGACGTGGGCTTGAGTTACGCGCTCGTCGACCGTGAACACCGTCCATCAAGCGGATTCCTGAGCAAGTTCAAGAGCATATGGCTGGGCGTGGACGTGTTCAACCTGCTCGACATCTCCAACGTGAGCAGTTACTACTGGATCACCGACATCCACAACTATCAGTGGGCGGTGCCCAACTACCTCACCCGCCGTCAAATTTCGGCCCGACTCTCCCTCACTTTCTAATGGCAAGCAAAATTGGAGAATTTCAGAAAGCCTAAAAGAAAAAAAAGCGGGAGAAATAGTGGTTTTTTGCATAAAAAACCATATCTTTGTGCTTACAACATAATCATTAATTCATAACACTTAAATTATTAAAACATTACAACATGGCAAAACCCTATGTAATTGGTATCGATATGGGTGGTACTAACACCGCATTCGGCATAGTTGACGCTCGCGGCAACGTGATCGCTAGCAGTTCGATCAAAACTGCAAAACACTCCGACATCAACGACTATATCGCAGAACTCCACGAGGCTATCACTCGCCTGATGGAAGAAAACGACGCTGTCGACAAGATTCAAGGCATCGGTATCGGCGCGCCTAACGGCTGCTACTACACTGGCATGATTGAAGACGCTCCCAACTTGCCTTGGGCCACTCCAATTCCACTGGCACAACTCATTACCGACAAATTCGGCGTGCAATGCGTGGTGACCAACGACGCTAACGCTGCCGCTATCGGCGAAATGACCTACGGCGCCGCTCGCGGCATGAAGGACTTCATCATGATCACCCTCGGCACTGGCGTGGGTAGCGGTATCGTGGTGAATGGCCAGGTGGTTTATGGCCACGATGGCTTCGCTGGCGAACTCGGCCACGTGATCATGAAGCGCACCAATGGCCGCATGTGTGGCTGCGGTCGCACCGGCTGCCTCGAGGCTTACTGCTCGGCTACTGGCGTGGCTCGCACCGCTCGCGAATTCCTCGAAATCCGCAAGGACGAATCGCTCCTGCGCGAAATCCCTGTTGACGAAATCACTTCAAAGGACGTTTACGACTGCGCTATCCAGGACGATAAACTCGCCAAGGAAATCTTCGACTACACCGGCACCATCCTCGGTGAAGCACTCGCCGATTTCTGCACATTCTCTAGCCCTGAGGCGTTTATCCTCTTCGGTGGCCTCACCAAGAGTGGCGACCTCATCATGAAGCCAGTGAAGGAAGCCTACGAAAAGAACATCCTCTCTTGCTTCAAGGGTAAAGCAAAGATCATCCTCAGCGAAATGAAGGAAGCAGATGCCGCTATCCTCGGTGCTTCGGCTCTTGGCTGGGAAGTAAAATAATTTTTTAGATTCGTTTCTCACACATCACCGATGTGGAGGGGACTGCGCTTGCGTAGTCCCTTTTTTTTGCCTATTTTTGTAGCGTCGTGCGCCGTGAGGCAAAGCCGCCTCACTGCGCCACACTATCACTAGGTAATATGAACGAAATAGAAGCAAAAATCCTCCAACTGCGCGACCAACTGAATCGCCACAACTATAATTACTACGTGCTCAATCAGCCCACCATCAGCGACATGGAATTCGACATGATGATGCACGCCCTCGAAGACCTGGAGAAGGCCCACCCCGAACTGGCCGACCCGCTCTCCCCTACCCAGCGTGTGGGCAGCGACATCAGCCAGGGTTTCCAGCAGGTGCTCCACGAGCGACCCATGCAAAGTCTGAGCAACTCCTATTCCATCGAGGAGGTGCAGGATTTCCTGCGCCGTGCCAAAGACGGCCTCGGAGGCGAACCGGTGCAGATTGTGGGCGAAATGAAATACGACGGCACCAGCATTTCGTGCACCTACGAAAACGGTCGCCTGGTGCGTGCCGTGACCCGTGGCGACGGTGTGCGCGGCGACGATGTTACCGCCAACGTGATCACCATCAAGAGCGTGCCGCTCATGCTCCAGCCGGGCGACTGGCCTGAAAAATTTGAGGTGCGTGGCGAGATTCTGCTGCCATGGGCAAGTTTTGAGCGCCTGAACAAGGAGCGCGAGTTTAATGAGGAGCCGCTTTTCGCCAATCCTCGCAACGCCGCAGCCGGCACGCTGAAGATGCAGAATTCGGCCGAAGTGTCGCGCCGTGGCCTCGATGCCTACTTCTATTTCCTGCTGGGCGACGGCCTCGACACCTCAGGCCCCAGCCTCTTTAGCGACAATGATTTCAGCACCCACACCGGCCGCATGCAGGCCCTGAAGAAGTGGGGATTCAAGGTGGCTGAGCACACCGTGCTCGACTCTATCGACGCCGTGAACGACTTCATCGCCCACTGGGATGTGGAGCGCAAAAATCTGCCTGTGGCCACCGACGGTCTCGTGTTCAAACTCAACGCCGTGCGCCAGTGGATGAATCTGGGCAGCACCGCAAAATCGCCTCGCTGGGCTATCGCCTATAAGTTTGCACCCGAGCGCGAATGTTCGCCGCTGCAGTTCATCAGTTTCGAGGTGGGCCGCACGGGTGTCATCACCCCCGTTGCCAACCTTGAGCCGGTGTTGCTCTCTGGCACCGTGGTGAAGCGCGCATCGCTTCATAATGAAGACATTATACGCCAACTCGACATCCACGAGGGCGACTACCTCTACGTGGAAAAAGGCGGCGAAATCATCCCAAAAATCGTGGGCGTCGACCTCAAGCGCCGTGCCGAGGGCAGCAAGCCCATCGAGTTTGTGCGCACCTGCCCCGTGTGCGGCTCACCACTGAGGCGCGTGGAGGGCGAAGCAGCATGGGTGTGCCCCAACAAATATGGCTGCAAACCACAAATCACTGGCCGCATCGAGCACTTCGTGGCACGCCACGCCATGAACATCGACGGCATAGGCGAAGAAGTGGCGGTGCAACTCCACGAGAGCGGGCTGGTGAACAATATCGCCGACATTTATTCGCTCACGGGCAACGACCTGCTGCGCCTTGAGCACTTCCAGCGCAAGGCGGCCGACCGCATCCTCGGCGGCATACGCAAGTCGCTCGAGGTGCCATTCGAGCGCGTGCTCTTCGCCATCGGCATCCCCTTCGTGGGCGAAACCACTGCGAAGGTGCTGGCGCGCAACGTACACACCATCGACCGCCTCATGCAGATGGATGCTACCGAACTGGCCACCATCCCCGAAATCGGACCAAAGATTGCAGAAAGCATCGTGGAATATTTCGCCAACGACGACAACCGCCTCATCATCGAGCGCCTCCGCCAAGCCGGCCTGCAACTGTGTCTGAGCGAAGAACAACTCGCCAGCCGCACCGACAAACTCGCCGGCAAGAAAATCGTGATTAGCGGCGTATTCGCCAAGCATTCGCGCGAAGAATACAAAGCCATGATTGAGCAAAACGGCGGAAAGAACGTAAGCAGCATCTCAGCCGCCACGAGTTACGTATTCGCAGGCGAAAACATGGGCCCCGCAAAACTAGAAAAAGCCAAAAAACTAGGCATCCCCATCATAAACGAAGATGAATTCCTAGCAATGATAGAATAACCGCCTATGAATCAACCATAAGCAGCAAAACCACCCCGCTAATAAAAACCATTTTTGGCTAAAGGGGACAGTCCCCTTTAGCCAAAAATCGCCAAAAACAGTGCTGAAAGCCGCGGAAATCTCCATTTTTTCGATAGATTTCCGCGGCTTTCAAGCATAATTTTCTATATATTTCTTCTTTGCTTATGGCGCAAAGAGGTCGTCCATTGTGAGCATGCTTTGGATGCAGTGGGTGTCCGACCCTGGCGTGAGGCCGTGAGCAGTGATGAGGGTGAGCATTATCGTTTTGTGGGTGCCGGTTTCGCGCTGTAGTATCTCGATGCGGTTCTGCATGTGCTCGGTCTCCCTTTGCTGGAGGGCATATTTAGCCTTGCTATACTTCATTTCGCACACATTGATCACGTCGTCGTTGCGGTCGATAAGCAAATCGATTTGCGCCCCAGGAGCCGACCACGAATGGGCAGTGCTCACCACAGCGCTAAATCCAAGTCCGCGCTTAATTTGCTCGATATGCTGCAGGCACACCCGCTCAAAGGCCAGCCCTGACCAAGAATTGTGCAAGGGCGAATTATACATGCTCGACCAGAAACATTTGTCGCCATTCTTGTTTTTCAGCACAAACTGGAAATAGAACAGCGTGTAGTTGTCCATCAGTTGATACATTGCATCTTTCACTTTCTTCCCAAGGCAAGTGTATTTTCGGATGAATCCACATTGCTCAAGTTCCTTCAGCGCCTTGTTGAAGCGTTCGCTATCGCGAAGATTCGCTTTTTTGAGCAGTTCAGCCCTGAGCATACCCGCCTTTTTGGTGGAAAGCGCATTGATGATGGCGATGTGCACATCGGGATTCTTGAATAGCGAGGCATAGAGCGCATCATATTCCTGAGCCAATTCGCCGTCTTCATCAAAGAACATGCGGTCGAGATTCTGCGCCACACTCAAGCCTTTGGTGAGAAAACTCCAGTAATAAGGAATACCGCCTATCGCCATATAGGCCTCCATGATGTGGCTGCGTTTATAGCCGAAATGCTCACTTTTGCAATAAAGTTCGCATTCGTGCAGCGTGAACGGGCGGAGATGAATCTTCTTGGTGAGGCGATTGTGCAGGCCGCCATAATTCATCACAATGTTGTCGATAATCCACGAAGTGGCACTGCCGCACACCACCAGCACGATATCTTTGCGCGCTGTGGCCCAACTATTCCAAAAATGGTCGAGGGCACGGATGAAATTAGAGCGAACAGTGTCCATCCATGGCAACTCATCGATAAACACCACTTTCTTGCCCTCGGGAAGCGATTCCAGCCAGTCCTCAAGTTGGTGAAACGCCTCATTCCACGTTTTGGGCAGCGCGCGTGGTTTCATACCCGCCCTGTACAGCGACTGACGAAATTCCGACAGTTGTTCCCGCAAGGGCGCATCAAGAATTCCTGTATGCTGAAATGCAAATTTGTAGTCGAAAGTTTCGCGTATAAGGAACGTTTTGCCCACACGCCTACGGCCATAGACGGCAATAAATTCCGACCTCGGCGACTGAAGCGCACTCATGAGCACCTGTTTTTCTTTTTCTCTACCTATAAGCATGGCGTAAAGTGATTGATAATGTGGATACAAAGATACAAAAAAGAAT
>JAUNCU010000286.1 GCA_030526455.1 Bacteroidales bacterium | reverse complement strand
CTGACTCAGTTAAGGCTTAATCTTAGCGATAAGCAAAAGAGTTTGAAGCTGTACTCCACAAGGTGGAGCACAGCTTTATTTTTTCCCACTCCAGCCAGCAAAATAGCGCAAGGGTAATGGGGAAAATGAAAATGCGAGCATTTGCCGATGGAAAGCAAATGCTCGCATTTTGTATTGTGTTGCCCGGGGTGGGGCTTAGAATGGGGCGTTGGTGGGGGATTGTGGAGCCTGTGGCGCTTGTGGATTGGCTGGGCGGCTGCCAAGGAGTTCGAAGGTGTCGACGTAGACCTCGGTCACGTAGCGCTTGATGGCGTTGCGGTCCTCCCACTGGCGGGTGCGGAGTTTTCCTTCGATGTAGAGTTTGGTGCCTTTGCGCACGTATTTTTCCACCGTTTCGGCCTGCTTGCCCCACACCACGATGTTGTGCCACTCGGTGCGCTCGGTGAGTTGGCCGTTGGAGGTGAACTTTTCAGTTGTGGCCAGTGAGAAAGAAGCCACGCATTGCCCCTGCTGAGGATAACGGATATCGGGGTCCTTGCCCACGTTTCCGATAAGAATCACTTTGTTTACTGACATAATATTTCGCGTTTTTTTCTGTTTTCAATCTTATTTTGCCGAAGCCTTGAGGCCTTCGATCACGCTGGTGGTGAAGCCGTGGGCCTCCATGGCGTTGAGCCCCTTGATGGTGAGGCCGCCAGGCGTGGTCACCTTGTCGATTTCAGCCTCGGGATGATTGCCCGACGCCTGCAGCAGTGCCACGGCGCCCTCAAGCGTGTGGAGCACGATTTCCTTCGCCACGTCGGCCTTCACGCCCAGTTCCACGCCGCCTTCGCTAGCGGCGCGCACGTAGCGCATGGCATAGGCGATGCCACACGAAGCCAGCGCCATGCAGGCATTCATCTGCTGCTCTTCGATGAGCATCACGGCGCCCAGGCGCTCAAACAGCCCGCTCACAGCCTTCACCTGCTCCTCGCTGGCGCCGTGCGAGCAAATGAACGTCATGCTCTTGCGCTGCGAGATGGCGGTGTTGGGCATCACGCGGAACACGGCGGGCGGTGTGCACAGCGAGAGGTCTTCGAGTTCGCTCAGCGAGATGCCTGCCGCCACCGACACCAGCATCTGCTTTTCCCACTTGATTTTGCCCGAGAGCGGGTCCATCACGTCGTATACGAGCCAAGGCTTCACCGCCACGATGATCACGTCGGTGTCGGCGATGGCCTGTGCGTTGTCGGTCGACACGTTGATGTCGGCATAGTCGGCCTTCAGTGCATCGAGTTCGCCATGGTTGTTGGGCGAACACACAGTGATATCGGCAGTGCAAAACCCAGGGTCGGCCGCGAGTCCCCTCGCAATAGCGCCACCCATATTTCCTGCCCCAATAATACCTATTTTCATAATATGATAAATTTTACCTACAAATATAGCAAAAATAATGCCAAGAGAAAATAACTAAAATAGAGATTTCTAGCAGATTTCTCAACTTTTCAAGATTTTTGAGAGGTGGTTTTTACAGCTTTTCAAGATTTTTTAAA
>JAUNCU010000111.1 GCA_030526455.1 Bacteroidales bacterium | reverse complement strand
ACCTGCCTACACACATCCAATCCCTCTGGGATTGCGCCGCCTCTCCCACTAATTCCCCCCCCTACTTTTTTCCACTGGACCTTTCTAATTTCTCTACAAATATTCCTTCCCGTGGTTGGTTTTCACCTCGCGCACGTAGTTGCGAATCTTCTGCTCTTCGCTGCGAGGCACGATGAGCAGCGCGTTGTCGCTGTCGGCGATGATGTAGTCGTTGAGGCCTGAGGCAATCACCAGTTTGTCGCGTGTGGCCGACACGATATTGTTGCGGCTATTGAGCATCATCGTCTTCGCGCCCTGGGTCACATTGCCCTCGCGCGTCTTCGGGCTCACGTCGTAGAGCGATCCCCATGTGCCAAGGTCGGTCCAGCCGATGCCGTCCACGCGCAGTACGCTCACGTTGTCGGCCTTCTCCAGCACGGCGTAGTCCACCGAAACACTCTGGCTTGCGGCATATATTTCCTTGATGAAATCCATCTCCTTGTCGGTGCCATAGATGCCTTCGCCCTCAGCGAATCGCGACGACACCTTCGAGGCGGCATCCTCCGAGAGCGCCTTGATAATGGCATCGGCACTCCAGAAGAAGATACCGGTGTTCCAGTAAAATTCGCCACTGTCCACAAACACCTTCGCCAGTTCCAGGTCGGGCTTCTCGGTGAACGTCTTCACGTGGGCAAATTCCCCGTCAATTTCCTTGCCTTGCTGGATGTAGCCGTAGCGCGTCTCGGGGCGGGTGGGCTTCACGCCGAAGGTGAGCAGTGTGTCGTGCTGCTCAATGAATTCAAACGCCTTCACCACGCTCTGGCGAAACTCTTCCACACGCAGGATAATGTTGTCGGCGGGCGCCACCATAATTTTGGCATCGGGGTTGAGCGCCTTGATGTGGTAGGCGGCCCAGGCGTTGCCGGGGGCGGTGCGTCGGTGGGCAGGCTCCATCAGTATCTGCTTGTCGCTGATTTCGGGCACCTGTTCCTTGATGAGCGGAGCATATTCGCTCTGGGTGAGCATAAAAATGTTTTCTTGTGGAATGATGCCCTTCAGTCGAGCCACGGTGAGTTGCAGCAGCGATTGTCCAGTACCCAGGAAATCAATAAACTGTTTAGGCATTCGGGTGCGGCTCTTAGGCCAAAGGCGGCTGCCAGTGCCACCGCACATGATCACACAGTATCTGTTGTTCTCGGTCATTTGTTTAAGTTCTTTCGGTTCGTTGATTTGAATATGCTAATATAGCAACTTTTCCCCTAATACCGTGCAATATTTAAAGAATTTTATGAATAAAAAATCATTTCACCTAGGCATTGGCAATGGAATGTGCTTGTGGTGTTGGTTTTCAAAATAAAATAACGAAAAACTTTTGCAAAACAGAATTTCTTTACTACTTTTGTAGCGTCTACTCAATGCTTTTTACCAAAGCATGAGCCAACGACTACAATTATTTTGCATAAGCATCTCTGAAATTTCTTGAAATATGAGAGTGATATCCCGGCGTAAGTTGGAAGAATTTTATCAGAAGGAAGGCTACGCCAATAGCCGAGTGGCTCTGGAGCGATGGTTCCATACCGTTTCGGGGGCGAATTGGAGGAATTTTGCCGATATGCGCCAAGATTTTCCCTCGGCCGATTATATGGGCAACCAGCATTATGTGTTCAACATAAAAGGTAACCAATATCGGCTTGTAGTGGTGGTGATGTTCACTCCCGGACTGGTGTACATACGATGGGTGGGCACACATGCCGAATATGATAAAATTGATTGTAGTACTATTTAATCTAATGAAAAAGAAGATGGAAATCACGGTTCAAAAATATGAATATGCCCAGGCGAGAATTGATGAATTGTTGCCTCAAATCACTGAGAACACCCCTGCCGACGACCCAAAGATGGTGGAATTGATGATCGTTACCGACGTGGTGGAGGCGTATGAGGCGAAGCATTGTCATATCGCGGTGCCCACGCTGGGCGAAATCATTATGGACGCAATCGACACGGCTGGCATTACCGCAAAACAACTCGCCGATGAAATCGGCATCAGCCCAAGCCGCATCAGCGACTATATCCACAATCGCAGCGAACCCACCCTGCGAGTGGCAAGAGCGCTGTGCAAGGCGCTGCCCATCTCGCCCCGAGAAATGCTAGGCCTTGACCGCTGATGCAGGCGGGCGCACTTGCAGATTCCGCCTTGCCTGTCCGAATACTCGGTTATGGTTACCACTTGAGTGCTCGCACACTCTTTCCTCGTATTCACGCTGTCATATTGGTTGGTTTTTCTGCGATAGGGTGGAAATTTGCCGTGGACTGGTGGCGAATTGTGTTGCAAAATGGTGTGAAATGCGTGAAATTGTGGAAAAATGTGCGCAAAAATGGGGGTGAAATGTTAAAATGGTTTAAATCGTAGAAAAAACTTGCTGAAAAATTATGTTATAAAACATATTCTATATAATTTTGCATCGGTTTTTCATGGTATTAGTTTTTAAGGTTGTGAAATACTAGGCGTCGTGACGACGGTTTTTATTTCATTTTGTTAAGGTTTATGTTAATGGTATTAGAAGGTTAATTAGTTAAGCAATCCCCGATAGAGATATCAGGGATTTTTTTTTTGCACCTATACCTGAGCACCCGTTTCTTTTTTACCCGGAATTTCGCTAAATTTGTGGCGATGAAAGAGTATCGCAAAAAACAACGTCGCACCGATCCCGTGCAGCGCCTTGCGCCTGGGCAGGAATACTTCGACTGTATTCTCGACCCTAAGGGCGAAAAGGCACGGCGCGATGAGGACTTGAGCCTGGAGCAGCAACTCGCCCAAGCCAAGGCTGAGCGCCTGGAGCAGTTGCGCTCGCTCGACGACGACCGCCTCCCGCGCCACCCCGAAGATGGCGAGCCCGAAAAGGGCACTGGCAGCGTGGTCTTCGCCGTGGTGGCACTCATCGTGCTGCTGGTGGCGATGCTGCTGCTGCGCTGAGGCGCTTCTCGTGCCGCAGCCTGGGCGGCGTCGTGCTGTTATTTTTTGCTAATGTTCTGATTTTCTTGCTATATATTGCCATATTTTTCGTAACTTTGCACTCGCAATTAATAATATTATCTACGTTGAATCTGTGCTTTAACTATGTGATTAGTCAATATATTGTTTAGGTTTTCACAGGGAAATAGGTCAACGCACGCATAAAATAAACTGTTCAAATAGTGAAAATATTCAACTACTGGCTCACTGCCTTTTACATATTTCTCACCGTCGCTCTTGCCTCGATCGCTACCGCTTGCACAGGCAAGGCTAATGCTTCGTGGTTCAGTGCCACCCCCGACGACACTGTGGCGCCTACGCTCACCACGCGTGGCCCCATGATGATTATGGAGGGCGAAGGCCACGACTCCACTTTCCTCACCCGTGGCGTGAAATACAGCGACAACTCCGGCGCCGCACGCCTCAGTATCGACTCCTCCCACATCGACTGGAACCGCCCAGGCATCTACGATGTGGTTTACTCGGTCAACGACTCGACCCAGAATGCCACTACCGTCACCGAGCAACTGCGTGTGGTGGGGCGCAACGAAAAGATCATTTATCTCACCTTCGACGACGGCCCATCGGTGTGCACCGACCAGATTCTGAGCATCCTGCGCCAGGAAAATGTGAAGGCCACGTTCTTCGTGACGGCGCAGTTCTCGCAATACACCTCGCGCATGGCCGACATCGCCCGCGATGGCCACGAACTCGCCATCCACTCTTATTCCCACAACTTCGCCATCTACAAGAGCATCGAGAGTTATTTCGAGGATCTCAACAAAATCAACGATCTCATTGAGAAATATTCGGGCCATCGTTCGCGCATTCTGCGCCACCCCGGCGGCAGCAGCAACTCGGTTTACCGTAAGCACAATTCCGACCCTCGCTTCATGGATCGCCTGTGTGTGGCACTGCTCGACAGCGGCTACCAGTTTGTGGACTGGAACCTCGACTCTCGCGACGCCAGCGGCAACAATGTGCCCGTGGCACGACTTGTGTCGAGCGCCTGCAGTGCGCGCCACAACATCGAGTGCCTGCTCATGCACGACACCGGCGCCAAGCGCACCACCGTGCAAGCCTTGCCACAAATCATTCGCTACTTCAAGGCGCAGGGCTATGAGTTTGGCGTGCTCAACAGCGTGGACTACGTGTGCTGGCACGGCGGCAAGCAAAAGGCAGCCCGCCTGAAAGCCCTCAAGGGAAAAGACGCCGCCTCCATCCCATCGCCAGCCAAGGTGGAGAAGAAACCACAAAAGCCTGCCACCAATGCCCCCGACACCACCAAGCCCGCTCCAGCCAAGCCCGCAGAGCCCAAGCAGGTCACCGAGGTAAAGCACCCCGCCGAGCCCAAGCAGGCCACCGAGGTAAAGAAGCCCGCCGAGCCTCAAAAGAGCGCCGAGCCAAAGAAGCCCGTCGAGTCAAAGAAGTCTCCGGAGCACAAAAATGCCACCGAGCACAAAGCCCCAGTGGCGGCGGTATCGCACCCCGACTCTGCATCGCGATAGGAGCCGAGATGGCATAAGGAAAAAATTACGGCGGAAGCACTTGTCGAAATAGTCAGTGCTTCCGCCGTTTCTTTATTGCCAGGGCTGGCTTTGCGCTGCCATGCCGCTGCGTCGTGTGTTGGGTTGCTTTCATAGGTGGCATTCCTCCTTATCTCCAGTATCCTACCACCACGAAGTAACTGTTTCTGCCTTGGTTCACCATGCGATAGATCACTCCATCGGCCATCCAGTGCTGGCGTCCATTCCACATCACGTAACTGCCGTGCATTGGGCGATTCATCACTCTCGAACCTACGGCTGGGCGGTGGTTGCAGTGGTTGTTGTATGCTGGGCGGTTGTTGTGATTGCAGTTGCGGTCCATCATTCCGAAGTTCCTGCCATCATCGTGGCGACCCATGTTGTTGTGGTTTCTGCTGTTGGCTGCGCTCATTGGAGCAGCGATTGCCATGGCCAAAACGGCGCTCATCATTATACGTCTCATAGTCTTTCAAATTTGTGCATCGCCTCAGCGAGAAGATGCGGGTTAATAACTTCGTTTACTTGTTGAAGACCTTCGCTTATAAGACACCACGAATCGCCCAAAAGTTTAATCCCCATATATCCCACTTATCGACCAATCCCCATCGAAACACCGATAAATCCCTAAAATTCACCGACCAAAAAGCAAACAGTTTCTGCCTCGGAAAGGTGCTTGATGGGGTAGAGGTTGGGCTCAGGGTCGGACCCTAATGACAATTTTCGCTCGCAAAAAATAGCGAGAAGCCCGCCGCGATGGGGGCTTCTCGCCTGTAATTACTAACTATATAAGTGCTTTGCGATGAAGCGTATGGGGTTTTCTTATTCCTGGCCGGGCACCTTGGGGAGTTTGTCGAGGTAACTCTTGATGGTTTCGTCGCTTGGAATCACGTCGTTCATCTCGCCAGAGTTGAATTTCTCGTAAGCCACGAGGTCGAAGTAGCCGGTGCCGGTGAGGCCGAACACGATGGTCTTTTCTTCGCCAGTTTCCTTGCACTTGAGCGCTTCGTCGATGGCCACACGAATGGCGTGGCTACTTTCGGGCGCAGGAAGGATGCCTTCCACGCGGGCAAACTGGGTAGCGGCTTCAAACACTGCGGTTTGTTCTACGGCGCGTGCCTCAAACATGCCGTCGGCATACAGTTGCGACAGCACTGGGCTCATACCGTGGAAGCGCAGACCGCCAGCGTGGTTGGCCGATGGGATGAACTGGCTGCCGAGGGTGTACATCTTAGCCAGAGGGCAAATCATACCGGTGTCGCAGAAGTCGTAGGCATACTTACCGCGAGTGAAACTTGGGCAAGAGGCGGGTTCTACGGCAATGATTTGGTAGTCGGCTTCGCCACGCAGTTTTTCGCCCATGAAAGGAGCAATCAAGCCGCCCAGGTTAGAGCCACCGCCGGCGCAACCGATCACCACGTCGGCCTTGATGCCATATTTGTCGAGCGCAGCCTTTGTTTCCAGGCCGATAATCGACTGGTGGAGCAGCACCTGGTTGAGCACCGAGCCCAGCACGTAGCGGTAGCCAGGGTTGGTAACAGCCACTTCCACTGCCTCTGAGATGGCGCAGCCCAGCGAACCGGTGGTGTCGGGGTGCTCAGAGAGAATCTTGCGACCCACGTTGGTGGTGAGGCTTGGCGATGGAGTGACGTTGGCGCCATAGGTGCGCATCACCTCGCGGCGGAAAGGCTTCTGCTCGTAAGAGCACTTCACCATGAACACCTTGCAGTCGAGGTCGAAGTAAGAGCAAGCCATACTCAGCGCAGTACCCCACTGGCCGGCGCCAGTTTCGGTGGTCACGCCCTTGAGGCCTTCCTTCTTTGCGTAGTAGGCTTGAGCGATAGCCGAGTTGAGTTTGTGGCTGCCCGAGGTGTTGTTGCCCTCAAATTTATAGTAAATCTTGGCAGGGGTGCCAAGGGCTTTCTCCAGGAAGTAGGCGCGCACCAGTGGAGCGGGGCGATACATCTTGTAGAACTTCTGAATTTCCTCTGGGATGTCGAAGAAAGGAGTGTCGTTGTCGAGTTCCTGCTTGTTGAGTTCTTCGCAGAAGATGGGGTTCAGGTCCTCAAGCGTGAGAGGTTGGCCAGTGCCGGGATTAAGCAGCGGAGCGGGCTTAGTCTTCATGTCGGCACGCACATTATACCATTGGGTGGGTATTTCGTTTTCGTCAAGATAAATCTTGTAAGGAATTTCTTGTTTCATAAGTCAATCAATTTAGTCGTTGTTGTATGTTGTTTTTATTTTTCTGTTGCAAAGGTATAATAATTTTTTGAAACACGTGCAAAAAAATTCAGAAAAATTCAAAGAAAATGCATTTTGTATATATATTCATGTATAAATATACTATTTTACATACAATTTATATGCATACCTCGTCGAGAGGCATCTGTGGCGCACTTATGGCTGAAAACGCGTAAAATCCTCAATTTTGCAACATTTAACAATATTCACCCCCGTCTTACCTATTTTTTTGTCAATAAAAATGCGAAAATTCAAATTATAGTATTATTTTTGCGAAAATTTACGAAACGAGACGATTCTCCGCTCGTCCATTAAGGAAAAAGGGAGACGATTTTGCAACTTTTAAACACATATATTGTTATGTATTGGACACTTGAACTAGCCACAAAACTCGAAGATGCACCATGGCCAGCAACTAAAGACGAACTCATTGACTACGCAATGCGAAGCGGTGCACCTCTGGAAGTGATCGAAAACCTCCAGGAAATCGAAGACGAAGGCGAAACCTACGAATCGATCGAAGACATCTGGCCCGACTACCCAACAAACGACGAAGATTTCTTTTTCGACGAAGAAGAATATTGATGCCCGGGTAGTGGAAAATCAGCGAATATCAACGAAATAAATTAAGTGCAGTGGACTCGGCTCCACTGCATTTTTTTTGTTCAGCGAATTTAGGTTTTTTTTGTTCACGAATTAAGCGAATTTTATTTTTTGGGGGGCGGCGAATTTTTTTTTCTTGGCTGGCTTGGGGCTGTGGAAAGGTGGCTTCGCTTTGTGGGGCGGCGGTTTCGTTGTAGCGGTGGCGCCCCTGTGTTGCCCGCGTCAGCGGGTAAGGCTGCCTCTCTCAAAAAAAGCCCCGGCCTGGCGTCCTCAGAAAAATAAGCCCCGGCCTGGTGGGCTGGGGGTGCGTCGATTTGTGTAGGTGCAAAAAAAATCCCAGATATCTCTATCGGGGATTGCTTAACTAATTAACCTTCTAATACCATTAACATAAACCTTAACAAAATGAAATAAAAACCGTCGTCACGACGCCTAGTATTTCACAACCTTAAAAACTAATACCATGAAAAACCGATGCAAAATTAGGAAAAACATGTTATATAACATACTTTTCGAGTAAAAAATCGCTTTGATTTAACACTGTTTAAAGTATTACACCTTTTCTTGTTGTGAAATTCACATCTGTTTACATTTTTGTGCTCGGTTTCTTTCTTGAAAACGCGTGGTGGCTATTTGCTTTCTTTGCTGAAAAATGCGTAAATTTGCCCCACGTTTTACAATATGAATCCATCGACAATGAGAAAAATTCTGCTGGCCTTTATGGCTCTTGCCGCTCTGCACATGAGTGGCGCAGTGAAAATAGTGGCGCTGAGCGATGTTCACGCCATGAGCGAGAAATTGATTGCTAAGCCGGGCGAGGCTATCGACAAGCAGGCGGCGGCCGATATGCGCATGATTAAGCAAAGTGCTGATATTTTGCGCACTACCGTGAAGGAAATTATCAAAGAGCGCCCGCAGGTGGTGCTTATTTCGGGCGACCTCACCAAGGACGGCGAGCGCCTGAGCCATGAGTTTGTGGTGGCTCAACTTGAGTTGCTTCGCGCCCAGGGCATCAAGGTGCTGGTGGTGCCGGGCAATCACGACATCAGCAATGCTCACGCGAAATCGTTTCAGGGCGCCAAGACGAAGAGCGCTGCCACCATCACGCGCGATGATTTCCGCCAACTCTACGCCCGCTTCGGCCATGGCGCCGGCGTGCAGCGCGACACCTCTTCGCTGAGTTTTGCGGCCGAACCCGTTGCAGGCCTTGTGGTGATAGGCATCGACAGCAACCGCGATGAGGAAAATCTGCTCAAATCGCGCGGCGACTCGGTGAACACCTACAACACCGCCGGCCGCATCAAGCCCGCCACGCTTCAGTGGGTGGCTGCGCGCGTGCGTGAGGCGCGTGCCCAGGGCAAGCAAGTGGTGGGCATGATGCACCATCACCTCATTGAACACTTCGATCAGGAGGCCAAGTTGCTCGAAAAATATGTGGTGGCCGATTATAAGAATGTGCGTAACACGCTCGTAGATGCCGGTCTGCGCGTGATGCTTACCGGCCATCTACACATCACCGATATTGCCCGCGATTACATTGGCGGCGACTCTATCACCGAAGTGGCCACCAGTTCGCTCGTCACTTATCCCTTCCATTACCGCACCATCACCATCGACGATGGCGTGATGCGTGTCGACACGCGCCAGATCAAGGCGGTGCCTTCGTGCAAGAATCTCCTCGCCGAGGGGCGCCTTCAGGTGGAGAAGGCGGTGCCAGCGCTGCTCGACGGCATGCTCAATCGCGCGCTGGCGAAAATGGATGCCGTGGCCAGCAAGTTCTCGGGCATGATGGCACTCTTTGGCGGCGGCAGTTTCGACCTGAGTAAGATGAAAAGTGGCATGAAGCAAGTGTGTCATGCACAGTTCGACGACCTCGCCACCCGTGCCATGCTAGCGCTCTACGAGGGCAACGAGGGCGAGAACCCCGACACAAAGCACGTGATCGAGGAAATGGAAAAAGGCATGAACATGGTGATGGAGGCGTCCCTCCCCGCCGGCATCGCCGAAATGGTGCAGGAGCCCCTCCGAGAGTCGGTAATGCCCAAGTTCCACAACCTCCTGCGCAGCATCCTCGAAGACCGCAACCACTGCGGCACCCCACAAGAGGTAATAGTAAACGACAAAACCACCTCGTTCAAAATGTAGAAGCGAGGGCGGAGCAATGGTACCTTATCTATGATTATGATTTGAGCAACTTTTAGACCTATAATCTGCTGAAATGTGTTGAAAAAATGCGATTTGAGCAACTTATAGTGCTATAATCTGCTGAAACGCGTTAA
>JAUNCU010000110.1 GCA_030526455.1 Bacteroidales bacterium | reverse complement strand
CCTTAGGAGCGGGAGCACCAGCAGGAGCAGCGATAGCATCGGCCACCATTTCCACGAGCAGGTCGCCTTGGTTCACGTTCTGACCTTCAGCCACTGCGATGCGTTGCACAGTGCCTTCTACGTCGGAAACGATGTCGTTGGCCATCTTCATGGCTTCAATCACGAGGAGCACATCGCCCTTCTTCACGTGCTGGCCAGCGCCTGCTACCACCTTGGTAACGGTGCCAGGGAGTTCGGAAACGATGTTCTTAGGACCACCGGCCTGAGCGCCAGCAGCGGCGCGAGCCATAGTGGGTGCAGAAGCCTTTGCTTGAGGTACTTCCACTTGGTAAGGTTGGCCATTAACGGTAACGACGAGTGCACCAGCGCCTGCTTCTTCCACAGTAGCGGTGTAGTCTTGGCCACTTATTTTGAATTTTAATTCTTTCATTGTTTTGATTTGTCGCAATAGTATTATTCAGTTATCACAATCTCTCGTTGAGCACAGCGTGCCAAGGCGATGGGTTCATCTTGATAGTGAGCACACCGCTTTCTTGGTCACCCTTACTCTTTTCATAAAGGTAGAGGGCGGTAGCCACGGCAGCCTTGTCGAGTTCGCTTGCTTCAGCAAGAGGCTTCACAGGTATGTCGGCGATACCGGCCTTCACTGGTTGGTCGCTCGACGCAGCCTTCTTTGCCACAAGGTTGAAAACCATGAGCACCAGCACGAGGATGCAGAGGATGCAGAACACCACACCAACCCCGATACCGGTCATGGTCCATGCGTCGGCCCAATTAGTTGCTAATAATATCATATTCGCAGTAATTAAAGAGTTTAGAGAGGAATATTACCGTGCTTCTTAGCAGGATTAACGAGTTTCTTGTTTTCCAACTGTGCGAGAGCACGGATGATGCGGAAGCGAGTGTTGCGTGGCTCGATCACATCGTCGATGTAGCCGTAGCGAGCAGCATTGTAAGGATTAGCGAAGAGGTTGGTGTATTCGTCTTCTTTTTCCTTGATGAATGCCTTTGCTTCTTCAGGCTTGCCTGCTTCCTTGAGTGCCTTGGCATCCTTAGCGTAGAGCACCGATGCAGCACCCGAAGCACCCATCACAGCGATTTCAGCCGATGGCCATGCGTAGTTGAGGTCGCCACGGAGTTGCTTACAACTCATCACGATGTGGCTACCACCGTAACTCTTGCGCAGCGTAACGGTAACCTTGGGCACAGTGGCTTCGCCGTAGGCGTAGAGCAACTTAGCACCGTGGAGAATCACAGCGTTGTATTCCTGAGCGGTACCTGGGAGGAAGCCAGGAACGTCGACGAGCGTTACGATAGGAATGTTGAACGCGTCGCAGAAGCGCACGAAGCGGGCACCCTTACGAGAAGAGTTGCTGTCGAGCACACCAGCGAGTTGCTTAGGCTGGTTGGCAACGATACCTACCGACTGGCCATTGAAGCGAGCGAAACCGATGATGAGGTTCTTAGCGTAACTTGGCTGAACTTCGAGGAACTCACCATTGTCGACGATACCAGCGATCACCTGATACATGTCGTAAGGCATGTTGGGGTTCTCTGGGATGATTTCGTTGAGGTAGTCTTCCTTGCGGTCGATTGGGTCGGTGCAAGGAGCGAGAGGAGTCTTCTCGAGGTTGTTTTGAGGAATGTAACTGAAGAGTTTCTTAATCAGTGCGATGGCTTCTTCCTCGTTGGTGGCGGTGAAGTGGGTTACACCCGACTTGGTAGCGTGAACCGAAGCACCACCGAGTTGTTCCTGAGTCACAACTTCGCCGAGCACAGCCTTCACTGGGCCAGGGCCGGTGAGGAACATGTAAGAAGTGTTTTCACACATGAGGGTGAAGTCGGTGAGGGCTGGAGAGTAAACGGCACCACCGGCGCAAGGACCCATGATGGCAGAAATCTGAGGCACTACGCCCGATGCCATAATGTTGCGCTGGAAGATTTCGGCATAGCCGGCGAGGGCGTTGATACCTTCCTGCAGACGAGCACCACCCGAGTCGTTAAGACCGATCACTGGAGCGCCCACCTTCATGGCCATATCCATCACCTTGCAAATCTTGGCAGCAAGCATTTCAGAGAGCGAACCAGCGCTCACGGTGAAGTCCTGTGCGAAAACATAAACAAGACGACCAGCGATTGTACCCGAACCGGTAACTACGCCGTCGCCAAGGAAGTGCTTCTTGTCCATGCCGAAGTTGGTGCAACGGTGCTCCACAAACATGTCCATTTCTTCGAAACTGCCTTCGTCGAGCAGCATAGCGATGCGTTCGCGTGCAGTGAATTTGCCTTTAGCGTGCTGCTTTTCGATTGCTTTTTCACCACCGCCGATGCGTGCTTTTTCACGCTTAGCGATGAGTTCTTGTATTTTTTCTACTTGAGTACTCATTTTAATAATGATGTGTTGGAGATAAATTCAGTGAACGAATTACTTGTTAGGGTTTTCACAAAGTTCAACCAAAGCGCCGCAGGTGCTCTTTGGGTGGAGGAAGGCGATGTTGAGACCTTCAGCGCCGCCACGAGGAGCAGCGTCGATCACGCGGTCGCCGTTTGCTTGCACTTCGTCGAGGGCAGCCTGGAGGCCGTCTTCCACTGCGAATGCGATGTGCTGGATGCCACCGCGGCCGCCGTTCTTGGCGATGTACTTAGCGATAGCGCTTTCTTCGCTAGTGGCTTCGAGGAGTTCGATCTTCACTTCACCAATCTTGAGGAATGCGGTGCGAACCTTCTGTTCTTCCACTTCTTCAATCTTGTAGCACTTAGTGTTCAACAATCTTTCGTAGAATGGGATTGCTTCTTCGAGAGAAGTTACAGCGATACCCACGTGTTCAATGTGTGAAATCTGCATAATTTTGATGTTTAAAAAAATAGTTATTTAATTAGTATGTAGTTAATTATCTCAAAACAACAGGGCGCAACATCGCCCATATATTATATTTAATGTACAAAATTACTATAAATAATTGAAACACGACAAGAAAAAAAGCAAAAAATAGGGTAGTGGCACGGGGTGAAGTGGAATAGATGTGCCAAAAATATGCGATGAGATGGGGCAGTGGCGCGAGAAATGTGACATGGTGTCAGCATGCGTGTCAGTTTTCGGCACGGAAATAATTGGCACAGGTTTTGCTTAATTGATAAACGAAATCGCACAAGTGGCGATGCAACGAAACTAGATTACTAACAATAAAAAACATAATTACGACTATGGGAAAAATCATTGGTATTGACCTTGGTACAACCAACAGTTGTGTATCTGTACTTGAAGGTAACAATCCGGTAGTAATACCTAACAGTGAAGGCCGCAACACCACTCCTTCGATTGTGGCATTTGTTGACGGCGGCGAACGCAAAGTGGGCGACCCTGCAAAGCGCCAGGCTATCACCAACCCCACACGCACCATCTATTCTATCAAGCGCTTCATGGGCGAATCGATGGACAAGGTGATTCAAGAAGTGGGCCGCGTGCCTTACAAAGTGGTGGACAACGGCAACAACCAGCCTCGCGTCGACATCGACGGCCGCCAATACACTCCACAGGAAATCTCGGCTATGGTGCTTCAGAAGATGAAGAAGACCGCCGAAGACTACCTCGGACAGACCGTGGACCGCGCTGTGATCACCGTGCCAGCATACTTCGACGACTCTCAACGCAAGGCCACTAAGGAAGCAGGCGAAATCGCCGGCCTCAAGGTGGAACGCATCGTGAACGAACCTACCGCAGCAGCACTTGCCTACGGTCTCGACAAGGGTACCGACGACAAGAATATCGCAGTATTCGACCTCGGTGGCGGTACTTTCGATATCTCTATCCTTAACATGGGCGACGGCGTAGTGGAAGTGAAGGCTACCAACGGCGACACTCACCTCGGTGGCGACGACTTCGACCAGCGCATCATCGACTGGCTCGCTCAGGAATTCATCAACGATGAAGGTGTGGACCTGCGCAAGGATCCTATGGCACTGCAGCGCCTCAAAGAAGCCGCTGAAAAGGCTAAGATCGAACTCTCTAGTTCGATGAGCACCGAAATCAACCTGCCTTACATCATGCCCGTGGGCGGTATTCCTAAGCACCTGGTGAAGACCCTCACCCGTGCAAAATTCGAACAACTGAGCGACGACCTCATCCAGAACACCATCGCTCCTTGCCGCAAGGCGCTCGAAGACGCTGGCCTCACCACTAGCGACATCAACGAGGTGATTCTCGTGGGCGGTTCTACCCGTATCCCTGCCGTTCAGCAGATTGTAAAGCAATTCTTCGGCAAAGAACCTTCAAAGGGCGTTAACCCCGACGAAGTAGTAGCCGTGGGCGCTGCCATCCAAGGCGGTGTGGTTACCGGCGAAGTGAAGGATGTGCTCCTGCTCGACGTAGTGCCTCTGAGCGTGGGTATCGAAACCCTCGGCGGTGTGATGACCAAACTCATCGATGCTAACACCACCATCCCAACCCGCAAGAGCCAGGTGTTCTCTACCGCTGTCGACAACCAGCCTTCGGTAGAAATCCACGTGCTCCAAGGCGAACGCCCAATGGCTAAGGACTGCAAGACCCTCGGCAAGTTCCACCTCGACGGCATCACTCCAGCCCCACGCGGTGTGCCACAGATCGAAGTATCTTTCGAAGTGGATGCCAACGGTATCATGAACGTGAAGGCTATCGACAAGGCCACCAACAAGGAACAGAGCATCCGCATCGAGGCTTCTAGCGGCTTGAGCGACGACGAAATCAAGCGCATGAAGGATGAAGCCGAAGCCAATGCCGAAGCCGACAAGAAGGAAAAGGAACGCATCGACAAGATCAACCAAGCCGACGCTATGATTTTCCAAACCGAAAAGCAACTCAAAGAACTTGGCGACAAGATTCCAGCCGATAAGAAGGCTCCTATCGAAGAAGCCCTCAACAAACTCAAAGAGGCTCACAAAAACCAGGACATCGCAGCCATCGACGCTGCCATGAACGAAATGAACGAAAAGTTCCACGCCATTGCTCAAGACCTCTACGGTCAGCAAGGCGGTGCTCCAGGCGCCGATGCTGGTTTCCAGGGTGGTCCTCAGGGTGGCCCACAAGGTCCACAGCAGGGCGGCCAACAAGGCCAAAGCGCACAAGATGTGCCTTTTGAAGAGGTATAATCTATAGCCATCAAAAAATGCAGAAAATCCCGACCCTCGAAAATAGGGTTGGGATTTTTTATATTGCCTTTTACATAGAATGCAGAATATTATTCTAAAATTAAATATTTTAAGCAAACGATTGCATTATAATTATTTGTGCCGATTGAGAAAATTCAAGTTATTCTATTTTTTTTTCGTAACTTTGCACATAAGTTTTAATAAGATTATAATCAATCACTTCAAATGTTCGACCTATTATTTGAAACAAGTTGGGAGGTATGCAACAAGGTGGGCGGCATCTATGCCGTGCTCTCCACCAAGGCAAAGACCCTCCAGCAACAACATAAAGACAAGGTCGTGTTCATTGGCCCCGACATCTGGACCAAAGACAACGAATCTCCTTTTTTCACTGAATCGAAGTCGCTGCTGGCTGACTGGAAAGAGAAGGTGTCTTTCCCCGCTGGCATGACCGTGAGGGTGGGTCGATGGAACATCCCCGGCAAACCTATCGCGATTCTGGTCGACTTCAAATCTCTTTTCCAATACAAGAACGAACTCTACGCCAAGATGTGGGACCACTACAAGGTGGACTCGCTGCATGCTTATGGCGACTACGATGAAGCCTGTGCTTTTGCCTACGGCTCGGCGCTGGTGATTGAAAGCCTGGTGAAATTCAAGAAGATGGAGCAGCAAAAGGTGATTGCCCACTTCAACGAATGGACCACCGGCATGGGATTGCTCTACGTGAAGAGTTACCTGCCCGGTGTGGCCACGGTGTTTACCACCCACGCCACCAGCATCGGCCGCAGCATATGCGGCAACGGCAAGCCCCTCTACGACTACATGAAGGGCTACAACGGCGACCAGATGGCGGGCGAACTCAACATGGAGTCGAAGCACTCGCTGGAGAAAGCCGCCGCACAGAATGCCGACGCCTTCACCACCGTGAGCGACGTTACCGCGCGCGAATGCGAGCAACTGCTCGAGCGCAAACCCATCGTCACGCCCAACGGTTTTGAACTGAACTTCGTGCCTAAGGGCGCAAAATACGCCGAGAGCCGCGAGGCAGCCCGCAAGCGACTGCTGCAGGCCGCATCGGCACTCACCGGCGAAACCTACGACGACGACACCTTCCTGCTGGCCACTTCGGGCCGTTGCGAATTCCGCAACAAGGGCTTGGACGTGGGCATCGACGCGCTGAATGTGGTGCGCTACGAAATCAACAAACTCCAGAAGTCGAAGCGCAAAATCATCGCATTCATCACAGTGCCAGGATGGACCGACGCCCCTCGCACCGACCTGGTGGAAGCCATGGAGGCAGAAGAGAAGGGCACCAAACTCTTCGACCCCATCATCACCCACAGCATCCACAACTTCGACAGCGACCCCATATACGGTAAACTCAACTACCTGGGCCTGCGCAACGAGGCGTTCGACAAGGTGAAGGTGATCTACGTGCCTTCTTACCTCAATGGCAACGATGGCGTGTTCAACATGAGTTACTACGACTTGCTCATCGGCTTCGACCTCACCATCTTCCCATCTTATTACGAGCCATGGGGTTACACTCCACTGGAGAGTGTGGCATTCGCCGTGCCCACCATCACTACCGACCTCGCCGGCTTCGGCCAGTGGGTGGTGAACGAGCAGGGCAACGACGCGCGCAAGTCGGGCGTGGAGGTGATTCACCGCACCGACTCCAACTACAGCCCCACCGTGATGCAGGTGGCACACGGCATCATGGACGTCTTCTCCATGAAGCCCGCCGAATGGCACAAGTTGAGCCGCGCGGCACAGAAAACGGCAAAGATGGCACTGTGGAGCAATTTCATCAAGTATTACGACACAGCCTACGCCCAAGCGCTCGACTCTGCCAGCAAGCGAAAGTGATCTCCTCTACACTCCTCTATATATTATATACACAGAACTAACGAAAACTCAACTATATAATAATCAAAATGAAAATTAAAGTAAGTAACACTAACACCCCTACTTGGAGAAACATCACAGTGAAGTCGGAACTTCCTGCCAAGTTGAAAAAACTTGAAGAACTCTCTAAGAACCTTTGGTGGGTGTGGAACAGCGAAGCAAAAACCCTGTTCCATGATTTGGATCGCGATTTATGGCGTTCTACAGGCGAAAACCCTGTATTGATGCTCCAGAAGATGTCCTACGAGCGTTTCGACGAAATCGTCAACGACAAGGAAATGATGGCTCGCATCGAAAGCGTTTACAAAAACTTCAAAGCATACATGAAGGTGCCTATGCGCAAAGATATCCCATCGGTATCTTACTTCAGCATGGAATATGGCTTGTGCAGCGCACTGAAGATCTACTCTGGCGGTCTCGGTATTCTCGCCGGTGACTACATCAAGGAAGCGTCGGACCGCTGCGTCGACATGACCGCTGTAGGTTTCCTCTACCGTCATGGCTACTTCACCCAGACGCTCTCGCTCGATGGCCAGCAGATTGCCAACTACGAAGCACAGAACTTCAACCAACTGCCTATCGATCCAGTTCTCGACGAGAACGGCAAGCAGATGATTCTTGAAGTGCCTTACCCAGGCCGCACCATCTTCGCCAACATCTGGCGCGTGAACGTGGGTCGCATGAAACTCTACCTGCTCGATACCGATATCGACATGAACAGCGAATGGGACCGCTCTATCACTCACCAACTCTATGGTGGCGACTGGGAAAACCGCATCAAGCAAGAATACTTGCTCGGTATCGGTGGCGTGCTCATGCTCAAGAAACTCGGCATCAAGAACGAAATCTACCACTGCAACGAAGGTCACGCTGCACTGCTCAACCTCCAGCGCCTTGTAGACTACGTGCAAGAAGACGGCTTGAGTTTCAACGAAGCACTCGAAGTGGTGAGAGCATCTTCACTCTACACCGTGCACACTCCAGTGCCCGCAGGTCACGACTACTTCGACGAAGGTCTCTTCGGCAAATATATGGGTGAATTCCCCGCAAAACTCGGCATCTCTTGGGCCGACCTGATGAACATGGGACGCGAAAACCCAGATTCAGAAGAACGCTTCTCTATGAGTGTGTTCGCGCTGAACACCTGCCAGGAAGCCAACGGCGTAAGTTGGCTCCACGGTGAAGTTTCGAAGAAGATGTTCCAAGGCGTGTGGAAGGGCTACGCTCCTGAAGAATCACACGTGGGCTACGTGACCAACGGTGTGCACATGCCTACTTGGGCTGCTTCGGAATGGAAAGAATTCTACAGCAACGAATTCGGCGCCGACTTCACCGAACGCCAGGAAGACGAAAAGACTTGGGCTCCTATCCTCAAGACTCCCGACCAGGAAGTGTGGAACATGCGCATGCGCATGAAGAACAAGTTTATCAACTTCGTGAAGCGCGACTTTAGCGAAACTTGGCTGAAGAACCAAGGCGACCCCACTCGCATCATGTCGATTGTCGACAAGATCAACCCTAACGCACTGCTCATCGGTTTCGCCCGTCGTTTCGCTACCTACAAGCGTGCTCACCTCTTGTTCTCCGACCTCGATCGCCTCGAAAAGATCGTGAACAACCCTCAATTCCCTGTTCAATTCATCTACGCCGGTAAGGCTCACCCCGCCGATGGCGCTGGTAAGGATCTCATCCGCCGCATTGTGGAAATCTCTAAGATGCCTCAATTCCTCGGCAAAATCATCTTCCTCGAAAACTACGACATGACCGTGTCGAAGCGCCTTATCACTGGTGTCGACATCTGGCTGAACACCCCAACCCGTCCTCTTGAAGCATCGGGTACATCAGGCGAAAAGGCCGAAATGAACGGTGTGCTCAACTTCTCAGTGCTCGACGGTTGGTGGTACGAAGGTTACCGCGAAGGTGCAGGCTGGGCGCTCACCGCACAACGCACCTACCAAGACCAGGGTCAGCAAGACAAACTCGACGCTGCCACTATCTACTCAATGCTCGAAAACGAAATCATCCCACTGTATTTCGCAAAGAACTCACGTGGCTACTCTCCTGAGTGGATTCAGTATGTGAAGCGTTCGATCGCTACCATCGCTCCTCACTACACCATGTCGCGCATGATGCGTGACTACATCGACCGCTTCTACACCAAGGAAGCCGACCGCAGCAAGAAACTCAAAGCCAACAACTTCGCCCTCGCTAAGGAAATCGTGGCTTGGAAGGAAAATGTGGTTGAAAAGTGGGACGGTGTACACGAAGTTGACGTTCAACTCAGCGAATCGCTCAAGCACTCTACCAACGATGGTGCTCCTATCGAAGCCACTATCAAACTCGACACTGCAGGCTTGGGCAAGGACCTCGGCGTAGAACTCGTGGTTTACCGCGACGAAGACGGCCAGCAGAAGTTCCACCGCGTAATCCCATTCGAAGTGGTGGCTGAAGAAGGTAACGTGCTCACTTACCACATGAAGCAAAACACCAAGGAATCAGGCGTATTCCGCTTCGGTTTCCGCGTATTCCCATGGAACGAAAACCTCCCACACCGTCAAGACTTCGCCTACATCAAGTGGCTCTAATGTGTAAAAATTAATTAGCACAAATATAAACTGAAAAATGAGATGGCCTATCATGGGTCATCTCATTTTGTATTTATAATGGCTCAGAGGAAAATCCTGGGGGATAAACATAATAGACGTTGCAAAAACTGTTGTGTTGAGAA
>JAUNCU010000109.1 GCA_030526455.1 Bacteroidales bacterium | reverse complement strand
TATCTTTGCAGAAGATAATGGAAAAGTGTTTTTATTATCCTTGTAGAAGAGAAGTATGTTTCAACAATAAGCAAAACCCTATCCCGTTTTTTTGAAATTCTGATTATTGCAATAAACAAAAAAATAACCAACCAAATAATTTATAGTATGAACAAATTATTGAGAATAACAACGGCTTTATTATTAGTATTTTCCACATCATGTTCTGACGATGTGGTAAGCAGTCACAAATTAAAGAACGAGACTAACAACACTATCTTCTTTGATGCAATTGTATGCCAACCGGCATGGGCAAAAATGACAATGAAACAAAAACTCACATTGTGTCAATTGCCAGAAAGCAAACTTCAAGAATTGTCAACACAAGAATTGGTAGAACTTTGTGCACAACATCCGTTATCTCCCGTTTGCAACGCCTATGAAAATCCAATGATTGGTGCAAAAGTTGTAATGAGTTCTTTCAATGGGTTCAAAGAACTCGTGAAAAGGAAAGATGCGGCTGAGAAAGTACTTGATTTTTATGAAGGTCTTGATTTCTCTGCTTCTGTAAAGTATCCTTATCCAATCACAATACCAGGATTGAATGGAAAACTTTATAGCAGTTCTCATATCTCCTTTATCGAGTTGCTCATAGCTTCCAATGAAATTGCAGATTTGTATAAGTCCGGAAATGTTGAAAGGATGAAGTCTATATCATCAACAAAATTTCTACAGAAAATCAGAGCGATAAAAATTTTTGGAAAAACGTCAATTTCGCCTACTTTGATGGTTCAAAGCCAGATTGCAATAAAAACGCATTCATTAAGTAAGGACGATGAAGCTAAAATTGCAAATTTCATCAACCATGGAGGTAATGTAGAAGACATTAACACTATCATATCTACTTTATATAAATAAAAAACAAGAAAAATGAAACAGTTAAAACATAGAATCTTATTTCTTCTCATTCTTGTTGCCTTTTTTGCATTTACTGCAAAAGCATTCGATAATGATGAAGCTCTATTAAACTATTACGGACAGCAGTATACTTACATCAATACCCCGTTTGGTAAACCAATACTTGTATATATTAATAATGAGCTAACGCCTGCTGAAAAAAGCCAAATCACGCATGACTGTATTACTTTGTTTCCAAATGTCGTGATTCTTGATCAACCATCGGCCCTCTATAATTGCCATAACTATGCATGGCACATGACAGAGGGTTACTTGACGGACAAATATTGGATGGATGCGGTTAAACCTATGACACAGACTGCAAATCTTTCTAAGTTCTGGAGCAATGATGCTTTCGAAGTAACAACTGCTGCAATTTATGATAAAATTGTTTATTATTCATCATCTAGCACCTTAGATAGCAATATCACACATTCTGCTGTTGCCTCCAATGTTAGCGGATATTATGAATCAAAATGGGGAGCATGGCCTTTGGTAAGACATCTGCCTGATGATGTTCCTGTAGGTTATGGTACAACCAAAATTTACTTTAAACCAATAGCGCCCACACCCTTAGGAGGAGTTATGACATGTAGTAATGGTTATGGGACTATTAGTGTGAACACTAGCGCCAATTATATGACATCTGTATCGAGTGCAATCTTAGCAAAAACCACACGGATATACTATCATATAGAGTCGCCCAAAGGCGGAGATGCAGTTGAGGAAGGAAGTGCAACAATTAATAGTCGAAACAACTATGGCTTTAATGTGACATTTACTCGTCAAGGTATTTATGAAATGACTGTAAAGTATTACAACAAATATAACGAGCTGTTAGCCTCGTATAGTTATGAACCAATAGTATCACTATGAATATGAAAATTTCAAAAATTTTAAGCATCGTACTGACTTTTGCTTCTGTAGTAGCGATGATTTCTTGCGGCGGAGGCAAGGATGAACCAGATGCTCCTGAGGTGATTACCCGTGTCAAGGACGTTGACGGGAAAGTGTTTGTTGAGAATAGCCAAATGATTGTTGCTACTACAGCGTTTTCTGGCGAGCAATTGCAAGAGGTATTATCAGCAAGCAGGTGGGCAAGGAGTTATGACCTTTTCTATGATAAAGACCATGTATCAGGCAAGATTTCGCTCGCCGAGAGTCAATTCCCCGTGGCTCTTGTTGATGGAACCAAGGCAGTTTTTCCCTTAGGGACCTCTCGTGGTTTCACCCAAAGTGGCAAGACGCTTACTATTGCACGCGACATGTTGTCGGGCACTTATCGTCCAGATGACATATACACCGTTGTTGCTCTGGACTACAGCGACTCAGTGAAGCGTATCATTACCGATAAACCCGCTGCAGGATTTGCTACAATCCCCGAAGGATATGATTTTCAGACAACCTATATCCGCACTGTATGGGTAGGCGAATAATTCTTGGATTATTTTTTGTCCTGCTTACAGTGGCCAAATTGGCCGCCGCTACGCTGCCCGATACTGTTGGTGCATCTTTTTCGCACGACAGCATTGCGCTGGGAGATGTTGTGGTGTATGGTTCGCACATCAACTTCGGCCCTAGCTCGGTACAGATGAGTGCAATAACCGTCGGGAAAGCTGCTATCAACTCCACCCCTGTGTTTATGGGGGAACCCGATGTGATGAAGACCTTGCAGAAATTCCCTGGCGTTGTATCGTCCAACGATGGAACGGCTGGTGTCTTTGTGCGTGGTGGCGACTATGACCAGAACCTCATTGTACTTGATGGCTCAGCATTGTATAACGTTGAGCACCTTAAGGGGTTTGTAAGCTCTATTAATCCCGATGTGGTGGAGAGCATCAACTTCTATCGGGGTGGCTTCCCTGCACGATATGGCTCGCGATTGTCGAGTATTGTGGACGTGGGCATCAGGACGGGAGATTTCGATCACTACCACGGAGGCCTCAGCCTGGGCATGATGACGGGGAGGGTTCACGTGGAGGGTCCTCTGTGGAAAGGCCGCACCTCGTTTAATGTAGCGGCACGTATGTCCTATTTGGGGCTAATCGCTATGCCCGTTCTTCGAAAAGTATATGACAAACCTGGTTCCTTGTCTCCTTTCGAGAATATGAAATATTATGACATTAATGTCAAGTTGGTTCACCGTTTTAGCAATCGCCACAGGCTGTCAGGCGTATTCTATTACGGGCATGACGATGACACCAACTCGCCTTCGCATAGCACACGAAATTACAGTACGATTGGTAACAGATTTGTGCCTCACGATAAGCAGACTAGCCAGGAGCAGAATCGTTCCAACTCCATGAGCAACTGCTGGGCAAACATGGTGTCGAGCCTATACTGGACGGCACAGTTCGGTGATAGTTTCAAACTTAATACAAACCTGAGTTTCAGCCGATACATCTATGACCTTGCCTACGACAACCATATTGACAATACTGTGACCGATCATTACCGGACCTACTATTTCCATACTGAGACATCGCATAGGGCTTATTCCAACAATGTGAGCGACCTTGCGCTTACTACCGACGGCAACTTACATTTGCTAGGTGGGCATCTGCTCCGTGCAGGTGCAAGTATTTCCTTTCAGCGGTTCTCTCCCGGGGTGAGTCACAGCATGGCCACGTTCACTAAATGCTACAACGGCTCTCTGAACGACAATACCGGAATGGTGCCCTCGCCGATGTATATTGAGAAAGGTGACACGGTTTACAACGATGCGGGCAACGGCATTGCCTTGAAGACGGCATCGGTATATGGCGAAGATGAATTCAGACTATTCAATGCTCTCAAGCTCAATGCTGGAATCCGTCTGTCGGTCTATGGTGCTGTGGGAAAATCTTATTTTTCCTTTGAACCACGACTAGGGTTGAGTTATCTATTTAACGAAAACATGGCAATCAAACTGTCTTATTCGCGCATGTCGCAAGGCGTACACCGCCTCGTGAGTGGAAACCTTGTAATGGCAAGTGACCTTTGGGTGCCCATCACAAGTGAGGTACCGATTATGACGAGCAACATGTTTGGCCTTGGGTTCTGCGCAGAGTTGCCTCTGGGCATGACGCTTTCGGTCGAGGGCTACTACAAGACTATCAGCAATGTGCTCGACTATCGCGATGCTGCTACCAATATGCTGGACAACGAAGGAGACTGGGCGCAACAAGTAGCTTTGGGCAAGGGGAAATCATACGGAATCGAATTTCTCGCCTCCAAGTCGGTGGGACGCACCACGGGATGGATAAGCTACACATGGTCGAAGTCGCTACGCACATTTGACAAACCAGGTCAGGAAATCAATGGAGGCAAGGAGTTTTTTGCTCCTACAGATCGCCGACATAACTTCAACGCCACCGTAACACACACGTTGCGGCTCTCTGGTGCTGCCAGCCTTAACCTCACTGCAGCTTTCTCCTTTTTGTCGGGCAGGAGAGGAACGATACCGCTGTCATATATATTCGGCTTCGGCATCCGGGAGTTCACTGGCGCTACCGCATATGCCGACCAGATAGTAAGGGATACTTTTTCGCGCGAGTTCCTCGAAGTATTCGGTACCGCGTGGGGCAACAACACTGGCGCACCCCTCCCGATGTACACTTACAAGAACCGTAACGACGTTGTACTTCCTTCTACACACCATCTAGACCTATCGTGCACTTGTGTAATCACCAGCAGGTTTGGTGAGTCGTCAGTGGGACTGTCGCTATACAACGTGTACAACCGCATGAACATCAGCAACGTGTACGTGGGATACGAAAACAACAAGACGGTGCTCAAGGGAATCTGCCCTTTCCCTTTCATGCCTTCAATCATTCTGTCACATAAATTCTAATAAATATGGTTCGCAAGATAATCACATGTATCGCCTTGATTGGCTTATTGTCATCATGCGAGAAGACAATAGAACTTGGCACCCTTGTGCCAGAGGGACTCACTATCTATGCCCTAGCCTCGGCTGGACAGCCTTTTGTGGCTTATGTGTCACATAATCAGTCGGTAAGCGAAGCTCCCAATTTCTATTATCTGGATTATGCCGACTTCTGCGACGAGACGAAGGCTTACTTCAACAAGACCCTTGTGGTAAAAGAGGCTGATGCCACGCTCACAGTCATTGGTGGAAAGAGCTACAAATTGTCGTTCGATGCCAGCACGTCGGCTTTCTCGT
This sequence comes from Bacteroidales bacterium, assembly GCA_030526455.1. Lineage (GTDB taxonomy): Bacteria > Bacteroidota > Bacteroidia > Bacteroidales > Muribaculaceae > Sodaliphilus. Next base: position 4,665 of record JAUNCU010000109.1, on the reverse strand, counting down.
GTGAGTACATTCCAGCCGTGGGCGACAAGCTGGAGTTGACCGTCTCGGCTCCGGGCTATCCCACAGCCACATCGTCGACAACAGTTGAGCAACCGCTTGAACTAACAGGAATAGAAAGTATTGTGACATATGACGAAGCAGCAACACCAGCCCAGCACGCCCAAGCAAGGAGCCTGCACGGATATGATCCTTATGGTGCCGACTCGGTGGCTACAATTACTTTCACCTTTAAGGACTCTGCCCGGCAACGAAATTACTACCGTCTCAAGGTGCGCAGTGTGGGTGAATATTTGTCCCTTACCGGAACGAGGACGCTGTACTCGGTGTCTGATGCGTTTACATCAGGCAATTCCATCTTTCACGACAAACAGCTTATGAAAGGCTATGGAGAGTGGGAACCATTCGTCACCAACGTATTTGACGATCATCTGTTTGACGGAATGCAGTACACAGCCACAATCACTAGTCGACTGCGTAACGAGAAAAAAAATTACATCATTATAGAGTTGCAATCAATTAGCCCTGAGTTGTACTACTATTTGAAGTCATACCAGCTCTACCGCATCTCAACCGACGACGTATATAGCACTCCCATTGGCCTATATTGTAACATCAACAACGGCTGGGGCATCTTGGGCTCAACTTCCGCTATAAGATATATAGTAAAATAGTGCACCCTGTATTCATTAGAGTGTACAATTGGTTCACATAAAGACTCAATTGCCGCCATCATCGGCGCCTCCTACCCCTTCTGACGCACTATTTCCCCAGCCTGTGGGGGAAATCAAAAAATGGGGCTTGGGCTTAGCGAAAACGCCAGTCGCCTACCCACCGCCGTCGGAGACGGATTATTATGGTTATCTTCATGCAAACAAGTGAATTGCGTAGCAATTCGCTCGCGCGGCTTGGAGATAAGAAACGGCCAAGAAAAGAGCCTCGGAGAGGGTCGGTTATGGTAACAACACACCCCACAGCCGCCCAGCTTACCCCAGGAAAAACAAGCAACAAAACCACCTTCAACTACTCAATTCTCAACACGAATTTACTCAATTCTGCCCTTAAAATTACTCAATTCTCCACGAAAATTTACTCAATTCTATATCGCATCATTTTATATATCAACACTTTAAATAATTTAAAAAAACATCAAAAAGTCATGTCAATTTTCAAAACTTTTTTCCAAAAAGCCTTCCCCTCGGCGATGTGTATTATCTTGCTTCTTGCTGCGAGGGGAATTGGTGGCAAAGGGAGGATATTTGGGAGAAAATGACTACCTTTGTATATTTGATTGGCAGGATTCTCTCATGCTGTGTGACGGAGGTCTTGACTTTTCTTTATTTAGGAATCAAAATCATTATACAAGGAATTTACACAAATCAATAGATACTATGGTAAAAGTTAATGATATTGTTCGCTTCCTCAATGATGTGGGTGGCGGACGTGTGGTGAGGGTGGAAGGCCCTATCGTGTACGTGGAAGATGAAGACGGCTTTGAGCGCCCTGCACAGGCGCGCGAGGTGGTGGTCGTGGGCCAGGCTGGCACTAAGGCGAGCGCCTATGAGCGTCCGCTTTCGGTGAAGAGCAAACTGGTGGAGCCCGACAAGCCCGCGCCTAAGGTGAACGTGGCGCCTGCGGTGAAGCCTCAGGTGATTGAAACCAACGAGGGCGAGGTGCTGAATATTGTGCTCGCCTTCGAACCTAAGGAGATTAAGCACCTGAACACCACCACATTCTACGCCACGCTGGTGAACGACAGCAACTACTTCCTCCACGTGGCCTACATGACGCGACGCGACGACGAAAACACCTGGCACACGCGCTACGCGGGCCTGGTGGAACCCAATATGCAGATGGATCTTGACGAATTTGGCCATGCCGACCTCAACGACATCGAGCACGTGGCCGTTCAATACATCGCCTTTAAGCAAGACAAGGGTTTCCGCCTGAAGAATCCTGCCCTGGTGGAATATAAACTGGATTTGACCAAGTTCTACAAGTTGCACAGTTTTCACCAGAGCGAATACTTCGACGAGGCTGTGATGCAGATCGACATCACCCGCAACGACCTGCCCGCACGCCAGTTGCGCATCGACAGCAGCGCCCTGGAGCGCGCCATGAAGGAGAAGCGCCATGCCGACCGCCCTCAAAGCCGACGCGTGGAACATCACGGAAAGAAACAGAAGGACGATATCATCGTGCAAGATTTGCACATTGCCGAACTGCTCGACAATCTGAGCGGCCTCTCTAACAGCGACATGCTGAACGTGCAACTCGACAAGTTCCGCGAAATCATGGATGCCAACAAGCGCAAAATCGGGCAGAAAATCGTGTTTATCCACGGCAAGGGCGAGGGCGTGCTGCGCCGCGCACTGCTCGACGAACTCAAGCGCAAGTGGCCACAGTGCGACGTGCAGGATGCCTCGTTTCAAGAATACGGCTTCGGCGCCACACAAGTGACCATCAAGCAACCAAGATAACCCACCAACCATCCCCTCCCCCAGCAATGAGCATCATCAACGACATCAAACAGATCATCGACACCTCGCGAGCAAATGCAGTGCGATCGGTGGACTTCTGCCGCGTGCAAATGTATTGGCACATAGGACGACGCATCGTGGAAGAAGAACAAGGCGGAAAAGCCCGAGCCGAATATGGGAAGTATTTATTGAAGAATATCTCAAAAGAATTGACTTCTGAATATGGAAGTGGATTTGGCGTAAGGCAACTTGAACAATCTCGCCAATTTTATGTGGAATATCCAATTGCGAACGCACTGCGTTCGCAATTAAACTGGACACAGTATCGTGCTCTTATTCAGATACCTGACAAGGACAAGCGCGAGTATTACGAACTGGAGGCTGTGAACGGAAATTGGACAGCACGCCAACTGGAACGCCAAATCAATTCGATGCTCTACGAGCGACTGTTGCTGAGCAACGATAAAGAATCGGTGCTGGCGGTGGCACGAAGAGAACGTGTGCCGGAGTCGCCCACCGAAATCATCAAAGACCCTATGGTGCTTGAGTTCTTGGGGCTTGAACGCAAGGCTCACTACTATGAATCCGACCTTGAAACGGAACTGATGAACCATCTTCAAGAGTTTTTACTCGAACTTGGCAATGGTTTCACATTTGTGGCTCGCCAAAAGCGTATATTGCTGGAAGATGATGAGTTTTTTGCCGACATGGTGTTCTACAACCGCTTAGCGCGCTGCTTTGTGGTAATTGAAATCAAAACACACAAGGCTACACACGCCGATATTGGCCAACTTCAAATGTACGTGAACTACTACGACCGCCACGAACGACAAGATGACGAGAACCCCACAGTGGGCATTTTGCTGTGCACCGAAAAAAACGACACAGTAATCAAAATGTCGCTCCCCGAAGACAACAATACTGTGACGGCTGCCAAATATCAACTCTACCTCCCCTCTGTGGAACAACTCACTGCCGAAGTGGAACAAGTGAAAGCATCGCTTGAAAATCGAAAGGAGGTGGCTGGATGATTATCTGGTTTTCGGGCACGGGTAATAGCCAGTGGGTGGCTGAGCAGTTGGCCGAGGCGCTGAATGAGCGGATGGTTTCGGCTGCCGAGGCGCTTACGGGCGATGCGATGGCGTTTTCCCTTGCTGAGGGCGAGCGCCTGGGATTTGTTTTCCCCACCTACTCGTGGGGGCCAGCGCCCGTGATGCTGGAGTTGGTGGAGAAGATGCAGTTGCAAGGCGTGCCTAGTTTCTGCTGTATGGTGACCACTTGCGGCGACGACATTGGGCTTTCGGCCGACATCATGCGCAAGGCCCTGGCGAAGCGCGGCATCACTATGCACAGCGCCCACTCGGTGCAGATGCCCAACAACTACGTGAATATGAAGGGCTTCGACGTTGACACCGACGAGGTGCGCCGAGCCAAACTCGAGGCTGCCCCTGCGCGTGTGGCACGTGTGGCGGCCGACATTGCTGGCGCCGTGGCCACCGTCGACGTGGTGACGGGCGGCTGGGCATGGGCGAAGAGCCACATCGTGAGGCCATGGTTCGTGCGCCATGCCATGAGCGACGCAAAATTCCGTGTGGAAGCCGATGCGTGTACGCATTGCGGCGCCTGCGTGAAGCACTGCCCCATGCACAACATCACACTCACCGCCGCCGGCACCCCCGAGTGGCATGGCCGCTGCGCAATGTGCCTCAGTTGCCTCCACCGCTGCCCCGCCCGCGCCATCCAATACGCCAAAGCCACCCAAAACAAAGGAAGATATTACCTCGGGAAAGTCTAAGAGACTAAGAGACTAAAAGACTAAAAGGAAATTACTATTGTGACGGGTAGTGGAACGGAGAGGCGGCGCAATTATCGGAATCTTTATCCCCGAAAATAATCCACTGAGGCGCTTTTTAGGCTGACGAAGTCAAGAAAAAATTGCCTCAGTGGATATTTCATGGGGGCTGTTAAGATACTCAATGTTGCTTTTGGTAGATAAGTTGCAGAGAGGCTGCGCAATCCCAGAGGGATTGGATGTGTGTAGGCAGGTATGCAGCCGTGATGGAACGGAGCGAAGCGGAGTGGAATCACGGCGAAATGCCTGCAACTGGTCGTGCACAAATTTGCATCCCAGCGGGGATGCGACCACACTATGTTTGCTATTTAATTTTACATCATATATACTTGTAAA
>JAUNCU010000108.1 GCA_030526455.1 Bacteroidales bacterium | reverse complement strand
CATGCGCTCAGCACGGTGTGCATCACCTTGCTCAGTGCCATAGGCGAGGTGGCAACGGCCCAGAAACTGGTCATTTCGTTGCGCATGGTTTCGGGGTTGAAGGTGCAGCCCACGGGGTCTTGCATCCACGAATTGGCCACCAAAATCCACAGTGCCGAGATGCTGGCGCCGATGGCGGTGAGCCAGGTGGCGGCCAGGTGGAACTTAGGCGAAACGCGGTTCCAGCCAAAGAACATCACAGCGATAAACGTAGATTCCATAAAGAAGGCGAGGATGCCTTCCACGGCAAGCGGCGCGCCAAAGATGTCGCCCACAAACCAACTGTAGTTCGACCAGTTGGTGCCGAATTCAAACTCCAGTATGATGCCAGTGGCCACGCCTATGGCGAAGTTCACGCCGAAGAGCGTCATCCAGAATTTAGTGGTGGCAAGCCATTTCTCATCGCGCGAGCGATAGTAGATGGTTTCCATGATGGCAATAATCACGCCTAGGCCCAGGGTGAGCGGCACGAAAAGCCAGTGATAGATGGCGGTGAGCGCGAATTGCGCTCGCGACCAATCGACAAGTGTAGTCAGTTCTTCCATGTGCAAAATTGTATTTGTTTTTGTTGTTTTTTTACTTCATCGGTCGGTGAGTTGCTCTCTCACGTATTGCGCCTTTCCAGCGTCGTCGTCGGCCTTGCTGCTGAGGAAGTTAGGGAAAAATATCCACTTCAGAATCAGGAAAAACACCACCAGTTTGATAGCAATAATTGCCCACAGCGTGCGTCCCACAGTCATGTTGCGGAACCCGTCGCGGTAAAAGCGAAAAATCCTCACGAATACGTTTGGCTGAAGTCGGCTATCGCTGGCTTTGTTCATAAGAGAAACGCGGTTGATGTATTAGTTTCTGCAAATATATGGTTTTTTTTGAAAAAAAATAGAAAATAGCAATGAGAAATTACATTTTCTTAATCGCTTTCACAATGCGGGCGTTGCCAAACTGGTCATTCACCACTTGCGTTTGGCAGAAGCCGTGTTCTTCCAGCAGGCGGCAGGTTTCTTCGCCGTAACGGCGGTTGATTTCCAGATAGATGCGTCCACCCGGCTTCAGTGCTTCGGCCGCGTAGATGGCGATGGCGCGGTAGAACAGCAGTGGGTCGGCGTCGGGCACGAATAGGGCAGAGTGGGGTTCGTGCTCCAGCACATTGCGCTCCATTTCAGCGCGTTCGCTGTCGCAAATGTAGGGCGGATTGCTCACCACCACGTCGAGGCTCTGCGGCTCGGGCTGCGCGGTGAGAATGTCGGCTTGCGTGAGCGTCACCTTCGCCTGCAGCGCCTGGGCATTTTCCTTCGCCACCTGCAGTGCTTCGCCCGAAATGTCGATCGCCTCCACCTCAGGCCAGTGCAGCGCCAGAGCCAGCGAAATGGCAATGCAGCCGCTGCCCGTGCCAATGTCGAGCACACGCAGGTCGGCAGCCCCGTGGGCGTCGTCCACAATCATGTCTACCAGCAGTTCGGTTTCGGGGCGTGGGATGAGCGTGGCGGGCGTCACCTTAAACTCGTGGCCGTGGAAGGTGGTGTGCCCGAAAATGTACTGAATAGGTTCGCCCGCGCACAGCCGTTCGGTGATGCTGCGCATGCGCTCCACGAACACCTCGTCCTGCTCCACGTTGCCCCTAAGCAACACATCTACAGGACTATAGTTAAGCACTTCCTCCACCACGATACGCACCATCGCACTGGCCTCACGCTGGTCGTAGCAAGCCGCCAGCCGTGCCTTTATTTCAGAGATAATTTGATCGGTAGTCATAGCATTCACAAAAATAACAAAAATCCCCAAAACCAGCAAATTCCCACCTCGCTTCCTGCCTCTAGCCGCCCGACCCCACGCCCATCGTGCCTGGCATGCGTTAAAAAGGTGTAAAATTGGGGCGATACTATTTTTATATCTTAATTTGTGGGTGAAAATTGATGCATAAATAGTAATTTTACATGCTGAAATCTCGGGTTCTCGCGCGTGTTATTATAAAAAGCGCGCACGAAGACCCGATTTTTGCTGAATTTTTTGTAAATTTGTACTTTCAAACGTAACTCAAATTGATGAACAAAAAATATTCTATATTCATGTTGCTGGCCATGCTCGTTGCAGTGGCCTTTAGTTCGTGTAGTTCCAACAACGATGAACCCACGTCAAGCAGTTCTACCGTTGTGAGCAACAGTTACACCTCCACTTTGGTGTCGAACTTCCAGATTGGTGCCAATAGCAAGGTGCTCTACAACCTCGACTCGGTGTTTTTCTGCATCGACCAAGACAAGAATCTCATCTACAACGCCGACTCTCTGCCTAAGGGCACCGACGTGAGCCACCTTACCGTGAACGTCACCTTCCCATCGGCTGTGGGCAAGGCGCTCTTCAAGGTGAAAGACAGCAAGTGGATGACCGAGAAAACCATCGAATACAAGAGCGCTACCACCGACAGCATCGACTTCAGCAGCCCTGTAGAACTGGAAGTGACCTCGCAGGACAACAAGATGGTGCGCACCTACACCGTGAAGGTGAACGTGCACCAAATGGAGCCCGATTCGCTCTACTGGGACCAGCGCGCACGCCGCGACCTGCCTAACACCAGCGGTTTCGCCAAGGCGCAAAAGACTGTGGCACAAGGCGACAACTACTTCTGCCTCGTGGCCGACACCTATGGCTACGTGCTCTCGAAAGCCGCCAACCCCGGCCAAGGCACCTGGGAAAAGAAGGTGGTGGCATTCGACTTCACTCCTGAAATAGAAACTTTCACTGCATCGACCGATGCACTCTATATCCTCAGCACCGCTGGCACGCTCTACAAGAGCACCGATGAAGGCACCACCTGGACCGACTGCGGCGTGGCTTGGTATAGCATCAAGGGCGCTTACGGCGGCAAGGTGCTGGGCGTGTATGTCGACGGCCGTGAATACAAGCACGACGAATACCCACGCGCCGAAGGCTTCGTGCCCAAGGCTGTGGATGCCAATTTCCCTGTGGTGGGCTCCACCGAAATGGTGATGGCTAGCAACACCTGGACCGACGCTCAACAGGCCATGCTCGCCTGTGGCGTGAACAAGGACGGCGAACTCGTGAACAGCGTGTGGGGCTATGACGGCAAGCGTTGGGGCCGCATCGACGATGAGCACGCCGGCACTCAACTGCCTCAACTCAAGGGCGCAGCCATGGTATCCTACGCTTCGTTCAACAACGACAGCATCACCCACCGCCTCACCAAGCGTGCCACCTGGCTCGTGATGGGCGGTCGCAAGGCTGATGGCTCGATGAACCGCACCACCTATGTGTCCTACAACCAGGGCATCACCTGGAGTTCGGGCGGCACTAAGTTGCAGTTGCCTCAGTATCTGCCTTCGTTCGTGAATGCGCAGGCCTTCGTGATCGACGAGACCCTGGGCAAGGCGCGCGCCAAGGCTCCTATCCAGCCCATCACCGAGTGGCAGTGCCCCTACATCTTCCTGGTGGGCGGCATGAACGACCGCGGCGAGTTGCTCGGCAGCATCTGGAAGGGTGTGATCAATCAACTCACCTTTAAGCCCATTTACTAATCGAAACCCCTCAATCAGCATCGATGAAGAAGATATTCGCAATATTGGCAATCGCTTTCGTGGCGCTTTGCGCGCAGGCGCAGGAATACCGCTACGAAGTGGGCCCCGCGCTGGGCGTGAGTGGCTACCTTGGCGACATCAGCGGCGGCAACATGTATAAGCACCCCGGCGTGGTGGGCGGTGGCGTGTTCCGCTACAATATGAACAGCCGTATTGCGTTCAAGGGCAATCTGCTCTACGCCTCCCTCAGCGGCAACAGCAACGACTGCCCCAGCAAGTTTCCCGAAGGCGAGCACTACGAATTCTCCTCTCACCTCGTGGACCTCGGCGCCCAGGTGGAATTCAATTTCCTCAACTATGGCACTGGCGCCAAATACAAGAACTACAGCCGCATCTCGCCCTATATGGTGGTGGGACTGGGTGCAACCGCCTCGTTTGTGAAAGGCACTCACTTCTCGGTGAACCTTCCCATGGGCGTGGGCGTGAAATATAAATTGAAAGAACGCATCAATCTGGGCTTCGAGTTCACCATGCGCAAGGCTTTCGGCGACCGAATCGACGGATTGAGCGACCTCTACCGCATAAAGCACGGCTTCGCCAAGAACACCGACTGGTATTCGGCTGCCATGTTCACCATCACCTACGAGTTCAGCAAGCGGTGCACCAAGTGCCACTATGTGGAATAGCGCAGGTGGGGCAGAGGCCTCTCGCAATGCGTGAAGCAATTGAAAAGAAAAATTTTGATTACACATTATATATATATAAGATATAAGCAGTGTCGATATTCGATAAAATAGACAAGACAAGAATCCCGCGCCACGTGGCCATCATCATGGATGGCAACGGACGCTGGGCTAAGCAGCGTGGCATGATTCGCTCGTTTGGCCATGAGAATGGGGTGCCCACTGTGCACAACATCACCGAGGTGGCCAACGACCTGGGCATTGAATTCCTCACGCTCTACACCTTCTCTACCGAGAATTGGAATCGCCCTCAAATGGAGGTCGACGCCCTCATGCACCTGGTGGTGACTTCTATCGAGAAGGAAACGCCCGAACTCATCGCCAAAAACGTGCGCCTCACCGCCATCGGCGACCTGGAGCGCATGCCTCAATACGCCCGCGAGCGACTGCAGAAGTGCATCGCCGACACGGCTCACTGCACCGGCATGGAGGTGTGTCTGGCGCTGAGTTACTCTTCGCGCTGGGAACTGGTGGAGGCGGTGAAGCATATCGCCACCGAGGTGAGCGAAGGAAAGATGAGCATCCACGACATCGACGATGCCACCATCTCTTCGCATCTGCTCACAGCCCACATGCCCGACCCCGACCTGCTTATCCGCACAGCCGGCGACTTGCGCATCAGCAACTACCTGCTGTGGCAAATTGCTTACAGTGAACTCTATTTCACACCCGTTCTGTGGCCCGACTTTGGCAAGGACGACTTCCTTGAAGCCATCGTCGAATATCAGCGACGCGAACGCCGCTACGGCATGACCAGCGAACAGGTGACTAACGATAAAGAACAAAATTGACGACATGCGATATAAAGCCATTCTACTCCTCGTATCTCTTCTTGCGCTGGCTACCAATGCCCGAGCGCAGGAAACGCGCACAGTGAACGACACTATCTACAATCCTAAAGTGGTATTCTCCGGCCATCATCCTAAGTATGAAATCGCCGGAATTAAGGTCACTGGTGCCGACAACTATGAAGACTATATTATCATCGGTTACTCTGGCCTCTCCATTGGCCAGCGCGTGGAAATTCCAGGCGACGACATCAAAAACGCTGCCAAGCGCTTCTGGCGCCAAGGCCTTTTCTCTAAGGTGCAAATCAAGGTGGAAAAGGTCTACGGCGATAAGTGCTGGCTCGAATTCGTGCTCCAGCAGCAGCCTCGCATCTCGCAGGTGAACTATGTGGGCATGAAGGGCGGCGAAAAGAAGGACGTGCAAGAGCGCCTCGGCCTCAGCCCCGGCAACCAGATGACGCCCAACATCGCCGACCGCGTGAAACTCATCGTGCAGAAATACTTTGCCGACAAGGGCTTCGACAAGGCCACCGTTGAGGTGCTCCAGAAGGAAGACTTGAGCAAGAAAAACGAGGTGATCGTCGATATCGTGGTCGACAAGCACTCGAAGATTGGCGTGCACAAAATCTACATCGAGGGCAACGAAGTGCTCAGCGATGGCAAGATTAAGGGCGCCATGAAGAAAACCAATGAAACTGGCTTCTTCAACTTCAAGAAGTGGTTCAGCCAGAAGAAATTCGTGGCCACCGACTATGAAGAAGACAAGGGACGCATCATCGAGCGATACAACGAACTCGGTTACCGCGACGCTCGCATCGTGAGCGACAGCGTGGTCACCTACGACGACAAGAAGGTGGATGTGTACCTGCGTGTGGAAGAAGGTAAGAAATACTACATCTCGGGCATCAACTGGGTGGGCAACACGGTGTATCCTACCGAGTTTCTCGAGAATGTGCTGGGCATGGAAAAAGGCCAGGTCTACAACCAGAAGAAACTCAACAAGCGCATCAGCACCGACGACGATGCGGTGGCCAACCTCTACCTCGACAAGGGTTACCTCTTCGCCCAGATTCTGCCTGTGGAAACCCAGGTGGAAGGCGACTCTATCAAACTGGAAATGCGCCTCTTCGAAGGTAAGCGCGCTACGATCAACCGCGTGGTGATTAACGGTAACGACCGCCTCTACGAGAAGGTGATTCGCCGTGAGTTGCGTGTGCGTCCGGGCGACCTCTTCTCGAAGAGCGACTTGATGCGTTCGGCTCGTGAAATCGCGCAGACTGGTCACTTCGATCCTGAAAAGATGGACATCCGCCCTGAGCCTAACGAAGAAAACGGTACGGTCGACATTATCTTCGGTCTCGAATCGAAGGCCAACGACCAAGTGGAATTCTCGGCTGGTTGGGGTCAAACCGGTATCATCGGTAAGATTAGTTTGAAGTTCACCAACTTCTCTATCCAGAACCTTTTCCACCCATCATCGTTCAAGGGCATTATCCCTCAGGGTGAAGGCCAAACGTTCACCATCAGCGCGCAGACCAACGCGAAGTACTATCAATCTTATAGCATCTCGTTCCTCGACCCATGGTTCGGTGGCAAGCGTCCTAACTCGCTGAGCGTGTCGGCATTCTACAGCCGCCAGACTGGTATCAACTCAAGTTACTACAACACCCTCTACCAGAACGGTCTTTATAACTACTACAATAGTTACGTGGGCGGTCGCTACGGCTATGGCAACTATGGCTACGGCTATGGCAACAACTACTACGAAGACGCCTACGACCCCAACAAGTATCTCCAGATGGGTGGTATCACCGTGGGCTTCGGTAAGCGCTTGAAGTGGCCTGATGACTACTTCACCCTCACCGCCGAAGTGGGCTACCAGTGGTATAGCCTCAAGAACTGGGAATACCTCTACTACATGAACAACGGTACGTCGAATTCGCTCGTCTTTGGTTTGACCATCGCGCGCAACAGTATCGACAACCCACTCTACACCCGCCGCGGTAGTAGTTTCTCGCTCAGTTTCCGCTTCACTCCTCCCGCTAGCCTCTTCGGCAAGAAGAACTGGAAGGCGCTCTCAGAAGCAGTCGACGAAGCATCGAAGAAGGAACTCTACAAGTGGATTGAATACTGGAAACTCAAATTCCAGGCTCGCACCTACACACCACTCACCGATCCTGATGGCCGCTGGACCCTCGTGCTCATGACCCGCGCCGATATCGGTTTGCTCGGTAGTTGGAACAAGTACATCAAGTCGCCATTCGAAACCTTCTATGTGGGTGGTGACGGTATGTCGGGCAGTTACACCTACGCTACCGAAACCATCGCCCTGCGTGGTTACGACAATGGTCAGTTCACTCCTTACGGTAGCGACGGTTACGCCTATGCTCGCTTCCTCATGGAACTCCACTTCCCATTGATGCTCTCTCCAAGTGCCACCATCTATCCGCTGGCGTTCGTCGAAGCGGGTAATGCATGGACCAGCGTGGGTCGCTTCTCGCCATTCTCGCTCAAGCGTTCGGCAGGTCTGGGTGTGCGCATCTTCCTCTCAATGCTCGGTATGATGGGTATCGACTGGGGTTACGGTTTCGACAAGGTTTACGGCACCAAGGGTGGCAGCAACTTCCACTTCGTGCTCGGTCAGGAATTCTAAGCCGCCGCTCCGCCGCACTGGATGAAATAAACTATTTGTGATTCGCCGAGTCTAACCTCACAGAATTCACAAATACTGAAAATAACAATTAAAAAACTGACAACGATTATGATGAAAAAAATTGCAATGCTCTTTATCGCCGTGGCTGCTTTCGTGGCATCGGCATCGGCACAGAAGTTTGCCTTCATCGACCAGGAATACATCTTGAAGAAAATCCCTAACTACGAGATGGCCAACGAGCAACTCAACCAGATTTCACAACGCTGGCAGCGCGAGGTGGAAACACTCGAAAAGGAGGCCGACACAATGTACAAGAACTATCAGGCCGACATGGTGTTCCTCACCGATGAGCAAAAGAAGAAGAAGGAAGCCGAAATCGTGGAAAAGGAAAAGGAGGCTTCTCAATTGAAGTATAAGTACTTCGGCCCACAGGGCGAACTCTACAAAAAGCAGCAGTCGCTCATCAAGCCTATTCAGGACGATATCTACAACGCCTGCAAGAAGGTGTGTGAAGAAAAGGGCTACCAGGTGATCTTCGACCGCGCTTCGATTCAAGGCGCCATGTATGTGTCGCCACGCATCGACGTCACCGACGAAGTGATCGCTAAACTCGGCTACTAATCACTCCACCCACCCCGCGGTGCCTCTTCGCCCCCTCATGCGCGACGCAACGGCCACCGCACCATCGTGAAACGAAAAAAATATTTAAAAACTCAATAACTCAAAAATTACTATGTTAAAGAAATTCATTCTCGCAGCGCTCGTTGCTGCCCCTATGATGCTTTCAGCCCAGTCGGCTGTAAAGTTTGGTATGGTTAACCCTGCAGAAATCTTCCAGGTAATGCCTGAAACTGCCACAGCACAAAACACCCTCAAGGCTGCTAGCGACAAGTATCAGCAGCAAGGCAAGGCGCTTCAGGACGAACTCCAGAAGAAGAGCCAAGAACTCGACGAACTCGAAAAGGCTAAGGCCGCTCAAGCCACTATCGAAGCAAAGGCTAAGGAAGCACAAGACCTCTACACTCGTCTGCAGAACTTCTCACAGACTGCTCAGCAAGATCTCCAGAAGCAACAGGAAACCCTCATGGCTCCTATCCAGCAAAAACTCCAAAACGCTATCCAGGCTGTAGGTGCTAAGGGCGGTTACACTGCCATCCTCGATTCTGCTACACTCCTCTACAAGGGCAACGCCATGGAAGACGTTTCGGCTAAGGTGAAGGCAGAACTCGGCATTAAGTAATCCTCACGAGATTTATGTAATTTGACATATAAAGAAGGCCTAGGCCTGCCGTCGCTCCCATGATGGCAGGCCTTGCTTTTTTTCGTTTTTTCAAGAAATATCACTACCTTTGTGACCAAGAAAAAATCTATAGTTATGATAAAGAAATTACTACTTGTGGTGGCGGCTATGCTGCCCATGGCCATGGCGGCGCAAATGGTGAAAATAGCCGTGGTGAATATTCAGGAGGTGTATAACGCGTGCCCCGAAAAGGCTGCAGCCGAGAAGGTGCTCGCCGACCTCAGCGCACAGTATCAGCAGGAATACAAACTCATGCAGGACGACTTCGGAAAGAAGTATGCCGACTTCCAGCGCCTCTCTGGCGACGCTAAGGTGTCGGCCACCATCAAGGAGCGCCGCATGAAGGAAATCCAGGACGAAGACGAGAAAGTGAAGCAGTTCCTCAAGAAGGTCGACCAGGAACTCGCCACCAAGAAAGAAGCCCTCAACGCTGAAATCTTCGCCAAAATCCGCACCGCAATGAAAGCCATAGGCGAAGCAGGCGACTTCACCTATATCTTCGACATCTCCCAAACCCCGCTCGCCTACACAGGCCCCACAGCCATCGACCTCACCCCGCTCCTAAAAGAAAAACTAGGCCTCAAGTAAACAAAAGAAAAGATAGGGTAGGAGGGGAAGCAAAACCCAGAGCATGGAAGGGATGCGTGTCAATACGCAGCATGTGGTAGGGGGGTGCAGAACCCAGAATATAGTAGGGGGGGTGTGTCAAAACGCAGAATGTGGTAGGGACGCGATACATCGCGTCCGCGCC
>JAUNCU010000107.1 GCA_030526455.1 Bacteroidales bacterium | reverse complement strand
CTAGAGGGGACTGTCACCTCTAGCGAATTTTGCTTCAGATAATTGATTATCGATTATTTAATTTCTTCCTTCATCATAAAGCCTTAAGAGTTGCCTCCCTTGTGGGCTTATTCTTCTTCGGCGAAGCGGAAGTCTATTACCAGGGCGCCGGAATAGGTGGACTTGGGGAGGGCGAGCACGTGGGCTTTCTGCATCTTGCCCACGAATTTGAATTCTTTCTTCACGCCTTCCTTGCCGGCTTTCACAAATTCTACAATCGCAGGAATTTCGGCGGGATCGAGATCGAGTTTGTCGCAAAAGATGTTGTCGTACTTCTCGTCGGCATAGTAGAGTTGATATTTAGCCGATTCCACGCCTTTTGCTTCAAATGCCACAGGCGCTTCAAATGGGGCCATCACAGCCACGTTCACCATGTCGCCTTCCTCGCTGAGCACGGTGAGTTTAGCCACGCCCAGTGCGGGACGGAAACTGTCCCAATCACCGCCGCTCACGCCTTTGAGTTGCACATTCATCGTAGTGGCAGCCGAGCACGAGAAGCAGCCGAGCACGAGTGCCATGGCGAGCATCAAAAATGTTTTCTTCATCGCGTTATGTGTTGATAGATTGTTTTCTGAAAAAGGAAAATGGCAGGCCCGGAAGCAAAACGCGTCCAGGCCTGCTCTATGAAAAATCAATTATTCGTAAAGAATTATTCTTCGAATTGGAAATCCATTACGAGGGCACCGCGGTGGGTAGCCTTGCTGAGGGCGATCACTTCAGCCTTAGGCATCTTGCCCACAAACTTGAAGTCCTTCTTTTCGCCATCCTTGCCAGCCTTCACAAATTCCACAACTGCAGGAATTTCAGCCTTGTCGAGGTCGATTTTTCGCAATTGATGTTGTTGAACTTCTCGTCGGCATAGTAGAGTTGGTATTTAGCCGAAGCCACGCCCTTCACTGCGCGTGCTTGAGGAGCCATGAAAGGAGCCACTACTTCTACGTTGGCCATGTCGCCTTCTTCACCTACCACGGTGAGTTTAGCCACGCCGAGTTCTGGACGGAAGTTGTCCCATTCGCCGCCGCTCACGCCTTTGAGTTCAATTGCCACTTCGGTGGGAAGTGCTTCAGCGGCTTCCACCTTTACGCTATCGCTATCGTTGGCGGCAGCATTGCCTTCGCCCTTACCGCAACTTGCCATCATCACAGATGCTGCGATGGCCATTACAAACAATAATTTCTTCATTTTCGTTTAGTTTTTAAAAAAAATAGTGTTGTGATTGATTCTGCTTATTTCAGGTGCACTGAAGTGAGGTTGAGGAAGCGTGCTTCTGCACCCTTGAGGGCTTCAATTTCAGCCTTAGGCATCTTGCCAGTGAACTTGAAAGCCTTAGCGTTGCCTTCCTTGCCTTCCTTGATCATGGCCATCACGCCTTCATATTCGCCCTTGTCGAGGTCGAGAGGGGTAACGTCGGCCGAGTTGCCACTAGCGTCGCGGTAAGAGAGGCTTGCCTTGCACATTTCAATTTCCTTCACGTCCATTGGTTCGCGCGATTCGAGGGTCACCATCATGGTCACTTCCACCTGGTCGCCGGCTTCAGCGCCCTTGGTGAGGATGATATCGTCGCTCTTGCAACCGAGCACTTTGAAGAACTCGCCGCTTGAACTTGCAGAGTTGAGTTTGATGGTGTCGGGACCTGCCACTGCTTCTACTGCAGCGCTATCGCCGGCAGCATTGTTACCATCACCTTTACCGCAGCCAGTGAGCATCACTGAGGCTGCAATCGCGAGCATTAAAAATACCTTTTTCATTGTCGTTGATAATTTAAGAATACTTGTATAAAAAATGAATTGTCATCTATTCAATGGTCTTTCTGGAAGCGAGGCAAGAAATTGAATCTATTCACAGGTCTTGACACCGCTTTCGGTTGCAAATATAGGTAATTTCCAATAACCAGCAAAGAAAATTGCAAAAAAGTGAAAGAATTATCTTTCTCGGTGCATGAAAAAAGAGGATGCTGGCACTTTTTTGCCACTTGCATCCTCTTCTTTTGCGATATCATTTGCCGCCTTGCCCACTTGGATGTGGCAGCAAATATCTAAAGAAACGAATCTATCTTTTACTTAATCACACGGCCCTGAACGTTGTATTTCACGCCGTTCTTCACGATCAAGATTTGGCCGTTTTCAACGATCTTCTTAGCCTTGTTCTGGTCGGCGTCGGCTACCTCAACGTCGGTCACGCCAGTGGTGATGCCACGGCCAAACACGCCTTGCAGGTAGAGGTCGTTCTGAGTGAGTGTGCAGTCGCCATGTTGATGCGCCACGTAGATGCGCCAAGCATTGCCGGCGGCAAGGCGATCGCCATTCACGATGAGGAATGAGTAATAGTTACGCACTGCCAAGTCGCCACCCACGAAGAAGCGGCCGTTGGAAATCTGGCCGAAGAATGAATATGGGTCATCTTCCACACCCCAGTGAGTGGTTTTTTCCAAAGCAGCCTGCTGGTCGTCGGTCCAAGTGCCACCGTCTAATCCGTCGATGCTCACCCAGCCGTCAATGCCGTTTTTGAGCACTTCGATAGTCTGATTTGATGCTACATAAACCGATGCATACCAGCCATTCAGTTCGGCAGGAACGGTGATCATGTTGTCGGCGCTTGCGTACATTGCCACGAGGGCAATCATAGAAAGTAAAAATTTCTTCATACCTAGTTGTTTTTATTTTGTTTGTTTATTTTTCCGTTTCAAAAGATTCTTAACCTTTGTGGCAAAGGTAACAATAAATTCTGGGAAAAGCACACTTTTTGGTGGATTATTTCCATCAAAGTAAGCATTTTGCCCACAATATTCGGCACGGGCCGTCCACACCCCACATTTCGCCGCCAGGCATCGCGCTTTTTAGCATCCCACATTAAAATAAAAAGGGGAAACACACCCGCAAATCAAGAAAAAATCACTAAATTTGTGGGTTAATTGCCAAATTACGCAGATTTTTACCGAAACATATATATGAACGACAACGAGAAGAACCCTGAAGAATTGAACAACGAGCCACAGGCTACTCCTGAAGGCGACATGAACGAAAACCAGCCTTGCAAGAGCGATGCCGAGAGCAATGCTATCGAAGATGTGGAAGCCGAGGAAGTGACGGACAGCGATGCCGAACCTTCGTCGCACTCGTCGTATCAACTCCCCAAAGACAAGAAGTTGCAACTCTCGGGCATGTATGAGAACTGGTTTCTCGACTATGCTTCCTACGTGATTCTGGAGCGTGCCGTGCCCCACATCGAAGACGGCTTCAAGCCCGTGCAGCGACGCATCATGCACGTGATGAAGAAGAGCGACAACGGCCATTACGCCAAGGTGGCAGGTATCGTGGGCGACACCATGCACTACCACCCTCACGGCGACGCCTCCATCTACTCGGCACTGGTGGCCATAGGCCAGAAGGGCTTGCTCATCGACACGCAGGGTAACTGGGGTAACATTCTCACCGGCGACGGTGCTGCGGCGGGCCGTTACATTGAGGCGCGCCTGTCGGAATTCGCCCTCGAGGTGGTGTTCGACAACAAGGTCACCGACTGGACCTGGAGTTACGACGGCACCAACCAGGAGCCTATCACGCTGCCAGCCAAGTTCCCGCTTCTTCTCGCACAGGGTGCCGAGGGCATCGCTGTGGGCTTGTCGTGCAAAATTCTGCCTCACAACTTCAACGAAATCATCGACGCCGCCGTGGCCTACCTCAAGGATGAGGAATTCCACCTCTACCCCGACTTCCCCACAGGTGGCTACATCGACGTGAACAACTATAAGGATGGCGAGCGCGGCGGCAACGTGCGTGTGCGCACCAAAATCGAGAAGGTCGACAACAAGACGCTCCTGGTGAAGGACGTGCCTTACGGCAAAACCACCGTCACCGTGATCGAATCCATCCTCAAGGCGGCCGAAAAGGGCAAAATCAAAATCAAGAAGGTGGAAGACAACACCGCCTCGTCGGCCGAAATCATCGTCACGCTGCAGCCCGGCACTTCGAGCGACAAGGCCATCGACGCACTCTACGCCTTCAGCGACTGCGAAATCAGCATCTCGCCCTGCTGCTGCGTGATCAAGGACGAAAAACCACAGTTCCTCAACGTGAGCGAACTGCTGCGCTACAGTGTGGACCGCACCAAGGATATCCTCAAGGCCGAACTCGAATACCAACGCAACGATGCTCTCGAGTCGCTCCTCTACGCCTCGCTCGAGAAAATCTTCATCGAAGAGCGCATCTACAAGGACCGCGCCTACGAACAGGCCAAGGATCTCGACACCGCCGTGGCACACATCGACAAGCGTCTCGATCCGTTCAAGCCGCAATTTGTGCGCGCCATCACACGCGACGACATCCTGCGCCTGCTCGAGATTAAGATGGGACGCATCCTCAAATTCAACATCGACAAGGCCAACAACTACATTGCCACCCTCAACGACCGCATTGCCGACATCGACCGCAAACTGGCTCACCTGGTGGAATACACCATCGAGTGGTATGAGGGCCTGAAGAAGAAATACGGCCACATGTATCCTCGCCGCACCATCATCCGCGACTTCGACACCATCGTGGCATCGAAGGTGGCTGAGGCCAACGAGAAACTCTACATCAACCGTGCCGACGGCTTCATCGGCACCGGGCTGAAGAAGGATGAATTTGTGTGCAACTGCTCCGACATCGACGACATCATCATCTTCTACAAGGATGGTAAATTTAAGGTGATTCGCGTGAGCGAAAAGATTTACGTGGGCAAGAATGTGATCTACCTCAACGTGTTTAAGCGCAACGACACCCGCACCATCTACAACGTGCTCTACCAGGACGGACGCGGCGGCATCGTGTATATGAAGCGATTTGCCGTCACGGGTGTGACGCGCGACCGCGAATACGACCTCACTCAGGGCAAGCCTGGCAGCAAGGTGATGTGGTTTACCGCCAACCCCAACGGCGAAGCCGAAGTGCTGCGCATCACCCTTAAGCCGAAGCCTCGCCTGAAGGTGCTCCAATTCGACATCGACCTCGCCGAACTCGGCATCAAGGGCAAACTCACCCGAGGCAACCTCGTGACCAAGAACGAGGTGCACCGCATCTCGCTCAAGGAGCACGGCGTGTCTACGCTGGGCGACCGCGAAGTGTGGTTCGACCCCGACGTGCTGCGCATCAACTACGAGGCCCACGGCTTCTCGCTGGGTAAGTTCAGCGGCGACGACCGCATCCTCGTGATTATGAAAAACGGCGACTTCTACACCACCACCAGCGAAGCCACCAACCACTACGAAGACGGCATTCTGCGCATCGAGAAATATGAAGAGGGCAAGGTGTGGACCGCGATTGTGGACGATGCCGACCAGGGCTTCCTCTACATTAAGCGATGCACGCTCGAAGACAAGAACAGCAAGCAGAGCATGATCGGCGGCAACCCCGCTTCGAAACTGCTCTCGCTCACCGACGTGAAATATCCTCGCTTCGACGTGAAATTTGGCGGTGGCGACGCCTTCCGCGAAAATCTCGTCATCGATGCCGACGAATACATAGGCGTGAAGAGTTTCAAGGCTAAGGGTAAGCGCGTGAGCAACTTCGCCATCGAGTCGGTGACCGAAATCGAGCCTCGCGAAGTGCCCGAAGAAGAGGTGGCTGAGGCCGTGGTGGCTGAGATGGAAAATGCCGACACCGACGACACCGAGCGCATGAGCGACCAAATCAGCCAGCAGGAGGTGCGCGATGAACTCACCGGACAAACCCGCCTCTTCAGCGACAATAGCGATGAATAAACTAGCAGCCTGCATATTGCTCCTGCTCGCGGTCCTGTGCGCCGGCAACGCCTCGGCACAGACCGACAGCACGAAGGTGACGACCAGCATCTTCACCCTCGACGCGGGCCTGGGTTCGCAACTCGACACCTACGTCTCGCCAGTGACCTACGACGGCGCTCACTTCCGCATCGCCTACGAGAACCTGCGCCAAAACCATGCTTCGGCGTGGACGCGCATCCTGGAGGGCGGCGTGGAGTACGAACTGACCCACAATCCCGCCGGCAACCACACCATGCACACGCTGCTGGCCGACTTCAAGTGGGCATCGATGCGCAGTTGGGCCAACGTGCCTTGGCGCAACTTCACGGTGATGGTGGGGCCTATGGCGCAATTTCGCGGCGGGGTGCTCTACAACCCCAACAATAGCAACAATGTGGCTTCGGCTCGCGTAAACTTCGCAGCCGGCGTCAATGCCATGGCTACCTACTCCACACGCCTGTGGCACAAGCCTATCACATTGAACTACGAACTCACCCTCCCCGTGGTGGGCGCTTTCTTCTCGCCCGAATACGACGAGGCTTACTATGAAATATATGTGGGCAACCGCAAAAACCTCGCCCATTTCGGCTGGTGGGGCAACCGTTTCGACATCACCAACTACCTCTACGCCGACTACAGCATAGGCGCCAACACGGTGCTGCGCATAGGCTACCGCGGTCGTGTCGAAACCTCCGACGTGTGCCACATCACCACCCGAGCCATCAGCCACAGTCTGGTGATAGGCATAGGGTGCAACCTGTTCAGCAAATAAAAAAATCATCACGCCCTGCATGAAGAAAAAGTTTCACATATATATAATAGCACTGCTCGCAACGCTCTCCACAGCCTGCAGCGAACAGACGTTCAGCAACGATGCCGAGGGCAATTTCGATGCGCTCTGGACCATCCTCGACGAGCACTACACATTCTTTGAGTACAAGAATGTGGACTGGGACGCCGTGGGCAGACAGTATCGCTCGAAAATCACCAAGGGCATCAACTCGAGCGAACTCTTCACCCTGTGCAGCGACATGCTCAAGGAATTGAAGGACGGCCACACCAATCTCATCAGCGGCAGCGATGTGTCGCGCTACTGGATTTGGGAGAAATATCCCGTGAACTACGACGAGCGCATCATCAACGAGCATTACCTCAATTTTGAATACAAGCGCACCAGCGGCATCAAATACCAGATTCTGAGCAGCAACATCGGCTACATGTACTACGGCAACTTCTCCACCGGCATTGGCGAGGGCAATCTTGATGCCGTGCTCGCCTACCTCGCCAGCAGCGACGGCCTCATCATCGACGTGCGCAGCAACGGCGGCGGATTCCTCACCAATGTGGAAACCCTCGTGGGCCGCTTCATCAGCGAGAAAATGATGGTGGGCAGCATCAGCCACAAGACAGGTCCCGCCCACGATGCCTTCTCTGAGCCTTACGAGTATTACTTCAGCCCCACGAAAAATCGCCAGCATTACCACAAGCCCATCGTAGTGCTTTGCAACCGTGGCAGTTTCAGCGCCACCAACAATTTCGTGTCGATCATGAAGCAGTTGCCTAACGTCACCGTCATTGGCGACACCACCGGCGGCGGATGCGGCCTGCCATTCACCAGCGAACTGCCCTGCGGGTGGAGCGTGCGCTTCTCAGCGGCCGTGATACGCGATGCCCAAGGCAACCTCACCGAATTCGGCGTGGAGCCCGACATCAAAGTCGACATCACCGAAGCCGACCGCCAAGCCGGCCACGACACCATCCTCGACACCGCCATCGCCCACCTCACCGGAAAGCAGTAACGCCTACTTTCGGCGCTTACACATATAATAAAAATAGGCACGCATAATGCATTATAAAAAAAGAATTGCTATATTTGTGCCTAAACAACAGCAACTCAACGCTAGCGAGCCACCGCTTCACCAAACACTCTCACCGTTATGAGCAAATTCAGATATCCCGTAGACACCGACCAGTTTCAGCACATTCGCGAAGAGGGCAAGGTGTATGTCGACAAGACCGGCTTGATGTACGATCTTGTGAACAGATACAACTACGTGTTCCTGGCGCGACCACGCCGCTTCGGCAAGTCGCTGCTGTGCAACACCCTGAAGGCTTATTTCCAGGGGCAGAAGGAACTGTTTGAAGGACTGAAGGTGGCCGAACTGGAAACTGAGTGGAAGAAGCACCCCGTGCTGCATTTCGACATGAGCGAGATGCGTAACTGTACCGACATCAAAGATATGCGCGATGTGCTCTCGGCATTACTAGAAAAATACGAAAAGGCTTATGGCACACAAAAGCGCATTGATGATTTTGGCACTCGTTTCAGCCAACTCATCCACCATGTGAATGAGACAACAGGCACCCAAGTTGTCGTCATCATTGATGAATACGACACCCCGCTTATGCGCAATCTCTATAACAAGGAATTGCTCACTGAACTGCGCTCCTTGCTGCGCGGCTTCTACCAGACAGTGAAACTTGATGGTGCCTATCTGCGCTTTGTTTTCATTACTGGTGTGACGAAATTCTCGCAAGTCAGCATCTTCTCGGAGTTGAACAATCTGAAGCAAATATCGATGCTTGATGAATACTCAGGCATCTGCGGCGTCACCCAGAAGGAACTGGACTCCGTGCTCCGTCCTTGCGTAGAAGAATACGCCGAGGCTATCGGGATCACTACCGATGAGGCTTATGCGCTGCTCAAAAAGAACTACGATGGATATCACTTCTCGCCAAACAGTGAGGACGTATATGCGCCTTTCAGTCTGCTCAATGCGCTGAATGATAAGTCCACCAATCACTACTGGTTTGAATCGGGCACGATGACGGCGCTCATTGATCACCTGAAGCATCACCCAAGATTCAATGCGCTTGATTTTGACGGGGCAGAACTGGAACTCGACACATTCAATATGCCATGCGAAAATGCCTGCACGCCCATCCCATTGCTGTACCAAAGCGGCTATCTCACCATTGCATCTTACGACAGAGAATATGACACCTACACCCTGCATTTCCCCAATTACGAGGTGCGTCAAGGCATGGTGAAAGGATTGGCCAACTACTTGATGGAAACCGACAGGATCGACCAAGACGCAACCATCCTCGCCATGACGCGCGCCATAAAGGGCGGCGACCTCGCCGGTGCGCTGCAGCAGTTGCGTTCCTACATCGCCACCATCCCCTACGACATTATCTCGAAGAAAGAGTGGATGGCGAAGAAGAACCACGAAGGCTTCTATAAGATGCTGATGTACATCATCTTCTCCCTGCTCAACAGCAAGGTGGATACCGAAGTAAAAAGCATCCTCGGCCGTGCCGATGTGGTGATCCAAACCAAAACCCACGTTTTCGTGCTTGAACTCAAGGTCGATGACACAGTAGACAACGCCCTAGTCCAAATCGACGACAAAGGCTACGCCATCCCCTACTCTGCCGACGGCCGCGAGGTGATAAAATGCGGCGTAAGCATCTCCTCCGAGGCCCGCAACATCACCCACTGGCGCATCACCGACGCCCAGGGCAACACCCTCAACGAGCAGAAATTCTAAAACACGATCTTACAAAAACTATAAAAGGTGACGCTGGACAGTATCAGCGTCACCTTTTTCTATATATCTATTTCTGTTTTCGCGATTAGATGGGTTTGCCTTCTCCTTTTATGGCTGGGGTTTCGAAGGGGAGGCGGGGGGCGTCTTCGGCCTTTATCACCACTTTCATGCCCACTGTGGCGTAGTGCTGCTTGAAGTGGTCGATGCCAGCGTCGGTGAGGCGGATGCAGCCTTCGCTGTCGCGGCCGGGCATCTTGTCTTCGTTGCCGGTGTTGCCGTGGATACCGATGCCTTTGTGGGGCGTGGCGAGGCGCATGAACCAGTTGCCATACGACTTGATGGCGCCGCGTCCGTCGCCGAAGTCGTGAACCCAAGTGCTGGCATCTTTAATCTCGGTGATGGAGAACGGCTCGTCCATGGTGCACGATGGCGTCTTCATGTCGCCTTCGCGTTCCTTCTGCCCTTTTACGCGGCTAAGGCACACGGGGTAGCGGACAATGAGCGTGGTGTCGCCTTTCACGGTGGCATACACATTGAGGCGGAGTTCGCGCTTAGAGATCACCACAAAGGCGCTGCCCTCGTCGTAGGCGCCTTGGAAAAACACTTTCGCGGTGTCGGG
>JAUNCU010000285.1 GCA_030526455.1 Bacteroidales bacterium | reverse complement strand
GAATTCTAGATGTCTAGAAATCTAGTATCCAATTGAATATGCCTGCTCAGAAGGAAAAACTCTGGAATAGCAATTACTGGAAGGTGATGATAGCGAATTTCACGCTGTTCTTCGCCTTCTATTTGCTCACGCCGCTGCTGCCCATCTACCTGAGCGAGCATTTCCACTCCTCGAAAGACATGATAGGGCTGGTGCTAAGCGGGTACTCGGTCACTGCCATGCTGTTCCGCCCTTTCAGTGGATTTATGGTGGATAATTTTCAGCGCAAAACGGTGCTGCTCACCACCTTTTTCATCTTTTTCATCTTCTTTGCGGGCTATCTTTTGGCTGGCACACTGCTGCTCTTCGCGGTGGTGCGCACGCTCCATGGCGGACCGTTTGGCGCTATCACGGTGGCCAACAGCACCGTGGCTATCGACGTGCTGCCCTCCTCGCGCCGCAACGAAGGCATCGGCTACTACGGCCTGGGCAACAACCTGGGTATGGCGCTGGCACCCTCGGTGGGCATTTTCCTCTATCATCTCACGGGCAGTTTCGACGCCATCTTCATCCTTGCCATGGCCATCGCCGGCGTAGGACTCGCGGTGGATTCCACCCTGAAACTGAAGCCTCGCACCATCGACCCTTCAGGCCGCACCATATCGCTCGACCGCTTTTTCCTGCTCAAAGGCCTCTGGCTGGCATCCAATATGCTGTGCTTCGGATTTTGCTTCGGCGTGCTGAGCAACTACCTCGCCATCTACGGCAAGGAGGTGATGCACATCACCGCCGGCACGGGTGCGTGGTTCATGATTCTGGCGGCGGGCCTGATTAGTTCGCGACTGCAGGGCGCCAAGGCGCTGCGTGAGGGACGCCTCGTGCACAACGCCGCTTGGGGCATGCTCATCTCGCTGGTGGGCTACACCCTCTTCATCGCCGTGCCCAACAGCATGGGCTATTACGGCTCAGCCATTCTCATAGGCCTGGGCAACGGCCACCTGTGGCCTGCATATCAAAACATGACCATCAATCTAGGCACCAATGCCCAGCGTGGCACCGCCAACTCCACCATCCTCATCTCGTGGGACATAGGCATGGGCCTCGGCTGCCTCGTGGGCGGCGTGGTGGCCGACTGGATGGGCTACGCCGCCGCATTCTGGACCACCGTGGCAGTGAACGCCATAGGCGTAGCAGGCTTCTTCCTCCACGCCAAGTCCCATTTCCTCCGCAACAAACTCCGCTAATTTCTCCCTTCCCCGCTATCTTATTTCAAAGCGTGGGCTTTGATGGCTGGCTCTAGCACTTGCGCGAAGCGGGCGAAGCCTTGGTCGGTGAAGTGGTAGTTGTCCACCGGTGGCGTGGTAATGAGCCTCGTGGGCAGTTCACAGCCTAATATGCTCATGCTCGCCGGCGCATTCCTCGTAATCGCTGCAGCATGCGTCTTCGTCATCAAGACCAAGAAAGCATAAGCCCCGCCCCCCCTAACAGGCTTATAGCCCCACAAAATAACGCAAAAAGGCTTCGAAGCAATTCCGCTCCGGAGCCTTTTGTGCTAGTTATTACCCACCTGATGAAATGTGTTCAAAAACCTCTCATGTCATCCGAAATCGGGTGGTGCGAAATGTTA
>JAUNCU010000106.1 GCA_030526455.1 Bacteroidales bacterium | reverse complement strand
GCTATTATTTTGATTACCAACGCCTAATGCGGACGCGATGTATCGCGTCCCTACCTTAAATTTCCCGAATTTTGGCGTGTTTGTGAATTTTGCCTTCCCCTGCCTATCTGTCAATTACGGAATGATTATCCCTACTAAAATCACACAGATTTGTTTTTTATGTGAGGATATAAAAAAGAAAAAGACTCGCGAATGCGAGTCTTTTTCGGTTGTGCTATTTAATGTTTAATTATTTTGCACGGTAGATAGTTACTGCACGGTCAAGTGAAGCGCACTTTGCACCGTAGTTGGTGAGGTTACCATCGTTGATTTGTGCATCGAGGCGGCCTTCTTCAACACCCTTAGCAACGAGAGCCTTCTTAACGGTAGCTACACGTTCCTTGCGGAGGCGAGTGTTGATCTTGTCGTTACCAGTGTAGTTATCAGCCCAACCAGTGAGAACGTAGTTGTTAGATTCTTGCTGCATAACTTCAGAAACTGCTTCAACAACATTCTTCTGAACACCAACGATTTTAGAAACGTTGATTGGGAAGTAGATAGTTGCGAGAGGAGCTTCTTCCTTTTCTACTACTGGAGCAGGAACTTTAGCCTTGCGGCAGTCTTCGAGTTGCTTCTTGAGGTTTGCGATGTTTTGGTTAGCAGCTTCGAGCTTAGCGCGGAGGTCGTCAACGTAAGCGTCGGTGTACTTAACTTCTGGGCAAACAGGAACTACAGGAGCGTTCCATTCAGTCTTGTTGAACTTGTAAGCAACACCGATGAGTGCTGATGGATATTCAATCCAAGTCTTGTGGCCAGCACCGTCAGCGTGTTCTTGCATGAGTTCGAAACGGAGGTCGAGGTTGATAGCCCAGTTCTTTGCTACGTGGAATTGGTTGAGCAAACCTACACGAGCGCTGAGGTTGCGTGAGTGTGGGTTCTTTTCGCCACCAGCGTACTTCCAGTCGTTGCCGCGTGATTCAGCACCAGTCTTTTCGTGTTCGAATACCCAGTGTACGCCGATACCACCGTATACAACAGCGTTGTAGAAACGACCTGGCTTGTAACCGCAAATCCAGTTAGTAGCGTTGAACATTACATCAGCGAAACCACCGATGTTGTTGAACTTAGAAGGACGGAGAGTAGTACCTTCATAAGTACCAATTGCGTGGTTCCAAGGACGGTAACCGATACCGTACTTGTTAGTAACACCGATCATCTGGTTGAATTCACCACCCAGACGGATACCGATGAGAGGAGAGAACCACTTACCTACGGCAACTTGACCCTTGAGGCCGAGACGCTTGCCGAATGATTGTTTTGCATCCCAAGTTGACATCATCATACCAGCACCACCGTCAACTTCAACGAACCAGTTGTCCTGCATTCTGTTGAAAAGGTAGCCCTGAGCAGCATCTTCAACGTAGGTTACTTCTTGTGCGCTAGCAGAAAAATTGCCCATGAACATGGCACAAGCAAATGCTAATAAAGTAATCTTTTTCATAAACTTACGTTTGGTTTAATTATTATAATAATTTAATTTAATGATATTCTTTCACAAATTATTGTGCAAATGTAGTCACGATATTTTAATTAAGCAAATATTTTGCTGAAAAAATCTTTTTTCTTGATTATTTTTGATTTTTAACATAGCAAAGTATCTCTTTTGCCACGTTTTCGGGGGTGAAACCGAACTTTTCTTCAAGCACTTTGTAGTGTGCCGAGTTGCCGAAGTGGTCGAGGCCCATGATGTGGCCAGTGGGCACCACGCGCGAGAGGGTAGAGGGCAGGCCGGCGGTGAGGCCGAATGCGGGTTTGCCTGCGGGAATCACCTCGTTGCGGTAGTCGGCATCCTGGTTGAGGAAGAGTCCGATTGAAGGAACCGACACGATCTGTGCCTTTACGCCTTCCCGGGCGATGATTTCAGATGCGGCGTAGAGGGTGGCCACTTCCGAACCGTTGCCCACGAGAATCACGTCGGCATCTGCATTCTTTTTAATAATGTATCCACCGCGTTGGGCCTGGAGTGCTTCGGCATAGCGAGCAGCATAGCCTTCGCCTTCCTGAGCGGGGAGGTCGGCCACGTCTTGGCGCGAAAGGATGAGAGCGGTGGGGGTGCAAGTGTTTTCCATCGCCATCTTCCATGCCACTGTGGTTTCGGCAGCGTCGGAAGGACGAAGCACGAGCATGCTGTTGCGTCCGCTGTGGTTCTTGAGTTCTTCCAGCAGGCGAATTTGTGCTTCCTGTTCCACTGGCTCGTGGGTAGGGCCGTCTTCACCCACGCGGAATGCGTCGTGCGACCAGATGAATTTCACGGGGAGTTCCATCAGTGCCGAGAGGCGAGCGGCGGGTTTCATGTAGTCGCTGAACACGAAGAATGTGGCGCATGCGCCAATTAGGCCGCCGTGCAGCGCGATACCATTTATAATAGAGGTCATTGCCAATTCCGACACGCCGGCATGCAGGAATGCGCCTTCGAAGTCGGCTGGGGCAAATGCCTTGGTCTTCTTGAGGAAGCCATCGGTCTTGTCGCTGTTGGCGAGGTCGGCCGACGATACGATCATGTTGGGCACGTTTTCGCCCAGCGCACCGAGCACATTCGATGATGCGGCACGAGTGGCGATGTTGGGCTTATGGCTGATGGCGGCATAGTCGATAGGGGTGATTTTGCCTGCGATGCAGTCGTCGAGTTCCTGCGCCTTTTCGGGGTTGGCCTGGCGCCAAGCGGCTTCAGCGGCCTTGCGTTCGGCAGCGATTTTTGCCAGTTCTTCGGCGCGTGCCTGGTAGAGGGCAGCCACTTCGGGGAAGGTGGCCCACACATTATTTATATCACCACCCAAGTTTTCGATGGTTTTCTCGTAACTAGCGCCCGACTTGCTCAGTGGGTTGCCGTGGGTGCTGCACTTGCCTTCGAAGTTTTCGCCGCTTTCGGTCACGCAGCCGCGGCCCATGATGGTGCGGCCGATGATGATGGTGGGGCGCTTTTCTTCTTTCAGCGCAGCCTCAAGTGCTTCGGCGATGGCTACTGGGTCGGTGCCGTCGATTTCAATCACGTTCCAGTTCCATGCGCGGTATTTCATTGCGGTGTCTTCGTTCGACACGTCTTTGCAGTCGGTAGAGAGTTGCACCTCATTGCTGTCGTAGAACATGATGAGGTTGTTCAGTCCCAGCAGACCGGCGATGCGACCGGCTTCTTGCGAGATGCCTTCCTGCACGCCACCGTCGCTAATGAAAGCGTAGGTCTTGTGGGCGAACACTTCGCTGTAGTGGGTGGCGATGAAGCGCTCGGCGATGGCGCTACCCACTGCCATCACATGGCCTTGGCCGAGAGGGCCAGAGGTGTTTTCCACACCGTGCACGGGGTCGACTTCGGGGTGACCGGGAGTGATGCTGCCCCAGGTGCGGAACTTCTGCAAATCTTCAACTGTGTATTTCCCTGTGAGGTGGAGCACTGCGTAGAGCATGGGCGACATGTGACCGGGGTCGAGATAGAAACGGTCGCGCGCAAACCATGTGGGGTCGGCAGGGTCGTTGACGATAAATTTTGAATAAAGCACATTCACGAAATCGGCGCCGCCCATAGAGCCGCCTGGGTGTCCTGACTTCGCTTTTTCCACCATAGCCGCTGCCAATACACGGATATTGTCGGCAGCGCGGGTCATGAGATTTGCATTCATCTTGTTCAAAAATTATTATTGGGTGTAATTAGCATTTTTCTAATACTTTACGAAATTACAAAAAATATTGCACATGGGCAATCAATATCCTCTCAATTACACATATTTAGGACAAAAAAGGCGTGTTTTGGTTTAATTGCCTCCGTTATTTCGCATTTTCGCATAAAAAAAGCGACTGTAGCCCTGGTGATGGACTACAGTCGTGAGAAGTTTACCGGGCGCTGCAGTGAGCGCGCGATGCGGTGTTTATTTCTTTGCTGGCTTGCTGCCTACGAGGCCGTAGAAGAGCATGTAAGCAACCATGGCCACTACAATCCAGTAACTGTTGATGAAGCCAACCACGCCAGCGAGCATGTCTTGCAGCAGAGGCATTACACCACCACCCACTACCATGGTCATGAACAGACCAGAAGCGGCTGCTGTGTACTTGCCGAGGCCTTCAGTGGCGAGGTTGAAGATGCCACCCCACATCACTGAGGTGCACAGACCGCAAAGCACGAAGAAGAGGCACTTCACAGGGAGTTGGCCACCGGTGAAGGTGAAGAGCACGAAGTCGGCTGGTGCTTCAGCGCTGCCTGGGAGGCTGAATGTTACGCTTTCAGGGATGAAGATGGCAGCGAGGAGCAGACCGAGAGCGATGCTGCACACGGTCACGATTTGAGTGCGTGACGATACCTTGTCGCTGATGAATGAAGAGGTGAGACGGCCCACCAGCATGAGGAACCAGTAGATGGCTGCCACGGTGCCGGCGATGGCTGCGCTACCAAGCACGCCACCTTCAGCCACTGGCTTGCTGAGGTAGAAAATCATTTCGCCTGGGATGCCCACTTCCACACCCACGTAGAAGAAGATGGCGATGATGCCGAGCACGAGGTGACGATAGCCGAGCGCGCCTTTCACCATGCTCATGATGTCGCCTTCAGCCTGTTCGGGTTCGGTGATCTTGGTGAAGAAGATGATAACGAATGCGCCAGCGAAGATAGCCATAGCAATCATCAGCAGTGGCGATACGTCGCCCATAGAGGTGCTCTTGGTCACCTGGCCAATCATAGCGCCCACCAGCAGTGGGGTGAATGTGCCGGCGAGTGAGTTGAGCGAACCGCCGATTTGGATGAATTGGTTACCTTTGTTGCCGCCGCCACCGAGGAGGTTGAGCATAGGGTTAACCACGGTGTTGAGGATACACACGCAGAAACCGCAAATGAATGCGCCAAGGAGGTAAACGATATAGGTGCTGATGGCGTTGCCGTCGAGGGTGCTGGAGATGTATTGAACGAGCACACCGGTGAAGCCGAGCACGAGTGCTACAAGGGCTGTTTTCTTGTAGCCGATTTTGGTGATCATAATACCTGCAGGAATACCCATGAAGAGGTAGGCTGCGAAGTTCATCATGTTGCCCATCATGCCTGCCCACTCATACTGGATTTTCCAGATTTGTCCGAATGGGGCTGCCATGTTGGTAACGAACGAAATCATCGCAAAGAGAAACATCATTGCGATCACGGCGACGAATACGCCTTTTTTCTGTTGTTCTGCCATTGTGAAAAGTAGTTTTGTTTAAGTTATTATTAGTTGTTAGTTTAAGCAATAGAAGATTTCACTTTGTAAAAGTACATCATTTTTTTCACTTGAAATAGCATTTTTATTCTTTTTCTTGTGAAAAAAGCGTTGAATTGCACCAAAATGAGAGTTTTTGGCACCATCAGTACTGTCTTGGCCCGAAAATGTCGGTGCCGATGCGCACCAGCGTGGCGCCTTTTTCCACCGCCAGTGGCC
Source organism: Bacteroidales bacterium (assembly GCA_030526455.1). GTDB lineage: Bacteria > Bacteroidota > Bacteroidia > Bacteroidales > Muribaculaceae > Sodaliphilus. Next base: position 4,675 of record JAUNCU010000106.1, on the reverse strand, counting down.
AGTCGTCGCTCATGCCCATGCTTATTTCGGTGAAGGTTTCGAGCGGGAAGTGCCATTCTTCGCGCAGGGTGCTGAAGGTTTCGGCCACCGAGGCAAATTCGGCCTCGATGACGGAGGTGTCGTCGGTGAAGGTGGCCATGGCCATGAGTCCGCGGAATCGCACGTGCTCGTAGGTCTGAAATGCGCCCTCGCGAGCGAGCAATATCAGTTCGTCGATACCGAATCCGCTCTTTGCCTCTTCCTGAGCCACGTGAAGTTGGAGCAGCACGTCCACCTCGCGGCCTATGCGCTGGGCCTCTTTCTCGATGGTGTTGAGCAGGCGAATGCTGTCCACGCTGTGAATCATCGTCACGATGGGCATGATGGCGCGCACCTTGTTGCGCTGCAGGTGGCCGATGAAGTGCCACTGCACGTCGGCAGGCATGGCGGGTGCTTTCACCACCAGTTCTTGGGCGTGGCTTTCGCCAAAAAGGCGTTGCCCAGCGGAGTAAGCCTCTTGAAGTTGTTCTACTGGATGATATTTCGAAACAGCCACAAGACTCACGCCGGCGGGCAACTGATTGTGTAATTCCTTTATTTTTTCTGCTATTGAGGGCATTATTCTTCTGCTTTGTTGCCGCCCAGGTCGGCGCCATACACATCGAGGTAAGCCATCTCGGTGATGTTCACGATTTCAAAGTCGAAGAGCACGCTCTTCATGGCTTCCATGAAATATTCGAGCGCCAACTTGAATTCGCTGGCTTGCACGAGGCTGAAACTTGCGGTGCGCTTTTCTACGCCGGTCTTCTCGTCGATGGTGAGCATGTTGATTTTCACCTTGTACCAGCGGTCGCCGCCTTCGTGGTAGAACACGTCGTCGAGGCGCACTTTGCGCACTGCGGTCACCACGAGGTCGCCTTTCACGAATGGCTCCATCTCCTTGATGATGCGGGCCTCGGCTTCGGTGAACGAGAGTGCATCGACCAGATAGGGCTCGGTAACCGATTTGATGGCACCGGTGTCGAGCATTGTCTTATCATATTTTACTTTAGTTTCAAACCATTGACTCATAATAAATAAAGTTTTAAAATGTTAGTAATTTTTGATGTGTTTATAGTATTGGTTGCTTGGTGTGTAGCATCAGTGCATACACTACGCAAAGTTAAGCATTTTTTGTGGTTTTAGGTGCATTCAGCCGCAAATAATGTTGTGGAAAAAATGCATTGATTTGCAATTCAACGCTTTGTTGTGTAACTTTGCAAGCCGAAAAAATTAACGACAATGCACTATGAGTGATTTCTACAAGACCATAAAAGATCGCGCACAGGCGAAGTACACCGAGAAGATGAGTAAGTTTCTCGCTTTCGCTGTGCCTGTGTCGACTGCCGACGAGGCGAAGGCTGTGGTGAAGGCCATTTCTAATGAATACCACGACGCGCGCCACTGCTGCTGGGCCTACATGATTGGCACTGAGCGAAATGAGTATCTCTCGAGCGACAATGGCGAACCATCGGGAACGGCGGGAAAACCCATTCTGGGGCAAATCAACTCATTCGGACTCACCAATGTGGTGATTGCCGTGGTGCGCTATTTCGGCGGCATCAAGTTGGGCACGTCGGGCCTTATCGTGGCCTATCGCGAGGCTGCTCGCCTGGCGATTGAGAATGCCGAAATTCTGGAATTTCCCTTACTTGTGCATGAACGATGTGATGAAGATTGTGAAGTCGGAGCCTGTGAAGGTGGTCGACCAGCAATTCGACAACGATTGCGTGATGACGCTCGAATGCGACGCCGACAAGATGCCGGCGCTGAAAGTGCGCATTGAGGGCGTCGACGGCTCGGCTATTCTCGAGGGCTGAAAATGATGCGGCTCCTCACGTGGCTGGCCCCATCCACGTCGATGCTGAGTTTGCAGTCCATGGGGTCGCTGTCGTCGAGGTGAATCTGCGCCTCGGTGCCGTAGAGTGTTTCTTTGAGGAAGGCAATCTCCAGGCGCTTCACGATTTCGCGGTCGAATTTCTCGAGCGAAAACTGGTTGAGCAGCAGGTCGAGGTATTTCACCGTGTTCACGTGGCGATTGATGTCGCAATCCATGTATCGGAAAGTGTAGTCCACCGTCTTGCCGTTGCTCACGGGGCGCAATCGGCTTTGCGGCTCGATAGGGCAGGGGTGGTCGCTGATGTTTTCGCGTATGTAACTCAACTGGCTGATGTCCACGCTTTCGCGGGTGGCGAAGTTGATCACCATCCATATGGTGCGCACGTAGCCTATCACCTCGCCGTTGAGGTCCTGTATCTCCATGTTGCGCTGCGAGAAGTGGCGGTTGTAGTCTTCAATCCATGTGATGAACTTGTAGGCCTCGTTCACCTTTGGGTAGCGCTTCATTTCTATGGTCACGCGTGAGAGTACCCAGCCCTGGTTGCTGGCAATCATGTTGGCGTAGCCCACGCCCCATGCGTTGGCGTGCATGGTGGCCACTTCTATGATTTTTGTCATCACCAGCGACAGTGGCATTTCCTTTTCGGGGTTACACTCGGCTGCGGTGAGGAAGTAGTCGTGCTTGAATTCTTTGATATTTTCCATTGTTGTGTTTCGTTTGCTTATTCTTTGATGCCGCACTGCGCTTTCAGTTCGGCTGTGGTGCTGTGTTTCTTTCCGTTGAGGTCGTAGAGATACTGGTTCACGTGCTTGGGGTGCATGTGCTTCACCGCGTCGAAGCGCTCGGGATGCGTGATGCGAGTGAACACCACGCGCTGAATGTCGGTTTTATCGCATGTGGCAATGCTGTAGCCCATGTTTTCAGGATTTTTCCCGGGGCCGTTGCTGCTCCAGTAGGTCACCTTCCCGTCGGGGGTGTAGCCCATGAAAATCACGCTGTGGCCCGCTTCCTGGTCGTCGCCCTTCACGTCGTTGCATCCCACGATGGCGCCATTGTCGCGGCCTCGGCTCTCGTTTCGGTCCCAGAATATCTTCATGAAGTCGCCTTTCACGGCGTGTGCCCAAACGGGGTGAGCGCGCCACTGATCGTCGGTGAGGTATTGCTCATCGGGCGTTTCCTTGTTGCGTTCCGATTTCGCGCCGCGGAATGCGGTGTGGCTGAAGCCCGCTTTCAGTTCGTGCACGAGCACACCGATGGACGGGCCGTTGGCGTTGGCTCGTCCCCAGAATCCTTCGCCGTCGTTCTGACCTATGCTGTCGGGGTTGAGTTCGTCGGCAATGCCCACATAGGGCTTCATGTTGCGCCAAGCCTCGGTGCCGATTTGCCCGTCTTTGTCCCACATAATGAGCGCTTTCACCAGTGCGGCATAGGTGGCGCTGGAGCAAAACGAAGGCTGGGCTTTTGCGGGGCAGAAGCGGGGCTTTGCGTCGGCTTTCCCCATCTGGAACGCGGCGTGCAGGCCTTGCCACGTGGTGGTGGCGAAGAGGGCGTTAGGCTTTCCGCCGGTGTAGTATCCTCCCAGGTGGGGGAATGAGTCGACGGCGGCGAGTATCGTGCGCTGCCACTGGGCGTTGATGGTGTCGGCTTCGGCCTTTGGTGCGGCAGAGGCACTCGCAGCGCCCATGCCCATGAGCGCGAGGAGTATGAGGGTGAAGTGTTTGCTTGTCATTGCTATTGTAATTTCTTTCAAAGTTAACGATTTTTTTCCTCGCCACCACGCTATTCCCCTCAAAAATTATTAACTTTGCGAAATTAATTTATAGAACGCAATATATAATGTTTAACTTCTTCCGAAAAAAGAAAGAGGATGTAAAACTCTTCTACAATACCGATGTGCACTGCCACATCCTGCCAGGGGTGGATCACGGTGCACGCACGATTCAAGATGGCATCGACCTGCTGAAGGCGAATATGGAGATGGGTATCAACCGCGTGGTTCTCACCTCGCACGTGACTTCAGAAACTTTTGAAAACACTCCCGAAACGCTCAGTGCCGCTTTCGATACATTCAAGGACGCAGTAGCGGAAGCCGGGCTCGATGTGGAACTTCATCTCTCGGCCGAATACCGCATCGACGACTATTGGCAGCGTGAATACGCCGCTGGCCATGTGCTGCCTATGCCAGGCAATCATGTGTTGCTCGAAAACTCTTTCGCTCAGGAACTTATCGGGTCCGACGTGATGATGTTCGATCTCGCCTGCAAGGGCTATCACCCCATTCTCGCTCACCCCGAGCGCTATCCCTACTGGGCTCAAAACCGCGATCGCTACAAGGCCATGCACAACTCCAATGTGAAATTCCAGGTGAATATACTCTCGCTCACCGGCTACTTCGGCAGCCTCGCAAGCGAAACGGCCCACTGGCTCGTGAAGAATGATATGGTCGACTTCCTCGGCTCCGACATGCACCACATGAAGCACGCCGAAATCATCAAAGACTACCTCCGCAGCAAAGACTGGCGAAAAGTGGCTGAACGCCTCCAAGGCCGCCTCCTTAACGACGAAATAGGGAAGTAAGTCCTTATAATCAGATATTTAGAAATGCCATCAAAAGAACCGTCCCTTTGATGGCAGGGAAGTAAGTCCTTATAATCAGATATTTAGAAATGCCATCAAAAGAACCGTCCCTTTGATGGCAGGGAAGTAAGTCCTTATAATCAGATATTTAGAAATGCCATCAAAAGAACCGTCCCTTTGATGGCAGGGAAGTAAGTCCTTATAATCAGATATTTAGAAATGCCATCAAAAGAACCGTCC
>JAUNCU010000284.1 GCA_030526455.1 Bacteroidales bacterium | reverse complement strand
GACCAATTCCGTGCCTGCTTGCATGAGGCTTGCGGGGGAAATGGGCGCCTACGCCGAAGTGGTGTCGCACGACGAATATGAATTGGCACTGCTGTGTGGATTCAAGAAGTGCAACATCATTTACAATGGCCCCATGAAATCAAAAGCCACATTCCTCGACGCCATCATAGGCGGTGCCATCGTCAACATCGAAACAAAACGCGAACTCAACTGGCTCGCAGAATTGCCAAAAGATGGCAAATACAGCGTGGGCATTCGCCTCAACATCAACATTTCAAAAATATCGCCTGAAGATGCCGACGGCGAAAACGACAACAGCCGGTTCGGTTTTTCAGATGAAACCGAGGAATTCGCCGACGCCATCAATCGCATCGCTATGTTGGAGAATGTATCCCTTGCGGGCTTGCACATTCACCGCACCGCCCACAGCCGGAGTGTGAGGTTCTACCAGAATTCCATTGATTTTGCTTGCTGCACCATCAAAAAATATGGCTTGAAACTTGATTACCTTGATGTGGGAGGTGGCTACTTTGGAATTTTCCCTAACAAGCCCACATATAATGACTACTCCAATGCCTTCTATGGCACACTCTCACACCACGGCATGCAGCATTTGCGTGTGATTGTTGAGCCTGGCAATGCCCTTGTGGCTTCATGCTTTTCATTCATTAGCGAAGTGATAGATGTGAAGCACGTGGAAAACGACCTGTGGTTCATCACCACCGACGGCAGCCGCAACGACATCGACCCGTTTTTCAAAAAGAGCGGTTATCTGAGCGAAGTGGTTTGTCGGAAAGAGGGGCAACCCGTCGTGAAATCACAAGTGGTGAGCGGCTGCACCTGCCTTGAATACGACCGCATGCACACGCTCAGTGAGCAACCTCTGCTGAGTGTGGGCGACAGAATTCGCTACAACAATGTGGGCGCTTACACCATGTGCCTAAGCCCCATGTTCATCCGATACATCCCTAATATCTATATTCGCCGAGAAAACCAATATGAGTTGATCAGAGAAAAATGGTCGGCTCGAGAACACATCATAAATAACACGATTCTACCAACTATTTAAACACATATATATGGATAATATTTTGTTTTGCAGTTGTGGTCGACGCACTACCCTGCTGAAGTATTTTCGCCAGTCGATGAATGGATGCGGCAAGATTGTGGCTAGCGACATGAGCCCTGTGGCGCCAGCACTGTTTGCGGCCGACGAAACTTATCTGGTTCCCAGAATCTCCGATCCTTCGTATTATGACCGCATTCTGGAGATTTGCCAAAAGAGCGACGTGAAAGCCATCACCACGCTCATCGACCCCGAAATCGAACTGCTGGCTCAGCATCGCGAGGATTTGCTGGCTAAAGGCATCCTCCCACTTTGCCCAGCCAAGTGGACGGCTCGCCTGTGTTTCGACAAATATGAGATGTTTAAATATCTCAAGGAAAAGGGTGTGCGCACTGTGCTCACCTACAATTCGCTGGAAGGTCTGAAAGAGGGTCTGGACAAAGGCGAGGTGAGTTTCCCCGTATTCATGAAGCCTATCAGCGGCAGTGGCAGTGTGGGCATCGGCAAGGTGAACAACTGGCAAGAGGCCGAGGAGAAGTTCAACGACGGCAAGTTCACTTAC
>JAUNCU010000105.1 GCA_030526455.1 Bacteroidales bacterium | reverse complement strand
GAAGAATTTCCCGTAACTTTGCTTAGAGAATTCATAACAAACTCAACATAACTACTTTGATAAAGGAAAACAGAGATGAAAAGACTATTGTTCTTACTCACGATGCTCTTGGTGACGATGCAGTCGCTATGGGCTGAGGAGGTGCCCAGTAATCAAATCTGGTACACCACCACCGACCAGCAAAGAATCGAGCCTAACGATAATGGGTCGATCCGTTTGGAGATCAAATCCAATGTGATGTATGAAAACGGAAAAGGTGTCCTCACCTTCGGTGGCGACCTAACATCGCTCGGTTTCGAGGCTTTTTCCGGTAACCAAACGCTGGTAACTTTGCAATTGCCATCCACAGTCACCGATTTTGGGCTCCACACCTTCAAAGACTGCCATGCGCTCAAATCAGTCAACATTCCAAAGGGCGTGACGGAGATACGCCAGGATGTGTTCAACGACTGCACAGCGCTCGCCGAAATCGATATTCCTGAAGGTGTCACCTGGATTGCTCCATGGGCTTTCGCGAATTGTCCATTGCTGAAGCAGATTGTGCTCCCCAGCACAGTTGACCAGATTGGTAGTTACGCATTTTACAATTCAGGCATCACATCGATCGTCATCCCTGATAAAGTGCAGCGCATCGAACAGAGCGCTTTCAAGCAATGCCGTTCGCTCGAGAGTGTGATTCTTCCTGAGGGTATCAAGGCAATTGAAACTGAAGTGTTCTGCAATTGTCCTAATTTGAAGACCCTCGTTGTGCCTTGCCTCACTCCTCCTGTTTTGGAAGGTCAATCCTTTGCAGGCACCACCAGCGTCACTGTCTATGTGCCCGCAAAGGCGCTCGATGCTTATCGCAAGTCGCCAGTGTGGAGCGGGTGGTTTGGCAACCGTATTGCCCCCATCCCCGACCAAATCTACTACCGCTCGGCTACCAAACTCAACCCCGTCGGCGACAAGGCCTTTGGCGAGGCCAAGGTTGTGGCCCACGAGTTTGCCGATAGCGTGGGCATGATGATTTTCGACCGCCCAGTGGTGCAGATTGGCGATGGTGCTTTTGCCGACAGCAAGGCGCTCACCGAAATCGTTTGGCCCGAAGGAGTGAAAACCTTGGGTAAGGAAGCCTTCCGTGGCTGTACGTCGCTGAAAGTGTTCACCATCACCGACAGCATCGCTTCGCTTGGCGCTGGCCTGTTCAAAGGCTGCTCTAATCTCACCACCGTGATCTGCAAGCCCCGTGTGGCTCCCGAAGTCACCGACGATTGCTTCCAGGGCACGGCCGCTTCGTTGCGCGTGCGTGTGGATCATGAAGTGCTCGACACCTACTTGGCTCACCCCGGATGGGCGAAACACAAAGCGCTCCTCGTTTCCGACTTGCCCGCCGCCGATGAGGTGTTCTACACCACCACCGATGGCTCTACCGTGCGCTTGAGCGAATTTGCCTTCGACGATGCAAAGGTCGTGAGCAATGTGTATGTCGATGGCCGTGGTATCATCACCCTCGACCGTCCGCTCACCAAGGTGTATAACGGCATCTTCTATCGCAACGAAAAACTTCGTTCGATCTCCTTCCCCGAAGGACTCTTGTCGATTGGAAACGATGCATTCACCTCTTGTGATAATCTGAAAAATGTGGTGCTGCCTTCTACGCTCACCTCTATCGGCTCTTATGCCTTCGCCTTCTGTAGCAGCCTTGCCGATGTGGAACTGCCAGCGTCGCTCACCTCCATTGGCGAAAGCGCTTTCACCGACTGTAATGCATTCACCAGCGTAATCGTGCCCGAGGGTGTGACCGAAATTGCCACCCACGCCTTCAGCGCGAGCAAGAGCCTGACTTCAGTGATTCTGCCTACGGGTGTGAAGAAAATTGGCAACCATGCGTTCTACAACTGCTCGGCACTCTCCACCGTGGTGTGCCTCGCCGATGCTGTGCCCACCGTTTTCGATGTATCGTTTGGCGGCGTGCAGGATTCGTGCCGCATCTTTGTGAAGGGCGACCTGGTGGAAGCCTACAAGGCTGCATGGCCACTCTATGCCCACATGATTCGTCCTTACAACCCCGCAAGCAACCAGATTCTCTACACCACCACCGATAATAAGATTCTCTTCAACACGCTGGGCGATTTCGGCGGTGCCAAGATTGTGAAGCACGAATATACCGGCGGCCAGGGCATCATCACCTTCGACAAGACGATCACCACCGTGGGCATCCGCGCCTTTGCCGATTGCGGCACCCTCGCCACGATCGACCTGCCCGAAACCGTCAGCCGACTTGGTTCACTGGCATTCGCATATTGCACTTCGCTCAAAGAATTCGATATCCCCGCTGGCGTCACATATTTAGAGCATGGCACATTTCTCGCATGCTTATCGCTCCCCTCTCTGGTGGTTCCAGAAGGCGTTACCGGTGCCAACACATTTGTATTCTCCGATTGCGGTGCCCTCAAGTCAATCTCGCTGCCTAAAACCCTGTGCACCATTGGCGACAACTCATTCCAAGGCTGCCCGTCGCTGGAGTCGATTGTGATTCCCGACGGCGTCACCAACATTCCACGCCAGTTGTTCGACGACTGCCAGCAACTCACCACCGTGCTGCTGCCTAAGAGCATCAAGTACATCGACAACCACGCTTTCAACCGTTGCTTTGCGCTTGAATCGGTATTGTGCACTGCTCCTACTCCTCCTGATCTTGATGAAATGGCATTCCCCGAGGCCCCAGGCACCAAAGCCATCCTCTATGTGCCCGAAAAATTGATGGAGAAATACTATCATAGTCCCCTCCATGATTTGGGTGGTTTCCGTTTCGTTCGCCCCATCCCAGGCCAAATCGTCTACACCGCCGACCGCAAGATTGAGCCCAATCCTATCCAAAGGCCATTTGGCGAAGCCGACATCGCTTACAACGACTTTGCCGACGGCGTAGGTGTGATTACTTTCGACCGCCCAGTGGAGATACTGAACGACGATGTGTTCACCAACAACCCCTACATCACCTCTATCATCATTCCCGAGGAGATTGAATATATTGGCCGTGCCGCTTTCAAGGGCTGCCATGGCCTGTACGCAGTTCACTGCAAGGCATGGGATGAAGAACACCTCACAAAGATTAGCGACATGACCTTCGACGACGTGCGCCTCGACTTCCGCATATTCGTGCCTCACAATGTTGTGGAATACTATCAAGAGCGCTGGCAGCCTTATGGCAACGCCATCCTGCCCGACTCTTTGGCCATCCCAAGCCAAGGCTGGACGTCGCTCTTTGCGCCCAACGACCTTTACATCAACGATGGCTTGCGCGCATTCTACGCAAAGGCGGTGATCACTATGACCGACAGCGTGATCGTGGTGCTCAAGCAAATCCACGATGTGATTCCCGCCAACACCCCTGTGCTTATCGGTGGTGCTGAAGGCGTGTATCCAGCGCTTTTCGCCCAAAAGAACACCGCAAAGGCTGTAGAGAAGAACCTCTTCCACGGCACCCTCACGAGAAAGCGTTGCTCTGAACTTGAGCGCTACTACGTGCTCTCAAAGAGCAGTACGCCTGAGGTTGCTGAGTTTGCGGCTCCTGAATCAACCATTCTCCACGCCCAGACGGCCTACCTCACCGCCTCGGGCCTGAACGCCGACACAGCGGTTGATAAGATTTACTTCCAGATTGAGGAAACGCCCACCGGCATCACCGATCCAGCGGCACCATCGAAGGTCGATGCGCCCCGCAAAGTCGTGATCGACGGCCAAATCTACATCAAGCACGGCGGTCACCTCTACAACACCATGGGCGTAATGGTGAAGTAACCCAACTCCGCTAATCACTACATAGAATAGCACCCCGTCTCACACAGAAACATCGCGATTTCTGTGTGAGATTTTTTTGTGCGCGCCACACTCTGCGCGATAGCGCTTTGGCGCCTCTGCAACTTTTTTTCATTTTTTGGCATGAAAATTGCGAATTATCACACAAATTTCGTATCTTCGCAAAGTTGAATTAATGCGAATAGAAATATAATCAATTAATAACTCTTTAAAAACTATTGAAATTATGAATGCAATTGGCAACAATCAAGCACCTTAACAACAAGCAGCCGCTCCTGCAGCACGTGGCGGTATGTCGAAATGGGTAGTTATCGGCGTAGTGGCTCTCCTCGCTATGTGGGCTATCAGCCAGTACAACGGCCTCGTGACCGCTGAAGAAGTCCACACCCGCTTCCAAGGCTAAGCCCGCGGTGGAACAAACCACCACGCAGCACAGCGATCCTCAAGACCTGCCATCGGCAGAAGGCGATAGGGCAGCGGCTGTGGGCACTGGCATGGAGCGCGAGCCCTACGCCGGCAATGTGCTCGACCTTCCACGCCCCGATCGCCTGGTGAACGACTATGCCTGCATCCTCCCCGAATCCACCATCAAGCAGATGGAAGATTCGCTGCGCTTGCTCTCCAACAAGACGTCGAACCAGATTACCGTGGTCACCGTCACCGACCTCTACGGCTACACGCCCAACCAGTATGCCACCGAAATAGGTGAGCGCTGGGGCGTGGGTCAGAAGAAAGTCGACAATGGCGTCGTAATCCTCATCAAGCCCAAGACGCGTTCTTCTAAAGGACAATTCTACATCGCCACAGGCCGTGGCCTTGAAGGCGCATTGCCCGACGTGTTCTGCCACCGCATCATCGAGGACAAGGTGATACCCATCCTCAAAGAAAACAACGACTACGAGAAAGCCACTTGGGCAGCGCTGAAAGTGATCATGCCCGTGTGCCGCGGCGAATACGACTACGAAACCTATCAAGACGATGAAGACCTCGGCCCATGGGGCTGGGCATTCATGATAGGCCTATTGCTCGTCTTTATCGCCATCGGCATCTGGGGTCCATCGGGAGGCACCTACACCTCATCGGGTCGCACCTCATCCTTCGGCGGAGGCGGCTGGGGCTCATCCTCATCGTCAGGCGGCGGTTGGGGCGGCTTCGGCGGCGGCTCCTTCGGCGGCGGCGGTGCCGGCGGCTCCTGGTAGCCAGCCAGCAACTTTTATAACAAAGGGACGGTTCTTTTGTTATAAAACCACCGAATCATTATAACAAAGGGACGGTTCTTTTGTTATAAAAAACGCTCTCAAATCATCAGCAAAATAGATAGAAGGAACCGTCCCTTTTATCTATTTTGTTTCAATTTTTATAGGCTTTTCGGTTATGAACAACGATCAACTCAATCCCAATAGCGAGGGTGCTCCTTTGGCTCCTCCTCCTTTCCAGGGCGCTAATGCACCAGTGCCACCCACACCTCCGCCTTTCGGCACTCCCGCCACACCTCCCACTCCTCCTCCACCACCAGCGGTGACGCCGGAGCCTGCCCCTGTGGCGCCTCCGTCAGAGCCAGAACCCACTCCTGTCGTTGAGCCTCAGGAAGAAATCTCCTACGCCGACGCCTATGAGCAGGAGGTGGCGCGCCTGGAGCGTGAATGTGCTGAGGAGCAGGAGCGTCTGAAACGCGAATGGGAAGAGGATGCGAAACGCCGAAAAATTGAAGAGGCGGAACAAGCCTACCAAAAAAGGAAAAAGGCACAGGCTATGGCTGCCGCAGCCGAGGCCGAACGTCAGGCTCGTGCTGCCGAAACACGCGCCCAAGCCGCTGCGGCCCGTGCGGCCCGTGGCGAAACTGAGCCTCCAGTCGAGCCCCCGAAGAAGCAGAAAAGCATCTACCGCGAGCGTTGGGAAGGTTGCTTACTGTTCTTGGGCATCATGGCGGTGTGTGTGGTGGTGGGTCTTTATGCCGAAGGCTTCTTCGACGACGACACCGACAGCGCAAAGCCTCGCACCGAGCAGGTGGTGTCGCAAAATGCCACTTCCGAGCAGCCTACACCTACTGCCACTGCCGATGAAGTGAAAGCGGCCGAAAGTGCGGCCGACGCCTCGGTGGCCTTCGCCCGCAAGCCCTACACGGGCAGCGTGATGAGTCTTCCTCGCCCAAAACGCCTGGTGAACGACTACGCTTGCATCTTCCCCGAGTCGACTATCGCTCAACTGGAAGATTCGCTTCGCGCATTTGCCGACCACACCTCCAACCAAATCACCATCGTCACCGTCACCGACCTTGAAGGCTACACGCCCAACCAGTTCGCCACCGAAATCGGCAACCGCTGGGGCGCTGGCAAGAAGGGACGCGACAATGGTATCGTGATTCTCATCAAACCCAAAACCGCCGAGGAAAAAGGTAAGGTGTACATCGCAACCGGCCGCGGCCTCGAAGGCGCCTTGCCCGACGTGCTGTGCAAGCGCATCGTGGAAAATCAGATGATGCCTCACCTGAAGGCGGGCAACGACTACGTGTCGGCCACCTGGGCCGCCCTTGAAGTGGTGATGCCCGTGTGCCGTGGCGAATACGACATCGACAAATACGACGACGACAATCCCGAACCATTCGACATATGGCTGTGGATAGGCCTGATTATGATTTTTGGTTTCCTGGGCATTTGCCTGTTTGGATTTATCGATGCCATGTTCCTCAAAGACTACTTCGCCAAGAAATGGGGCTGGGACACCTACACTGGCGGCGGTTCGTGGATATTCAGCAGCCACAGTTCGAGAAGTTCAAGTTCGAGCGACGACTGGGACGACTGGGGCGGCGGCTCCTTCGGCGGCGGTGGTGCCGGCGGCGAATGGTAACCTGCCAGCAACCCCTCTCAGACCCTCTTTTATGCAAATTTTTATAACAAAGGGACGGTTCTTTTGTTATAAAGCAACTACCAAAAAAGATGCTCATTATCTAGAAAAATAGATGAAAGTAGAAGGAACCGTCCCTTTTATCTAAATGTGTGGTAATTTTTTATTTTTTTGATATGAAAAAGATGGTGAAACGTTTTTCTCTCTCCGTGATGGTGGTGGCGCTTGCTGTGGTGTGCGCTATGTGTAATAAGTCTGATTCTCAGCAAGGTGAGGCCAGCGCTGAGGCCGCTGCTACCGAGCAGGTGGAAAAGGCAGTGCTCAGCGTAAAGGATCTTCCTGAGCGCCCCGAGATGATGGCCAACGACTACGCCGGTGTGCTGGGCGACAGCATCCGCGGCCTGGAAGACGACCTTCGTCGCTATGCCGCCGAGGTGCCCGTGCAAATCGCCGTGGTGACGCTGAGCGATATCGGCGCCAATGACGCCCTTAAAGTGGCTAGCGAGATTGGCAACAAGTGGGGCGTGGGCGACAAAGAAAAGGACAATGGCGTGGTGATTCTCATCCAGCCCAAGACTGAAAAGGCCGAGGGCAAGGTGGCTATCGCGCCCGGTGCTGGACTGAAGCAAGTGCTCTCCGACGAGGCATGCAACCGCATTATCGAAGATATCATGGTGCCTCAACTGAAGGCGGGTGACTACTACGGTGCCGTTTCGGCTGCCGTGCTTGATATCGTTTCAACCCTCTCAGCATCAAAATAATAACGATGCGACCGTCCTGGCTTTTGATATGCGCGTTGCTGCTGTGGGCCCTTTCTTGGCTCACAGCCAGCGCTGCCGTTGCGCCTCCGAAAGGCTGTTTTGTGGCCGATAGGGTGGGGGCGCTTCACCCCGACACCTTGCGCGCCCTCGACGACTCGCTACGCACCTACCACAGCGCCACGGGCAACCGAATCGTGGTGGCGATCATGGATTCTTCGATGGTGTGCGGCGGGGTGGAGGAATCGGCACGCCAGTTGGTGAAGCAGTGGGGCCTCTCGCGCGACCGTGCGGCGCTCTTGCTTGTGCTCAAGCCCCGCACCACGGGTCGCCCCCGTGCCTATGTGGCGCCGAGCGAAGTGCTCAAGCCACGTTTTGCCCGCATGTTTTGCCGCCACCTGGGCAGCGACAAAGTGGCCGGTCCCATCTACGACGGCCACACCTATTACCATGGCATCACAAACGGCCTCCCTTACATCAAATGCGTGATGGAAGGGCGCTTCACCGCCGAAGACTACCGCGTGGAGCGCGCCGGGCGCTGGTGGCCCTGGTACATCGCAGCGGGCGTCGCCCTCCTGCTAGTGGCCGCATTCTTCCCCCGCCGCCGAAACACCCCCTGAAAAACCCCAGACCCTGAAAAAACGCATAATCAGCCCTTTAAACATTTTTTTACATTTTTTTGGCAATTAAATTGCTCGTGTTAGGAAAAAATTCTACCTTTGCCTTTGCTTTTGGAACTGAACCGCTCCAATTACGTGTTATTATTTTGATATGATTTATAAATAAGTTTTTTGCATGACTACATTAACCATTGCCATCGTCGTTGTGTTTATCTTAGGCTATGCGTGTATCGCGCTTGAGAGTGTCACAAAGGTGAACAAGGCCGCCATCGCGCTGCTGATGTTTGTGGCCACCTGGACGCTTTTCATGATGGATCCCGCTAGTTACATCCCCAATTTTTCTCACGAACTCGTCAACGCCATTATCGAGAAGCATCTCGGAAGCACTGGCACCACGCTCTTCTTCTTGATGGGCGCGATGACCATTGTGGAAATCGTGGACCAGAACGGAGGTTTCAACTTCGTAAGAAACGCACTGCGCACCACCAGCAAGCGCCGACTGCTGTGGCGCATCGTGTTCATGACCTTCTTCCTCAGTGCCATTCTCGACAATATGACCACCAGCATCGTGATGGTGATGGTGCTGCGCAAACTCGTAGACGACCGTCAGGACCGCCTCATGTTTGCCTCGCTCGTGATTATCGCAGCCAACTCAGGTGGCGCCTTCTCGCCCATTGGCGACGTTACCACCATCATGCTCTGGAACAAGGGCCTGCTCACCGCGCAAGGCGTAATCACCGAAATCTTCCTCCCATCGCTCGTGTCGGCAGTGGTGCCTGCGCTCATTATGCAATGGATGCTCAAAGGCCAACTCGATGCCCCCGCGTCGTCGGCCGTTGAAGAAGAAGAAACATTCACCAGTCGCGAACGCAAAACCATCTTCTGCCTCGGCGTGGGCGGCCTTTGCTTCGTGCCCATTTTCCATAACCTCACCAGCCTTCCCCCATTCGTGGGCATCCTCCTCGTGCTGGGCGTGCTCTGGACCACCATCGAAATCTTCTACCGCAAGGCCCGCTATCGCCAAGACAGCATGAAGCGCCGCGTGAGCAGGGTGCTCAGCCGCATCGACATGAGCACCATCCTCTTCTTCCTCGGCATCCTCATGGCTGTGAGTTGCCTCGAAGAGATCAAGGTGCTTGAACTAGCTGGCCAGTGGCTCAACGACATATCCTGCGGCAACCACTACCTCGTGACAGGCATCATAGGCGTGATATCAAGCATCGTCGACAACGTGCCCCTCGTGGCAGGCTGCATGGGCATGTACACCGATCTCGTGGGCGACTACGCCGTCGACGGCCTCTTCTGGCAATTGCTCGCCTACTGCGCCGGCGTGGGCGGCAGCATCCTCATTGTGGGTTCGGCAGCAGGCGTAGTGGTGATGGGTCTCGAACGCATCAACTTCGGCTGGTATATGAAGAAAATCAGTTGGCTCGTGGCTGTGGGCTACTTTGCCGGCATCATCGCCTACTGGCTCCAGAACTACGTGGTAGCCATGCTCCACTAATCACTGCAGCCACACACATCTCGCAACAGCATAAAGCGTGCGCAAAGCGGCCTCAGCAGCCTCGTTGTGCACGCTTATTTTATGCCACGCGCCCCACTAAGTGCCGCCGCACTTGCCTAAATCAAAGATTTGCACTATCTTTGCCAAAGCATTCAAAGCAATGCCTTCGTAGTTCAACGGATAGAACGAAGGTTTCCTAAACCTTAAATCTGGGTTCGATTCCCAGCGAGGGTACTCTGAATGGCGTCAACGAGTTGTACATCAACGCGTTGACGCTTTTTGTTTTGTGACACTTTTTTGGTGAGGGGCTGTCCGAAAACTTAGGTTCAGTGGAAAAACACAGGGGGTAAATTAGTGGTAGAGGCGGCGCAATCCCTTTAGGGATTGGATGTGTGTAGGCAGGTATGCAGCCGTGATGGAACGGAGCGAAGCGGAGTGGAATCACGGCGAAATGCCTGCACCTGATCGTGTACAAATTTGCATCCCATCGGGATGCGACCACGCTATGGATGCTATTTGATTTTCACATCATATATCCTTGTAAATGTGCGTATTGACGATGTTGTCGCATTCCCATGGAATGCATTTTTAGGATGCATCGGGTGCAGGCATTTCGCTCCGGCGCTGCTTCATTCCGCTTCGCTCCATT
>JAUNCU010000104.1 GCA_030526455.1 Bacteroidales bacterium | reverse complement strand
CGCAGCGCCTCCGCTGCATACCTGCCTACACACATCCAATCCCTAGCGGGATTGCAGCCCATCTGCAATTTATCTGAATCATTATCCCCACAAAAGATCCACTGAGTCGGCTTTACCGTGGCGGTTTCGGGTTTGCCATGGTCGTAACTCAGGCTGCCAAGCAACGGAACCCTGCCTTCGGTGGCGAGCGTAACCATATAGATGCCACGGTCGTAGTAGTCGCGCCAGTTTGCTCTACGCATCGTAGAGGGGACGTGCTCGCGTCGCCATCCTACGCCCTCGATATATGTGGCTTTCTTTTCCGGCAACTCTTATCCTTGGCCTTGGGATTTGGGGCGGATGCCGCCTTGGGGGGCTTTTACGTGGAATGGGCGGGCGTAGGCGTTTTGGTCGGTGTCCATCAGGATCACGGCGCCGTCTTGGATTTTTATGGATTTCCAGGTCACCTTTTGGGTGGTGCGTGGGAGCGATACGATGCCGCGCACGCGGCCGTTCTGGTCGCAAATCTGGATGCCGGCGTTGGTGGTTACCCAGAGGTTGCCGTCGGCGTCAAATTCCATGGGGCCGATTTCGAGTTGGGCGTTGTCGTAACTGTGAAGCCAGTAGAATGGCTGCTCATACATGTTCTGGCCGTCGTCCACGATGATCTGGTTGAGGCAGTTGCTGCCCTTCACGGCTTTCACTGCCAGCGACATGTCGGGGTAATAGACCATGTTGCCCCATGTGGATGGCATTTTCACGATCGTGTCGGGGCGTTCCCATTCGCTGTCGGGCACGAGCACTTGTGCGAGCAGGTCGTTCTGGGTGGTGCCTGGCACGATGTCGGCTGGCCATCCTTCCCACATCCATTCCATCACTTGCTGGAAGATTTCGGTGGCGCGCTTCACGTTGTGGCCGCCGTCGCTCCAGTCGTATTTTGTCTTGTAGCCGGCGAAGTCGAGGGCTGAGGCGAGCATCTGGTTGCCTTCATACCAACTGCCGAACAGAGGGTTCCAGGCGTCGGCGGTGCCGTCTTGCAGACACACCTTGAGGGCGCGTGGCTCGCCTTTGCGCACAAACATGGGCACTTCGTTGCCGCCGCGCATACTCACAAATGTGCCCACGCCGCTAAACACGCGCGAGAACATATCGGGGCGGTGCCATGCGGCCATGAATGCGGCGATGCCGCCACTGCTGAGGCCGAATATCATGTGGTCTTCGCTGTGGCGAGAGATGCGCAGGGGGGTGCCATTGGCGTCGTTGAGTTTTTGCACCTCGGGGAGCACCTCTTTTTCGAGGAATTCGGCAAAGGTGTCGGTGGTGCGGTCGAATTCGTTGCTGCGGTTGTAGCGCACCACGGTGCCGGTGGCATCCTTGATGATGCCAGGCTGGAGAAACACGCCTATGGTGACGGGCATCTTGCCCTGGGCGATGAGGGTGTCCATCACCGAGGGAGCGTTGCAGAGCACCCCGTCGAGGCCCACATAGAGGGCGGCGGGTTCGGCGCCGGTGTACTGGTCGGGCACATACACCTGCAGGGCATGCATAGTGCCGGGGTATATTTTCGAGTTTTCAAGCGTGTCGCTAATCATCACATGCTTTCCCGCAAGAGCCACAGCCACTTGCACGAGCATCAGCAGAAAAAGATAAATGCGTTTCATCATCGAGAGAGCGTTATTTTTGAGGAGTAGGGGGGATTGTATTACTTTTTTTGTGAGTTGATCAGGTGCTGGGCGTAGATGCGGCAGGCTGTTTCCACCAGGCGAGGACAGGGGCGCTGGCGGTAGTACTGGGCGGTGCGCTCGCTGGGGCGTGGTGGCTCGATGGTGCCGACGCGCAGCCCGATCAGGGTTGCGCAGATGAGCGAATCGCTTTCTTCCTTGAATTTCGCGGCCAACTCTTGCACGAGGGCGTAGTTGCGGGCGCGCGAATCGAGGTCGACGGGTGTGGCGCTGCCGTTCTCCAGGCCGGCGAGCATAAACATGCCGGTGACGGCGCCGCACGTCATGCGCAGTCGGCCCATGCCTCCGCCAAAGGAGGCCGCCAGGCGCATCAGCGTGTTGATGTCGTCTTCGGGATACACGTCGGCGAAGGCTGCCACCACGGCTTGGGCGCAGTTGTAGCCTTTCTGGAAGTACTCTCGCCCGGCTTGTGCGCGGGCTTCAATGTCGATATTGCTCATTGTGGCGATTGCTTATTTTTGTGATTTCTTCATTTCTTTCAGTGAACGGTAGAGCGCATTGAGGCTGCTTGCCATGCGCTCGGGGGCGAATTTTTCCACTTGCGCCGGGGCTGCTTGGAGCAGGCTTTCGCGGCCGGTGGTCAAAACGCCGTCGATGGCCGAGGCGAGATCGGTGGGAGAGTCGGGGCTGAAATACACAGCCGCGTCGCCGCCATATTCCTCCATGCACGACCCTGTGGCTGCCACCACTGGCACACCGCTCTGCAGGGCTCTCACCACCGAGAGGCTTGTGCATTCGTAGCGCGAGGGCACCACCACTGCCTGCGCCATCTGGTAGATGGCGGGCATGTCGGTCATCGCCACCGTCTTGATGCGCACGATGCGATCCTTCACACCCATTTTCTCGGCCAGGTGCATCATTTCGCTGTAGTAACTATTGCGACGGCCCACGATCACCATGTGCAGACTTTCGTCGGCCACTTTCGCCAGTGCTTCCACTGCGGTGCTGATGTTGTGACGGCTGTCGAAATTGCCGGGCACGAGGATGTAGTGCTTGGGCAGGCCGTAGTTGCTGCGTTGCAGAGCGAGCATTTCCTCAGAGATGCGAGTGGCGAAGAGTTGTTCGCTCGCCACGGGCACCACGGTGATTTTGCTGGGGTCCACGCCATATTCCGCCACTATCTCGCGCTTACTGAATTCGCTCAGCGCAATCACGGCGTCGGCACGGCGAAGCACCTTCTTATTGGCGCGCTCAATGAAGAAGCGCTTGAAGAAGGAAAAATGCTTCGGGTAGCGCTTGTGCAGCAGTGTGCCCACCGTCACCACCGACGCGATGCCAGTGTACTCCAGTCCATCGGGCAGCATGCCCGTGAGGCCGTGATACACCTGCACGCCATGGCGGTGTGCCGCCTTGAGCACGCCTTTCCCGGTGCGCCAACTCTCGCCTGTGGACGAGCCTTTGGGCAACTTCAGGTGCACCGACGAGTGCACGAGCAGTTGGTTGATGTTGAGCGTGCCGTGCTGGGTGTCGGGGGTGTAGAGGATATAATCATTGTGGGTGCAATGTGCCGTGAGCGCTTCAAGGGCGATGCGTCCGTAGTGGCCAAGTCCGCCGGCGTCGTTGAGCACATATTTTGCATCAAAGCCTATCACCATATCGAGTTTCCTTATAGTATATATTGTGTATCTAATTCAAAATTAAACTTCCTGCTGGCCGCTTTCGCTACCAGCGAGAATGCAAATATAGCAAAAAAACGTGATACCAACGCCCACGGCGCCGCCAAAAAAAAGAACTTCTCCCGCATCACTGCGGGAGAAGCAAAAAAATCACTCTTACAAACTTTATATAATTGTGATAAAAATCCACAAAAAAACATGCACATGACCGTGTTTCAGGCCTGGTTGAGTTGTGAACATATAGTTTGCATCAGTAAAATTATTACTTATGCCACGAATGCGCAAAAAATTTAGACAAACAGCCCATTTTTCACGCCAAACGCCCCGTTTTCCCTCTGCCCAATGTGGCCCAGAATGTGCCTCACGGGCGTTGTGGCCGAGAAAACGGCAGGATTGAAACTGTGTAATTATTCCAGTTTCAACCCTGCCAGAGGGGAGTGTTTATGAGTGTACCCTCACGGGTATTTTTATGCGTGCCATCTTATTCGTAGAAGCCGGTGTGGCGCTGGCCCGACACTTTGAATTTGCTGAAGCCGTAGGCCTCGTAGAATTCGGCCGCGTCGTCGAAGTCCACATAGAACACGATGCTGTCGTTAGGCATGCCGTGCAGGTTGGTGGCCTTGCCTTCGAGCACCTTACCGTCGGTCACCACAGCGGTGCCAGTGCCGGCAGCGTCGTAGTCGGTCTTGGCGCAAGAGAACGAGCGCTGATCGTAGTTCACATCCACCTTAAACTTGAAAGCCCAGAATGTGTCTTGGTCGTCGAGCCACATTTTCGAGGCGCTGTTGTCCACGGTGTTGTAGGTGTAGATGGTGGCTTCGCCGAAGTCCACGACTTCGTTGCCCGCATCGTCTACGCCGGTGATGTTCACATCCCAGTTGCCGGCCATTTTCTCCACGGCAGTTCCGCCTGGTGCTTCTTTAGTTTCCACGTCGCAGGAAGTGAACGCGAGCGCCGCCACGAGGGCGATTGCCAAAAGATTGATATATTTCTTCATAATGCTGTTTCCTTTCTGTTATTTGGTTAAAATCACTTTGAATTCGGCGCCGAAGTCGTAGAGCAGTTCAATGGTGCCGGTGGCGGGATCGTAGGTGCCTGATACTTGCTCGGGCACGTCGCTACCCCAGTACCAGTTGTCGTATTGGAGCACTTCCACGCTGTTGTCGTCGTTGAGGGCAATGTAGGCGCCCAGCGAGAAGGTGTTGCTAGCACCCTTCAGGAAGCCGTCGGCCCAGTAGTAGTTGTCGCCCAGGTATTGGGGATAGCGGCCGAAGGCGTAGAAACCGCCCAGCGCATCGCTGATGTGATACACATTGCCGTTCACCTTGCAGATGCTCACTGGCAGACCGCTGTAACTTCGAGTGCCGTAGGAGCATGCGCCTTCGTAGGCACTCTGGAAGTTGTTCTTGTCGTAGACGTATACGGTGCGGAAAGCCGATTTCGAGAAGCCGTCGTCGTTGGTCACGGTGTAGGTGAGCGAGTTGATGCCGCCTTCATTGGCGTTGGCGCGTCCGGTTTTCACCACACGGTCGCTCACGTCCTTGCCGTCGATAGTGGCCTTCACGCCTGGGTCGGTCCATTCGTCGCCAGCCTGCAGTACCACCACCTCGTCGCCGAGCAGTTGGATGTCGGCATAATAGGTAACCCTTGTGTCGGTGAGCACATCGTTGCCGTCGTTGCAAGAGGTGAGTGCTCCTGCCGAGGCGAGTGCCATGATGCTATATAAAAATATCTTTTTCATAATCGATTGCAGTTGATGAGTGTATTATTTTACGTCCCAGAACACCTTGTCGGATACCATCTTGGCAGCGGGGGTGTTAGAGTTGTATTTACGAGAGTCGCTAGAGTAGGGCACGCGCATGGCGATGTTGCCCTTGCCGTAGTAGTTCACATCGGGAGCGATGAGTTCGCCTGGAGTGTAGAGGTCGGGCGATGCGTTGATTTGCGCAGCGGTGTAGGCCGAGAGTTTAGGCACATCGGTGCGGCGAATTTCCGACCATGCTTCCATGTGGTTGCGCATCAGCAGAGCCACCCACTTTTGCATGTACACGAGTTCCAACTTGTCGGCGGCGGCGTCCCAACTGCCTGCTGCGGCGAGGAATTCGCTGGCGCCTTCCACGCCACGGCTGTTGAAGTCGGCCTTCACGGCTGCCTCATAGGCTGCCTTTGCGGCGGCGGGAGCGTTGCAGAAGCGGTATTGCACCTCGGCGATGAGGAATTGCAGTTCGCTCTGGGTGAAGAGATAGATGGGCGCGTCCTTGAAGTCGTCGACGTTGATGGCGCTCACGCTGTTGTTTTTGTGGCTAGCGGGGTTGTAGATGTTGCCCTGCTTAGCGCCGGGGAACTGACCCACGTAGGCCTTGTCGGAAGCGCGTGGAGCCATGCTGTAGGCGATGCGAGGATCGGCGGTTTCGCTCATGTAGGCAGCGATGGGGTAGGCCGCGCAGAAGTTGTTGGCGTTGAGTGCGAATTTAGTGCCGTAGAATGGGTTGAACTGTCCTTCCACTGGAGAATACACGTCCCACTTCACGTCGCCGCTGAAGAATTCGCCCGCTTCCACCAGGGCTTTAGCCTTGGCGCTGTAGCCGGCTGCATCCACGCCACCGTCGATGAGGCGCATATACATGCGCAGGCGCAGTGCGTTGGCATAGCCTTTCCATTGGTCCACGTCTTTGTTGAGCAGCGGGTCGGTCATGTCGATCTTGTTGTCGGCCACTGCGGCTTGGGCTGCGTCGAGTTCGGCGAGCACGCCTTCATACACGGTCTTGCCGTCGTCGTAGCGAGGGGTGGTGTTGCCGTTGCCTTGCAGCGCTTCCTTGTAGGGCGTTTCGCTAGTGTTGTCCACGAGCAGTTGGAAAGCCTGTGCGCGGAGCACTGCTGCTGCGAAGCGGTTGGCAGGGTTGGTGGTCTTCTCGTCGATTTCCTTCAAGTCCTGGAGCGCTCCGGCGTAGATGGAGCGATAGGTGCGACGGAAGAGGTCCTTCGACTCGTCGATGTTCAGTTCGGCGATGTCGTTATACTGGTTGGCTTCGGGCATCTGCTCAAAGTATTGCGCGAAGAAGCCACCGTAGATCATCATTTGTGAGCCCACAGCGTCGGCAATGCTGTTGATGGCAGCCGGGAATTGGAGCGCGGGCGTGATGTTTTCACTCGATGGGTAATTTGGGTTGTCGTTGATGTCCAAATTACAACTGCTCAGGGCGAAAAGGCCTGCAATGGCCGAGTATAATATCTTTTTCATAATAGTAATCTCCTCTCTTTTTAGAATTTAACTTGCACGTTGAAACCAAATTTGCGAGAACTTGGTGTGGCGCTGTATTCACCGAAGTTACCTTCAAGGTCGTTACCGAATGTAGATGCTTCGGGATCGATGAAGGTGTTGCTCGATGGGGTCCACATCAGCAGGTTGTTGCCGAAGAAGGAGATGCTTGCGCCGGTGAGGAAGGTCTTGGCGAGCCACTTTCTTGGGAGTTCCCAGCGGAGCACCACTGAGCGGAGTTTCACGTAGGATTTGTCAACCAGGTCGCTGGCGCCCATGTCGCACGCACCGTTGTTCCAGTAGTTGTAGAGTTGGGTGGCGGTGATGGGGATATCGTTTTCCACGAGCGAACCGTCTTCAGCCACCTTCACCGAGTTGGGGATGATGAATGGGTTGCGGTCGTTGTAGGCGGTCTGGATGGCGTTACCGGTGAAGTAGCAGATGTTCTTGGTGCGCGAGTAGAGCACGCCGCCCTTGCGAATGTCGAAGTCCACTGCCAGGCTGATGCCCTTGTAACTCAGTGTGGTACCCAAGCCCATTGCGAAGTGGTTGTTCATCGAGCCGCATTCCTTCAGTTCGCTGGTGTTTTGTGGAATACCGTTTTCGTTCACGATGATGCGTCCCTGATCGTCGCGCAGTGCCTGGTAGGCCTTGAAGATACCGAGTTCCTTGCCTTCGATGGCGTAGAGGCCGGTGCCGCCGTTGAAGCCGTAGATGGCCACTTCGTCGCCGAGTTCATCGGGCAGTTCGAGCACCTTGTTCCAGTTCTTAGTCCAGTTCATGTTCACAGTCCAGGTGAAGTCGCGGGTGCGCACTGGCACTACTGAGAGCGATGCTTCGAAACCGTGGTTGCGAATCTTACCGAGGTTCACGTTCTGAGCGGTGTAGCCGGTGGCTGGATCCATGCTCAGGGTGGTGATTTGCTTGTCGGAGTTGCGGTTGTAGTATGTCACGTCGAATGATACGCGGTTTTTGAGCAGTGCCATGTTCAAACCGAATTCAAATTCGGTCGACATTTCAGGACTCAGGTTGGCGCTACCGAGCACGTTGCCTGCTGTGTAAGCGTCGACGCCCACTTTGGTGAAGGGGAAGTTAGATTCGCCCCAGCCGCTTGAAGAGGCGCCTGCCTGGCCGTAAACAGAGTTGGTCATATACACGCTTGCATCGTTACCGGTCTTACCCCATGATGCACGGAACTTGGCGAAGTCGATCACCTGGCGCAATTCGCGAGAGAAGTTCTCAGAGAAGATCCAACTAGCGGTCACGCCTGGGTAGAAGAACGAGCGGTTGCCCTTAGGAAGGGTCGACGACCAGTCGTTGCGCGCTTCCACGGTGAGGTAGAGTTGGTTCTTGTAGGCTGCTTCCAGGTGGGCATACACGCCGTAGAGACGACGCTTCCAGGTGGTCTGCGTTGCTACAGGAATGCCAGCGGTGTTGCTGATGTTATACCATGTGGGGATGGTGAGATTAGTGATGCTGGCTGCGTGGTCGGAATAGCGGCGTTCGTTGCCGTTGAAGCCCACGAGTGCGTTGAGGTGGAAGTCGCGATTGAGATCCTTGTCGAATGCGAGCATGAAGTCCTGGTTGATTTCACGACGGCGAGTAGTCTGCTGGCTGTAAGAGCCGGTCATGGTTGAGAGTTCGTCGGCGTAGTTGGGTGTGCCAGGATAGAGTGCAGCATAGTTAGGCGTACCGGTTTCGTGGTAGCCAGTGCTGGTGTCGAGACCTATGCGGTAAGTGAACTTGAGGAATGAGAAGATATCCCAGTCGAGTTGGAACTTACCGTAGAAGCGTTCGCTTTCGTAGGCGTTCAGGTTGTCGTTGATCACCTGGTAGGGGTTCATCACGTTGTAAGGAGTGTAGTAGTACCCTGGAGAGTTGAATGGGTTGCTGAGGTCCTTCAGTCCTGCGATAGCGATGTCGCGAGGGGTCTGCATGATGCTGTTGTACATAGAGCCTGCGCCCTGACCGGTGGTCACGAAGTTGTTGCGCTGATAAGCGTAGTTGAGCGAAGAACTGAACGTAACGTTATGAATCTTGTGCGAGCCACGGCCCGATACGGTCATCTTCTTATAGGTGTCTTTGTTGAGCGGAATGATACCGTCGTCTTTCACGTGAGAGAACGATACGAAATAGGTGCTCTTGTCGGTAGCGCCGTTGAAGGAGATGCTGTTGTTGTAGCGGAAGCCGGTGTCGAAGAAGTCTTTGATGTTGCTTGGAATGGCCACATACGACTTGATTTGCTGGCTGTTGTTATATATGGTACCCCACTTGAGGATTGAGCCGTCGAATTTTGGACCCCACGAACCGTTTTCGTCGTCGGTTTTTTCGCCATACCACCCCATACCGAATGCGTTCTGCATCTGTGGCAGACGCAGCACGGTTTCCCATTGCAAGCCACCGTTGTACTCGATGCCCACGCCCGATTCCTGGCGCACACCTTGCTTGGTGGTGATGAGCACAACGCCGTTGGCGGCACGGCTACCGTAGAGCGCTGTAGCGGCAGCACCCTTAAGGATGGTCATGCTTTCCACGTCGTCGGGGTTCACGGCGTTGGCGCCGTTACCGAAGTCGTAACCGTTGTTGAGCGCGTCGCTGCTGTTGTACACGGCAGTGTTGTTCATGGGCACACCATCGACCACGTAGAGAGGCTGGTTGGTGCCCGAGATTGAACTGAAACCGCGGATTACAACCGATTGCGACGAACCTGGGTCGGCGGCAGTGGATTGAATCTACACACCGGCAATCTTGCCCGCGAGGCTCGACATCACGTCGCTGGTGCGGCTTTTGGCAATGTCGTCGCCTTTCACGTTGGCAGCGGCATAGCCGAGCGCCTTCACGTCGCGCTTGATGCCAAGGGCGGTAACCACCACTTCGTCGAGGCTGTTAGAGCCAGGAAGCAGGTGCACCACCACGCCGTCGGCAGGTGCCACGGCTTGGGTCACATAACCCACATAAGTTACTTGGAGCGATTTTACATTACTGGGCACGCGCATGCTAAAGTTACCGTTGAGGTCGGTAGCCACGCCTGTGCCTCCACCCGTAGGTTGTACGGTCGCGCCTATCAGCGGCTCACCGCTGGTGGCGTCAACTACTTGTCCCTTGATCACCTTCTGAGCGGCTGCGCCCATGGTGATGGAGCAAACAAGAAGCAGCAATAAGAATAACTTCTTCATACTGTAAAACTAATAAAAAATTAAACTTCAGTACGTTGCTTAAATCTTTCAATTTCCCGATAAAAGCAAAATCTCACAAAAGAGGCTTCTGGAGCCTCGCTAACTAACTATATTGATCAATCATTTAGTCAATTCAAGCAATCTAATAGACTCTAAAGTTCAAAAATTCAGAGTAGTAGATTCTTACAATTACGGTTCGGTACGTTGCGTTTCGTCGCATAAACCATAATTATGGTTGCAAAATTACATAAATTCCGTTAAAAAAGTTACGAAATGTTTGTTTTTAACTTTTTGCCTAGATTTTGTTACTTTTCTGCCTCAAAAACCTACGATTTATATTAAAATTCGGTAGGATTTAACATTTTTGTGTTAACACTTTGAGTGCGTTTATTGGCGTTTTGCTAGATTTGTGGAAAAA
>JAUNCU010000103.1:7785-10231 GCA_030526455.1 Bacteroidales bacterium | reverse complement strand
GCATACCTGCCTACACACATCCAATCCCTAAAGGGATTGCGCCGCCTCCCCCATTAGTTTCCCCCCTACTTTTTTCCACTGAGCCTATAGTTGCCTAAAATTTACTCTTCGTCGTAGATTTTTGCTGCTTGGAGGTGGTTTTGTGCTACTTGGGTGGCTAGGCTCTTGGGGGAGAGCACTTTCAGGTAGGCGCCTCGGCTCATGAGGTGGCCCACGAAATCTACTGTGGGGCACATGTAGAGTTCGAAATCGGCGTACCCTTCGCCCTGCCCTATTTCGCGCTGGGAGGCGTGGATGGGCAAGTCGCGCAGGTAATATCGCTCGTAGCCGAAAGCGCGCAGCACGATGCGCTGATACTTCACCTCGTGGTCGGCGAGCACGCCGTAGTAGCGCGAGAAGTGTTCCTTTGCCGAAAACGTCGGGTCGATCACAAATTTTTGATCGGTGACGGTGATGGAGAGGATGCGGTCGAAGGAGTAGAGTTTGTATGCCCCTTTTCCCCCATCATGGTCGCTGCCGAAATAGCCGAGCACATACCATCGGTTCTTGAACAGTTTCACGCAGTAGGGCGCAAAGGTGGCCTGCTGCTCTTCGGCGCCGTAGCGGCGGTAAGTGATGGTGATGCATCGCGAACGCCGCATGGCATCAACCACCGTGGAGAAGCGCTCGGGCTTGGTGTAGACCTGCTCGAGCAAGATGCGGTCTTGCAGCGACAGGCTCTCGCTGAGCGTGTTGTTCACCGAGAGCGTGCTGAGCATCCAGTTCTGCACACTGTCGTTGGCAAACACCTCGTCGTTACCGATGCTGTAGCGATAGCCGTTGGAGCGGTCGCAGTCGATGCTAATGCCGAAAATGTCTTCTATGGCATCCTTGTGGCGAATGAATGTGGAGCGCGACATTTCCACGCCGCCGCTCATTTCGGTTTGGCGCCATTTCTCCTGAATTTCGGCAAAGGTGATGCTGCCGGCACGGCGAATCACATTCACGAGCCAGATGTATTCCTTGAAAGTTGCGGGCGTTTTCATATCGCTATAGTGCTAATCTTCGAGATAAGTCTTCACGTAGAGG
The DNA here is from genome assembly GCA_030526455.1 of Bacteroidales bacterium. Classification (GTDB taxonomy): domain Bacteria; phylum Bacteroidota; class Bacteroidia; order Bacteroidales; family Muribaculaceae; genus Sodaliphilus. Next base: position 9,163 of record JAUNCU010000103.1, on the reverse strand, counting down.
TCGCAATTTGCGGCCAGTTCGTCGTACCAGTCCTGACCGAATTTTTCGATGAGCGGCTCTTTGAGAAACTGATACAGGCGCACCTTGTTTTTGCGCCCTATCACCTCAGCGCTTTTGCAAATCTTCCAGCGGTGATAGTTGACAGCGGTGAAGGAGGCATGCTTCTTCACGCGCACGGGATAGAGATAGCAAGAAATGGGTTTGCGCCAGTCGAGGCGGCCTTCGCGGTAAGCCTTGTCGATGGCACAGATGCACACGCCACCGGGCAGATAGGTGGAGAACACGCAGTTTTTGCCGTCCACAATCTGTGTGACAATTTCGCCGTCGGGGTCGAGGTAGCCCACGCCGTGTTCCTTGATTTGCTCTTGGGCGCGGGGCAGGAGGTCGTCCCACACCACGGGCAGAATTTCCTTCAGTTTCTCGAATTCTTCCTTGGTGATGGGAGCGCCCGCATCGCCTTCGATGCAGCACGCGCCAAGGCAAGCGTCGATGTCGCAGCAGAAGAAACGCTCGGCGAGGTCGAGACTCACGAGCGCATCGCCTATTTCAAACATCCCTCTGATGTTGCTATTGCTATTGTTGTTGTTGTTATCCATTAGTGAGTGATTAGTCGTTTAACAGTTCTGAAATTTTGTGGTCGAGTTCGGTGCTGGAGAGTTTGAGGAACATCTCTCCACGATAAGCGCATGAAATATTGCCCGTTTCCTCGCTCACCACGATGGCGAGGGCGTCGCTCTCCTGGCTGATACCCAGCGCCGAACGGTGGCGCAGACCCAGGTAGCGAGGCAAATTGCGGTCGTGCGACACAGGCAAGATGCAGCCTGCGGCCAAGATGCGGCCATCGGCAATAATCACGGCGCCGTCGTGCAACGGACTGTTTTTGAAAAATATATTCTCTATCAAGCGATTGTTCACCTTTGCGTCGATCACGTCGCCGGTGTGAACGAAATCGGCCAGCGACATGCCCTTCTTGATCACGATGAGCGCACCGGTTTTCGACTTCGACAGCGACATGCAGGCATACACGATGGGCATGAGCCACTTGCGCTTGTCGGTGGCCGACTGCTTGTGCATGAAGCGCTTGAAGAAGCGGAGGCTGCGGTTGGAGCCCACATCGCTCAAGAAGTGGCGTATCTCATTCTGGAAGAGGATGATCAATATCACGGCACCCTGGCTGATGATGGTGTTGAAGATGCCCTTCATCAGCGTCATGCGGCTGATGCGGAGCACCAAAAACAGCACCAGCATGAGCACGATGCCTAGGAATATATTGATAGCACCCGATTTTTTCATCGCCAAGTAGATGTAGAGCAAGAGTGCCGCCACCAGTGCGATGTCGATAAAATCTATTATGCCAAAACTTTCTATCATGTTTCTT
>JAUNCU010000103.1:0-7743 GCA_030526455.1 Bacteroidales bacterium | reverse complement strand
AAAAGACCAAAAGAATAAAAGAATAAAAGACCAAAAGACTAAGAGTCAAATAGTTTTTTACTTCTGGACTGTGTATAATTTCTCTACTATGGCGCGTGCATCGGCTGCTGCTTTCACGTCGTGGACGCGCAGGATGTGGGCGCCTGCGAGCATGGCCACTGTGTTGAGCACCGTGGTGCCTTCGAGCGACTCTGCTGGCGTTCCGCCTAGCAGGCGGTAAATCATCGACTTTCGCGAGATGCCCACCAGCAAGGGCGCATTGAGGGCGTGGAATTCGCTCAAGCCGCTCATGAGGGCATAGTTCTGGTCCAGCGTTTTGCTGAAGCCGAAGCCTGGGTCAATGATCACCTGCTCGCATCCCTGGGCGTGGAAATGCTCCATCTTTGCCTTCAAGTCGGCCACCACATCGGCCACCACCCCACCAGGATAGTCGGTGAACTGCTGCATGGTGGCTGGTGTGCCGCGCATGTGCATCAAGATGTAAGGCACATTGAGGCGTCCTGCCGTGGCAGCCATGGCCTCGTCGAGCGTGCCGCCCGACACGTCGTTGATGATGTCGGCGCCCAATTCTTCCACACAGGCTTGCGCCACCGAGGCACGGAATGTGTCGATGGAAATGGGCACATCAGGCGCCAGGCGCTTCACCACTTCGATGCCACGCTTGAGGCGTGCCAACTCCTCCTCAGCACTCACCTCATCGGCCCCAGGGCGGGTGGAATAAGCACCTATGTCGAAGATGTCGACGCCTTCTTCAAGCATCTGTGCCACACGCCGCTCGAGCGATGCGGTGTCGAAAGAGCGGCTGTCGCTGTAGAAAGAGTCGGGCGTCACGTTCACGATGCCCATAATAAGTGGGCGCTCGATGTGCAGTTCCTTGCCGCGGAGCGAAAGGGTGAATGGAGTGAAATTGGGTATCATTGCAGAGTAATTCATTTAATTGTGCGAAAATACAAAAAAAATCACCCTTAAGCAAACCTTGCCCTCACAAAAAGCAAAAAATCCATCCTCGCGCAGGAGTGCTGCCTTCGAGGATGGACCGGAACGTATATTTTTGTGTTATGGCTATTTCTCGTTATATGATTCCCAAATAATAGAGGAAGATGATGACCACGGCCACTGGGGCAATGTAGCGCAGGCAGAAGATCACGGCCCACTGCACACGGGTGCGGTAACGCCCGCCGCTGGTGAGTTGGGCGGTAATCACCTTGCGATCGAGGAACCAGCCCACATAGATGGCAGTGAACAAGCCGCCCATGAGCATGAAGAAGTTGCTCGACAGATAGTTGAAGAAGTCGAAGAGATTCATGCCCGACACCATGGTGTCGCTCAACACATTGAACGAGAGCGCACTCACCACGGCAATCACGAGCGTGAGCGCTGCCACGATGAAGGTGGCTTTCTTGCGGGTGAGGTGGAATTCCTCGCTGATGAAGGTGATGGGGATTTCGCTGAGCGAGATGGTACTGGTGAGGGCCGCAAAGAAGAGCAGCACAAAGAACATCACACCCCACACATAGCCGCCAGGCATCTGCTGGAAGATGTTGGGCAGCACCTCAAACACCAGTTTCGGACCCGCCTCGGGCTGCATGCCGAAGGAGAACACGGCGGGAAATATCACCACGCCGGCAAGGATGGCCACGAGGGTGTCGAGAGTGGCAATGGTGCAAGCATCACGCACAAGTGGCGCCTCGTCTTTGAAATAGGACGAGAAGGTGATAAGGCCCGCAATGCCGAGGGTGAGCGACATGAACGCCTGCCCGAAAGCATCCACCACGCCGCGCCAGGTGAGTTGAGAGAAATCCACAGAGAAGAGGAACTCCAGTCCTTTGCCAGCATTTGGCAAAAGGAGCGAATTCACGGCAAAAACGAGCAGCATCAAGAAGAGCAACGGCATCATCACCGACGAGGTGCGCTCCACCCCTTTGCGCACGCCGCCAAGCATCACAAAAAAGTTGATGGCGAGGAATGCTACGGTGAGCAATACGTTGCGATAAGGATTGGAAATGAAATCGGTGAAAATCTGGGAATACTCGGCAGCACTGCGGTCGCAAAGGTTGCCCACAGCGGCCTGGTAAAGGTATTCAAGCACCCAGCCACACACCACGCTATAGAATCCCAGCGTGATGATGGCGCCGAGCACGCAGATGAATGCCACATTGTGAATCTTTGAGTTGGGCGAGAGTTTTTTCAAGGCACCACGCATGTTGAGGTGGGTGCCACGGCCGATGATGAATTCCGACAGCATCACAGGAATGCCCAGTAGGAGCACGCATCCTATATACACGATGATAAATGCTCCACCACCGTTCTCCCCTGCTTCATAGGGAAAACGCCATATGTTACCTAAGCCCACTGCCGAACCCACAGTGGCTGCGATGGCCCCCACACGGGAGCCGAAACTTGCTCTGTTTGTCATCAAAAAAAGAGAATAATCTGTGTCAAGTGCGCGAATAACAATTCGCAACCATTTAGTCTAAAACCAATACTAATTCAAATGATTTCTCTGCAAAATTACTAACAATTCATTGTTTTTGCAAACATCCAGTGAAAAAGCAGTAAGTTTTTAACCTTATTTAGTGATTATTCTTAGAGCAGAGCGTCGAATAGGCCTAAGCCGTAGAGGAAAATGATGATGATGACCGATGGCGCGAAGTAGCGGATGCAGAACATAAGGGGCTTGCGCCACACCGACACGGTGGAGGTGCCGAAGTTGGTCAACTGGTCGTCCAAGAAGCGCTTGTCGACATACCAGCCCACAAACCACGCGAAGAAGATGCCGCCCAGCGGGAGCATGATGTTGCTCGAGGCGTAGTCGAAAAGGTCGAAGAGGGTTTTGCCGAAGATGGTGAAATCGCTCAGCACGCCAAACGACAAGGCGCACAGACTGCCAAACACCAGCGCTATGCCCGTATTTACAGAGGTGGCTTTCTTGCGGCTCATCTTGTGCTCTTCCATAAAGAATGAGATGGAGATTTCGCTCATGGAGATGGTGCTGGTGATGGAGGCGAAGAAGAGCAGCAAGAAGAACAATACCGACCAGAAGTAGCCGCCGGGCAACTGCTGGAAGATGTTGGGCAGGATTTCAAACACCAGTTTCGGACCCGCCTCGGGCTGCATGCCGAAGGAGAACACCACCGGGAATATCATGATGCCCGAAAGGAGCGCCACGAGGGTGTCGAGCACGGCCACCACGGTGGCATTGCGCATCAGCGGATCGCTGTCCTTGAAGTAGGACGCATAGGTGAGGATGCACGAGAGGCCTATGCTCAGCGAGAAGAATGCCTGTCCCATGGCGCCGATGGCCACTTTGGGCGAAATCTGTGAGAAGTCGGGCAGGAAGAGGAATTTCAAGCCGTCGGCAGCGCCAGGGAGGGTGAGGGCGTAGACGATAAAGACAAGCAGGATGAGGAACAGGATAGGCATCATGAAATTCGACACCTTTTCAATGCCGCGCTTAATGCCGCGACGCAGCACCCAGAAGTTGATGCACAGGAAGAGCACCGTCCACAGCACAGGACGCCACGGGTGGCTCACGAAGCCGCCAAACATGGCAGAATACTCTCCCGCTGAATGGCCGCTGAGGTTGCCCGTGATGGCTTGGAACAGATATTCCACAATCCAGCCACACACCACGCTATAGAAACTCAATATCATGAGCGAGGCCGCTATGCCCATATACGACACCCAGTGCCACTTGGTGCCTGGAGCAAGTTGCTTGAGGGCGCCTGCCACATTCTTGTGAGTGCCTCGGCCTATCACAAACTCCGAAACTATCACGGGAATGCCCACCAGAAACACGCATCCTATGTAGATCAACAGGAATGCGCCACCGCCGTTCACGCCGGCTTCGTAGGGGAATCGCCATATATTGCCCAAGCCCACTGCCGAACCCACAGTGGCGGCAATGGCTCCTAATCGTGTTACAAATTGTGCTCTTTCGCTCATATCATTTAGTCGTTATTTCAATTGTTCAGTTTCGTTGCGTGTGATTAGAATGATGGAATCTCATCCATGTAGCGCTCCTTTCGGGGCTTTTCGCTGGCCGGCGGTGCGGAGCGGTGTGGCTGCTGATCTTTGCGCTGCCGCTTTTCATCGTGTCGCTGCTGCTCCTTTTTCGCGCCATGGCGCTTTCGCGAGGAAGCCTTGTGCACTGCGGTGTCGGCCGTATCCTTGAGGGCGCGGTTTTCGACGCTGTCGAGAATGCGGTTCATCTGCTGGGCGCTGGGCACATGCTCGGCAGGCTGGCTTTGGCCGAAATGGCGCCAGGCGTAGGACACCGCTATCGATAGCGCCAGCACGATCAGCGCCACCAGAGCACCCACGCGCTCACGGCGCGTCATCGTAAAGAAATCGGTCAATTTTCCCATCGTCGGTTATATTTCAATTGCATTTGCCACAAGCACAAGGCGCTGCAAAAAAGGCCTCAGCCAAATGACTTGCAATTAACATTCCTAATATAAAATGCAAATTTAGCACTTTTTCATTAAATAGCGGCACCAAATATCTGAAAAACCGAAACTGCACGGCCACTCCTTCAGATTAAGGCACTATGGAATGGTGTTTTTAAAAGTGTAGGAAATATTTATACAGCGTGAAAAAAAGTGCTCATAAATTTGTGAATCAGTAAAAAAACATATAATTTTGCTCGCTGAAATACCCGCTCTTATTTGAAACTTTTATAAACGGTTACAAAAAAACACATTCGTGAAAAAGTTCATTGTCAACATACCCTTTGGTGTATGCTCCATCATAATCACTCTGATGGTGGCCTATTGTTCATTGGCTACCAACCCTCTTAATGTGAACTCAGTTTCGCTCTTCCCAGGCTTCGACAAGGTGGCACACGTGGTGATGTACCTTGCCTGCACCACCGTATACCTTTTTGATTACGCGAAATTCAAACTCCCTCATCACACTACCCTCAACGCCGAACTCGCCATCACCTGCTCGGCTGCCGTGCTGGGCCTGCTCATGGAAGTGGCACAACTTATTCTCACCAACAATCGCGAATTTTAATTGCTCGACTGCGTGAGCAATGCCGTGGGGGCCATCATCGGTTTCCACATCATGCACTTCTGGGTAATTCCCGGCACACGTAAGGCACTATTGAGCACGGTGACACACTTTCACCACCACCGCCATCGCCGCTATCGCGAAACCGATCAAGACTAAAAATTTGTCATACTCTTGCAAATTCAGATAATAATGCGTAAATTTGTCTAAATTCAACAAATTTGCGCATTATGCTTTTTCCTGAACGACTACGCCAACTGCGTGCCCAAAGCGGGCTCAAGCAGAAAGAAATCGCCAAGAAAATTGGCGTGGATATCCCTATGTATAGCCGTTTCGAGCACGGCGAGCGACGACCCAAACGAGAAACCGTCGTGAAACTTGCCAAGATTTTCGGCTGCGACGCCGAAGAACTCGTGGCGCTGTGGCTCGCTTTTGCGGCACTCAACGAAATCGGCACCGACAAACTTGCCGACAAGGCGCTCGTGTATCTGCGCCACGAACTGGGCGATGCTCCCGAGCCTGCTCCCGCTGCTCCCGCGCCTGCGGTGGAACCAGCACCAGTGGCGGCGCCTCAGCCCTCTGCGCCCAAATTCAGCATCACCATTCCATCAATCGACCCCGCGAAGCAGAACATCGTGAAACTGCTGGGCAACAGCCCTTTCCCTCAATATTACAACGGCGATGCGCTGCAGATGCTCACCCGCGTGGAAGACGACAGCATCGACTGCATCGTCACCAGCCCACCCTACTGGAACCTCCGTCGATATGGCGCCGAAAGCATCACGATCGACAACATCGACGAATTCATAGAAAATATCGTGGCGGTGATGGGCCAACTCTACCGCGTGCTGAAGCCATCGGGGTCGCTGTGGCTCAACCTGGGCGACACCTACCAGAACAAGGCGCTCAAGGCACTGCCATGGCGCATCGCACTGCGCATGATCGACGAACAAGGATGGATTCTGCGTAACGATGTGGTGTGGGACAAGCAAAACAGCGCCTTCGACAGCAGCGCCGACCACCTGCGAAACACCCACGAATTCATCTTCCACTTCGTGAAGAGCGACGAGTTCTACTACGACGACGAAGAATTGCGCATCTATTTTAATAATGTGAGCGAAAAGAAGGCCAAGGAAGGAAAAACCTCAAGCGGCGTCACCGGCATGAAGTATCGCCGAAATGTGATGGGCTCGACCGCGCTCTCCGAAGAGGAAAAGAAAAACGCACTCGCCGAACTCGACAAGGTGGTGGACATGGTGAACAGCGGCGAAATACCCGACTTCCGCATGTTCATACGCTCTTTCCCTGGCCAAGTGCTCGACTCTAAATCGGAAAAGGCAAAGTCGATCAACGAGAAAGGCTACTACTTCCTGCTCTACAACAAAAACGGCGCAATGCCCGGCGACGTGTGGAACATAGCACCCGCAGTAAGCCCAGTGGAACGCTACAACGTGTTCCCCGAAAGCCTCTGCCACCTCGTGATACTCGCCACCTGCCCCGATGGCGGCATCGTGCTCGACCCCTACTGCGGCCTAGGCACAGCCTGCAAAGTAGCCTACGACCTACACCGCCGAGCCATAGGCATCGACATCAACGAACTCTACCTACAAAAAGCAAAAGAAAAAATCCAACAACAACCCCTAAGCCTATTCTAGAGCAAATGCGCAGCCTATGATTTAATTATAAATGCGAACATAGGATGCGGAAGCGGCTACTAACTTTGCGACAAATTTTAACTATGCCTGCAAATAAAAATGCTATGACTCGCTATATGCTGCTGGACGAACTTCTTAGCGACCAGTATCACGATTACTCACTCGATGATTTGACCGAAGAGGTGAACTATCGATTGGCAGAGTTATATCCTGATACTGATGGCGTAGGACGTCGCACAATCGAAAAAGATATTTTCTATCTGGAGCAAGAAGGCCCTTTCATGGTAGAAATTGAAAGAGAATGGAAATTGGCCATCAACAGCGATACGGGAAAGACAACGAAGAAGAAGTGCCTAAGATATAAAGACCCGTCATTTTGCATTTTCAAGAAGGAAATGTCGAACGACGAGAAGCATCTATTAAAAGAAGCACTTTCACTGCTGGGGCAATTTGAGGGACTGCCTAACTTAGAAGCACTGGAAAGTTTACGAATTGGCTTGAATCATGATATTGCTGACGACCGGACAGTGATTTCATTCACGAAAAACCCTCTTGAAAACACCAGCCTATTTGCCAAGTTGTTTACTGCTATTGCCCACAAACAGGTAGTAGAAATAGAGTATCACACCTTCTTCGCACCAGAGCAGAAGAAACAAATCATCGTACACCCTTATTTATTAAAGGAGTATAATAGAAGATGGTTTCTCATTGCGGGAGCCGACAGCGACATGAAGATTTTGACTTTTGGCTTAGAGCGCATTGATAAAGTCACTCCCTCGCCTTTGCACAAATACACCGAAGCGTCATCTGATATTTCAGAACGATTTGAAGATATTATTGGCATCACATTCGATGAGAAAATGCCAACGCTTCGTATCATTTTTTGGGTAAGCGACAGCGAAAGGCATTATCTCGAAACTAAGCCAATGCACGAATCCCAGGCTCCTATTAGAGGAGAAAGCGAAAAACAGTTAAGGGATGTGTACAAGAATTTATCAGAAGGAAGATTCTTTCGCATCGACTGCAAATATAACTATGAACTAATTCGCGAACTCACTTCCTATGGCAAAGATTT
>JAUNCU010000102.1 GCA_030526455.1 Bacteroidales bacterium | reverse complement strand
GTCGGTGAGGGGGCGGAAGGTGGCGTCGGTCCAGGTGGCGGTGTAGTTGTCGGTGAAGATGGTTTTGGTGAAGCGGGCTTTGAGCATGCCTTCTTTCCACTCGCTCTTCTTCACCTGGGCGCCGGCGATGTAGATCACGTCGAAGCCGTTGCCGTTGTCCACCAGCGCGATGCGATATTTGCCGCCGATGCGGGCCAGCGCGTCGTCCATGTCGCGGTCGAGGTATTCCCAGTAGCCTTCGAAGGGATTCGCCGACGCCGCGAAATGGGCATCGAGAGCCTCGCGAGTCCACTGCGTGGTCACCACGCTTTTCTCAGCCGCGCTGTAGGAAAGCACGGTGCGCTCGAGCGCCATCTCTGCAGTAGGGGAGAGCAGCAGCCCCACCTTCGTGCCGGTGGTGGAGGCGGGGATTTCGGCAGTAAACAAATGGTGTAGATTCTTATCACCAACCTTCACATTCACAGTGCCTTTATCCACCTCCACACAAAGCGCGTTCAGTCCATCGTAGAGGTCGACATCTGTTGCCACCTCTCGTGCCTCGAGCAAACGCTTCTCGCCATCGGCCACTTGGGAGAGCGACACCTTGAGCGTGCGCTTGTCGAGCATCTCGTAGAACGGATGGGAGTGGAAAGGCGCCATCTCCAGGAGAAGGTAGTTGCGGGCGTCGGCATAGCAAAACACGATGCCGCACGAGGCGGGCGTGACGCCGTGCTTCTTCGCCTTTACATTTGCGAAACGCGCCATGTAGCGAAACTGCTCCCGGGGGCAGGGGCGCTCGCTCAGCAGGATGAGGGCAGAATCGGCGGGGTTGCGCAGCATGAGCAAATCGTCCTTCATAGTGGCGGCGCTGGTGGGGTAGTCGTTGAAAGAATTGAACGCCGCGCTGTAGAAAGCATGCGTTTCGGCCGACGCCAGTGCCACCGACGCCAGCAGGAAGATGAGGGAGAGAACGAATTTTGCCATGCTCGTGAGATTGATAATCAGGGCAAAGATAGGGAAAAAGAGGAAAAATGCGGCAGGATGTGAATAAAAAAATATGGAAGATTGTTAAACAGTGTGATTTTTCGGGATTTTTTTAGTATCTTTGCAAACTGCATTTTATGCAGAGTGGAAATGGAATTATTCATATCAACGATATTAGGATGCATCGCGATTGGCGTAATTCTTTCAGCGCCAATGGGTCCGATAGGAATACTTTGCGTGCAGCGCACCCTTAACAAAGGGCGCGAGGCGGGCTGGTGGACCGGGCTCGGTGCAGCCATCTCCGACCTGCTCTACTGCCTGCTCACGGGTATGGGCATGTCGTTTGTGAACAAGGTGATAGAAACCAACCAGGCGCCGCTGCAGATACTGGGCAGCGTGATACTGATGGTGTTTGGCTTCTTCCTCATCAAGCGCAACCCCGCCACCAACATCAAAGACACCTCCGACAAGAAAGGCAACCACTACCAGGAGATGGGCACCGGCTTCCTGCTCACGCTGTCGAACCCGCTGCTCGTGTTCCTCATCATCCCGCTGTTTGCCCGCTTCGGTTTCCCCTCCACCGAGATGCCTTGGCCACTGATTATCATAGGCTACGGCTGCATCTTCGGCGGCGCCATCCTGTGGTGGACCATCATCACCTATCTGGTGAACACCGTGAGATCACATTTCAACATCCGCAGCATGTGGGTGATCAACATAGTGATAGGCATCATCATCCTTATCCTATCGGTCTATGGCCTCATCACCGGCGTGATGCATTACATCAACTAACCCGCTATGTCTCTCTCAGGCCCATTTTGCCCCAAAAGAATGGAAGTGCTCGAAACGCTTCCCCTCGAAGAGTGTGCAATCCTCATCGACACCGAATGCCCCGTAGCCCACATTGAAAACGTAAACTGGCCAGAAGTGGCTGCTTACGCCCCTCGCTGCACGGTGAAGGGCGCCTACACCTCGAAGCACATCTTCATCCACTTCGCCGTGGAAGATGAAGAGGACATTCGAGCCGTGAACAGCACGAACCTCAGCCCCGTGGCCGACGACAGTTGCGTGGAATTTTTCCTCAGCGTGCCCGGCAGTAAGGAATACTGGAATTTTGAATTCAACTGCATAGGCGCCGTGAACGCCAGCCATCGCGAAACACGCCCCAACGCCATTCGCCTCACCGACGCCGAGATAGCCAGCATCAAGCGCCACGCCTCGCTCGGCACCGAGCCCTTCGGCGAAAAGGAAGGCACCCACAGGTGGACACTCACCGTGGCCATTCCATTCTCGCTCATAGGCTACAACCCCATGGTGGGCATCCCATTCATCATGGGCAACTTCTACAAATGCGCGGGAAAATCAAAGCATCCACACTACCTCTCGTGGAAACCCATCAAGGCGGAGAAACCCAACTTCCACCTGCCCGAATTCTTCGGCACCATCATTCTGGATTAACATCTGATAAGCAAAAAAATAGGCAAAATTCGTGAAAGGGGACGGTTCTCTTTCACGAATTTTGTTTTTGTAAATAATTATAATCAACTGTTTATCTGCGACATAAGAGATTTTTAAGATTTTTTTCGTGAAAGAGAACCGTCCCCTTTCACGAAAAACAACCATTAGCCTGGGGCGGATGCGATGGGTCGCGACCCCACTATATTCTGCTTTATTCCACTCCTTGTGGGGTGATTGTGGCCACTACGTATTCTGAGGTGGTGCCGATGCGGAATTTGCCTCCCCATATGCCTATGCCTGAACTTACGTAAACGCTGGTGCCGCCTTTGCGGAGGAATCCGTGGTCGGTTTCATACATGGCGCGTGTGACGAGGCTCATGGGGAATACCTGCCCCTGATGGGTATGGCCGCTGAACTGGAAGTCCACCCGCTCGCGCTCGGCCTGCTCGAGGTGGAAAGGCTGGTGGTCGAGCACGATGGTGAAGCGCGACGCATCCACCTTCTGCATGAGCGAATGCAGTGTGGCACGATGCCCATTCGTGCGATCGTCGCGCCCGATAATGTTCACGCCATGCACCGTCGCGGCACTATCCCTGAGCAAGTGGATTCCCGCCTGCTCGTAAAACTTATTCACTTCGTCTATATTGCTGAAATACTCATGATTGCCATAGCAAGCATAAACCGGTGCTTTAATGCGGCGAAACTCCTCATGGAGCCTTTGCGCATTCACGGGCGCCATGCTGATGTCGATGATGTCGCCCGCAATGAGCACCACATCGGGCTGCTCGGCATTGATCAAATCCACCCACTGCGAAAACTCCGCCTTGCCGATGTGGAAACCCAGATGGACATCGCTCAGCATCACCAGTTTCAGCGGCTTCGGCAGCGGTTTAGATGTGGAGAGGTTCAACTCCACACGGTCCTTGCTTTGATACCGAACGGAGCCTAACGCCATCAGCAGCGCCACCACGCCAAAGACGGCGGCGGCGCCCCACGTGGAGTCGTGGTTGAAACTCCTAGGCACCCAGCGCAGGAGCACCGAGATGTCGAGGATGGCGAAGGCGAAGAAAAGATACAGCAGCGCAATGAGCCACGACGTGCCCACCACATAGAGCGCCGAGTCGAAACCAAGAGAGAACGCGCCTTGAAACTGACGCACAAATCGCAGCACCAGCGCCAGCAACGCCAGCAGCATCAGCACCACCACCAGCCATTTGCCCAGGGTGGGGAAGGGGACGATTTTGAAAGCCCGCCACGACACATAAACGTGGGCAAAGAGCACCAAAAGCAGGATAAATTTCATTTCTACATTAATTTTGAGAGCCCAAAATAAGCGCAATCTATCGAAACACACAAATGCGCCCCTACATATTAAAGATATTTAACGCGGCGAGGAAGAAAGATGTTAATAAGTAATGGTCGCATTGCTTGAATAGGTGGAGGATAAAGCGTAATTTTGTCGAGTTAAACTTAAATCAAGATTTATGGAACCATTTGTTCATTTGCATGTACACAGCGATTTCTCCGTGCTCGACGGAAAATCGAAAATCAACAAACTCGTCGACTTAGCGATAGCCGACGGCATGAAAGGCATGGCACTCACCGACCACGGCGTGATGTATGGTATCAAGGAATTCTCCGACTATTGCGCCAAGGTGAACAAATCACGCAAGAAAGAAGGACTTGAGCCATTCAAGCCCATCCTTGGCTGCGAAATGTATGTGGCCAGCGGAAAGAAGGAAGAAAAGAGCAAAGGCAACTACCACCTGGTGGTGCTCGCCAAAAACTACAACGGCTACAAGAACCTGATCAAACTCGTGAGCCGCGCCTGGGTGGACGGCTACTACTACCGCGCCCGCACCGACCGCGAAGATTTAGCGAAATACCATGAAGACCTCATCGTGTGCTCGGCATGTATCGGCGGCGAAATCCCACGCAAGATTTTGGCCGGCGACATCGCAGGAGCAGAAGAGGCATGCAAATGGTATCACGAAACATTCGGCGACGACTTCTATCTCGAATTGCAACGCCACGAGGTGAAAGACCCCAACATACTCGCTAACCGAGAAACCTTCGGCCTGCAGGAAGAGGTGAACAAAGTGCTCATCCCTATGGCAAAGCGCGAAGGCGTGAAACTCGTGTGCACCAACGACGTGCACTTCGAGCAAAAAGACTACGCCGAAGCCCACGACATCCTCCTGTGTCTGGGCACGCAAGCCGACTACGAAGACGCAAACCGCATGCGCTACACCAAAGAAGAGTACCTCAAGAGCCAAGAGGAGATGAACGAAATCTTCAGCGATGTGCCCGAGGCCCTCTCCAACACCCTCGAAATTCTCGACAAAGTAGAGATATACAACATCGAGCATGGCCCCATCATGCCCAACTTCCCCATCCCCGCCGACTTCGGCACCGAAGAGGACATACGCCGACAGTATTCAGAAGAAGACCTGCTCAAGGAATTCTCCAGCGACGAAAACGGCAACAACACCCTGCCACGCGAAGAGGGCATGAAAAAGATAGAGTCGCTCGGTGGTTTCGACAAGGTGTACCGCATCAAATTCGAGGCCGAATACCTCAAGAAACTGGCCTACGACGGTGCCAAGAAACTCTACGGCGACCCACTGCCCGACAATGTGAAAGAGCAGGTGGACTTCGAACTCCACGTGATGAAGACCATGGGTTTCCCGGGCTACTTCCTGATCGTGTCGGACTTCATCGAAGCCGCCCGCAAAGACCTGGGCGTGATCGTGGGTCCCGGCCGTGGCTCGGCAGCGGGTTCCACCGTGGCCTACTGCCTCGGCATCACCCGCATCGACCCACTGAAATACGACTTGCTGTTTGAGCGCTTCCTCAACCCCGACCGTGTGAACCTCCCCGATATCGATACCGACTTCGACGACGACGGCCGCAAGTGGGTGCTCAAATGGGTGATGGACAAATACGGCCACGAAAACTGCGCCCACATCATCACCTACGGCGCCATGGCCACCAAGAACTCCATCAAAGACGTGGCGCGCGTGATGAAACTGCCGCTGCAGCAGTCCAACGACCTGTGTAAAGCCATTCCCGAACGCTTGCCCGACGGTGCCAAGATGAACCTGGGCAACGCCATCAAATACACCCCCGAACTGGCCGCCGCCGAGCAGAGCGACGACCCAGTGGAACGCGACACCATCAAATATGCGCGCATGCTTGAAGGCACCACCCGCAACACCGGCATCCACGCCTGCGGCTTCATCATCTGCGCCAACCCCATCAGCGACTGGGTGCCAGCCTCCACTGCCCCCGACCCCGATTTCCCCGAAGAGCGCACCATGCTCACCCAATACGACGGCCACGTGATTGAATCCACCGGCCTCATCAAGATGGACTTCCTAGGCCTGAAGACCCTCTCGGAGTTGAAAGAAGCGGTGAAGAACGTGAAACTCTCGCGCGGCATCGACGTGGATATCGACACCATCCCCATCGACGACGAACTCACTTACCAACTCTACCAGAAGGGCCAAACCGTGGGCACCTTCCAGTTTGAATCGGCCGGTATGCAGAAATACCTGCGCGAACTGCATCCCACCGTGTTTGAAGACCTGATTGCGATGAACGCACTCTATCGCCCAGGCCCAATGGACTACATCCCCGACTTCATCAAGCGCAAGCACGACCCCTCGCTCATCTCCTACGACATCCCCATCATGGAGAAATACCTCAAGGACACCTACGGCATCACCGTGTATCAAGAACAGGTGATGCTCCTGTCGCGCCTGCTCGCCAACTTCACCCGTGGCGAGAGCGACGCGCTGCGTAAGGCGATGGGTAAGAAGAAGAAAGACATCGTCGACGCGATGAAGCCTAAGTTCATCGAGCAAGGCAAGGCCAACGGCCACGATCCCGTGGTGCTGGAGAAGATTTGGTCCGACTGGGAGAAATTCGCCTCCTACGCGTTCAACAAGTCGCACGCCACCTGCTACTCGTGGGTAGCCTACCAGACCGGCTACATGAAAGCCCACTACCCAGCCGAGTTTATGGCAGCGATCATGACACGCCGCAAAAACGACATCAAGGAAATCACCAAACTCATGGACGAATGCCGCTCGATGGGCGTGCCCACGCTGGGACCCGACATCAACGAAAGTTTCGCCAACTTCGGTGCCAACAAGAAGGGCGAGATACGTTTCGGTTTGGCAGCCATCAAAGGTGTGCCCACCGCTGCCGTGGAAGCCGTGATCAAGGAAAGAACCGAAAACGGTCCATTCACCTCCATCTACGACCTGATGGAGCGCATCGACTCCTCGTCGCTCAACCGTAAGGCGCTTGAATGCTTTGCCCTTGCCGGCGCATTCGACTGCTTCCCCGAAGTGAGCCGTGAAGCCTTCTTCGAAGAAAACGACAACGGCCAGCGATTCTCGGAAGTGCTCATTCGCTACGGCCAGAATTACAAGAACTCGAAATTCGAGGCCGCAACATCGCTCTTTGGCGACTGCGAAGAGATTGAAACCGCAAAGCCCGAGATTCCAAAGCCCGAGAAGTGGAGCGACCTGTATCGCCTCAACCAGGAAAAAGACCTGGTGGGCATCTACCTCAGCGCGCACCCGCTCGACCAATACTACCTCGAACTCAACTACGGCTGCAACACCAAACTCATCGACATGCCCACAAAGGAGAAACTCACCGACCAGGAAATCACCTTCGGTGGCCTTGTGACAGGCTATGAGGAAAAGGAGGCACGCTCGGGCAACACCTACGGCAAGATCGTGATTGAAGACTACAGCGGCAAATATGAGTTGATGCTCTTCGGCCGCGACTACATTGACTACAACAAATTCGGCATCAAAGGCCTCGCCATAAGGGTGAAAGGCGCTTTCCGCAAAAACCGCTACAACGACCGCGTGAGTTTCTCCATCAGCAGCATCACACCGCTCGACGAAGTGAAAGGCAAACTCCTGAACAACATCAGTATAAAGGTGGCCGAAAACCAGTTGAAAGAGTTGGCGCCCATCAAAGAATCGTTCACCGACTCCACCAGCAACCGCTGTCAACTCAGTTTCAGAATCACCACCGAAGACGGCCGCCACTACGTGGACATGCGTTCGCAATTAAAGATACCCGTAACGCGCCAAGTGATTGACAAACTCACAGATATGGGATTCGACTTCAACATCAACTAGAATATTTCCAGCGCAACCGCCAATTATTTTTAACACCAAAAATGATGGCCGATTACGTAATTTTCAATATCTTTGTAGAGAAATAAAACATACAACTATGGCATATATATTTAACGACGAAAACGCAAAGCAGGCTATCGAATCAGGCAAGCCTGTAGTGATTGACTTCTGGGCAGAGTGGTGCGGCCCCTGCCGCCACATCGGCCCATTCGTAGAAGAACTGGCTGAAGAATTTGAAGGCCGCGTGCTCATTGGCAAATACGACGTCGACGAAGGCGACGACCTGCCAGTGGACTACGGCATTCGCAGCATCCCCACCATCCTCTTCTTCAAGGACGGCGAACTGAAAAACCGCCACGTGGGTTCGGCCTCGAAAGACGACCTGAAGAAAAAAATCGAAGAACTGCTCTAAGCAGATAACCCCTAAAAGCGCATAAAAAATGGACAATTTGTGTCAAATGATATCACACATTTAGCACAAGTCCATTTTTTGCTGCTTTTCTTACGCTTAACCGCGAAAAAAATCGTAAATTCGTGAAATGATTTTTTTTCGATTAACAACTTAACCATTTAACAGCGACAATGAAAGAACAACTGAAAGCAATATTTGCAGAACGCTTTGCTGGCGATGCAGTGGTTTACGCATCGGCCGGACGCATCAACCTCATTGGTGAACATACCGACTACAATGGCGGCTTCGTATTCCCAGGCGCCATCGACAAATACATCATGGCAGCAGTGAAGGAAAACGGCACCGACAAGGTGCGCCTCTACTCTGTGGACTTGGACCAATACACCGAATTCGGCCTGAATGAAGAAGACAAGCCCGCCGAGCAATGGGCTTGCTACGTGTTTGGCGTGTGCCGCGAAGTGATTAAGCGCGGCTTCACAGTGAAAGGCTTCGACGCCGTGTTTGCCGGCCGAGTGCCCCTGGGCGCAGGTCTGTCGTCGTCGGCAGCACTTGAATCATGCTTTGCCTATGCGATGAACGACATGTTTAACGACAACAAGATCGACAAATTTGAACTCGCCAAGATTGGCCAGTCGACCGAACACAACTACTGCGGCGTGAACTGCGGCATCATGGACCAGTTTGCTTCAGTATTCGGCAAGAAAGACTGCCTCATGCGCCTCGACTGCCGTTCGCTCGAATTTGAATACTTCCCATTCAAGCCTGTGGGCCATAAAGTGGTGCTCGTGAACTCGCAAGTGAAGCACGAACTGGTGGATTCGCCCTACAACAAGCGCCGCGAATCGTGCGAACGCGTGGCTAAGACCCTGGGCGTGGAAACCCTCCGCGATGCCGACATGGCCATGCTTGAAGCAGCCAAAGCACAAATCAGCGACGAAGACTACAAGCGCGCCGTGTATGTGATCGGTGAAAAGCAGCGTGTGCTCGACGTGTGTGAAGCACTCGAAAAGGGCGACTACGAAACCGTGGGCCAGCGCATGTATGAAACCCACCACGGCCTCTCGAAAGACTACGAGGTGAGTTGCGAAGAACTCGACTTCCTCAACGACCTGGCCAAGGAATGCGGCGTGACTGGTTCGCGCATCATGGGTGGCGGCTTCGGCGGCTGCACCATCAACCTGGTGAAGGAAGAACGCTACGACCAGTTTGTGGCTACTGCAAAGGCAAAATTCAACGAAAAATACGGCATCGAGCCCATCATCATCGACGTGGTGATCAGCGATGGTGCACACAAGGAAGAATAACATTCTACTAACAATACATCTAAATCAACTTTTTTAATACATTAAAATCATTATGACAAAACCTACATTATTTGTTCTTGCCGCCGGCATGGGAAGCCGATATGGTGGCTTGAAGCAACTTGACGGACTTGGACCTCACGGGGAAACCATCATGGACTACTCCATCTACGACGCCATCCAGAGTGGCTTCGGCAAAGTGGTGTTTGTGATTCGCAAGGATTTTGAAGCCGATTTCCGCGAAAAAATTCTCTCTAAATATGAGAATCACATCCCCACCGAAGTGGTATTCCAGTCGATTACCGACCTTCCTGAAGGATTCACCTGCCCAGCCGAACGCACAAAGCCTTGGGGCACCAACCACGCTTTGATGATGGGCAAGGACGTGATCAACGAGCCATTCGCCATCATCAACAGCGACGACTACTACGGTCGCAACAGTTTCGAAGTGATGGCAAAGGAACTCACAAGCCTCGAAGAGGGATCGACCAAGAAATTCTCGATGGTGGGTTTCATGGTGGGCAACACGCTCAGCGAAAGCGGCACCGTGTCGCGCGGTGTGTGTGAAAAGGACGGCGAATACCTCACTGGCGTGGTGGAACGCACCAGCATCGGTTACAACGCCGACCACAAGATCGCATTCGTCGACGAAAACGGCGTAGAGCAGATTCTCGACCCCGAAACTCCAGTGTCGATGAACTTCTGGGGCTTCACCCCCGACTATTTCAAGGACAGCGAAGAATACTTCGTAGAGTTCCTCAAAGAGCACATCAACACCCCTAAGAGCGAATTCTTCATCCCCACGCTCATCAACGACATGGTGAAGAAGGGTACCGCATCGGTGAAGGTGCTCAAGACCGAATCGAAGTGGTTTGGCGTTACCTACAGCGAAGACCGCCAAGGCGTAGTCGACAAATTAGCCGAACTCCACGCAACAGGCGTTTACCCAGAAAAGATGTTCTAAGATAGCACATTTTTTGGATAGATAATTAAAAGAGTGCCAAGTGTTTATGCTTGGCACTCTTGC
>JAUNCU010000101.1 GCA_030526455.1 Bacteroidales bacterium | reverse complement strand
GGTGCTCTATGCCAGCCATTTCATAGCGCGCCACCAGGAGAGCGCCATCATCAAGGGTGCCTTCATGGGACTGCGACCCGTGGTGGTGGGCCTGATTGCCTCGGCGGCACTGCTGCTGATGAACGAAGACAACTTCGGATCCACCTCGATCGAGGTGGCAAAAAGCATCGCCATTTGCGCCGCTTCGCTCGGCACGGTCTATTTCACAAAAATCCACCCGATTCTGGTGATTATCGTGGCCGGAATTGTGGGCTATTTTATCTTCTAAAGCACTCCAGCAAAATGAATTACAACGAAACCATCAACTACCTCTTCAACCAACTGCCCGCATTCGAACGCCAGGGCGGCGCGGGATACAAACCCGGGCTGCAGACGAGCCTCGACCTCGACCGCATGGCGGGCTGCCCGCATCGCGCCTATCGCTGCATACACGTGGCGGGCACCAACGGCAAGGGCTCTACGAGCCACCTCATCGCCAGCATTCTTCAGGAGCAAGGCTACAAGGTGGGACTCTACACCTCGCCCCACATCGTGGACTTCCGCGAGCGCATACGTGTGAATGGCGAAATGATCAGCGAAGAGGCGGTGGTGGATTTCACGGCGCGCCATCTGCAGAGCGGCTACGAGGGACACCCCACATTCTTCGAACTCACCTCCACCATGGCGCTGGAGTATTTCAAGCAGCAGGAGGTGGATTTTGCGGTGATTGAAGTGGGCCTGGGCGGACGCCTCGACAGCACCAACATCATCACGCCCATCCTGAGCGTGATTACCAACATTTCGCCCGACCACACGCAGTTTTTGGGCAACACGCCCGAGGAGATTGCGGCCGAAAAGGCGGGCATCATCAAGGAAGGAATTCCGGTGGTGATTGGCGAGGCCGAGGGTGGCGTACGCGACACTTTCCGCCAGAAGGCACAAGAGGCGAATGCGCCCATCATCTTCGCACAGGATGCGCCCATCGTGACGAGCGGCAGGAGCGAAGGCGGCCAGTGCCTGATAGAGACTGAGGCCTACGGCACGCTCGTGAATGCGCTGGGCGGCGCCTATCAAATCAAGAACAGCAACACCGTGCTCGCCGCCATCGAGGCACTGAAGCAGCAGGGCACTGCCATCTCGAGCGACAGCGTGAAGGCGGGATTTGCACGAATCATTGAGAACACCGGGCTGATAGGCCGCTGGCAAACCATAGGCGAACAGCCACGCATCGTGGTTGACTCGGGACACAATGTGGGCGCATTTGCCCAAATCACCGAGCAACTGAAGCAGGAGCGCTACGAGCGCCTGCACATGGTGATGGGATTCATGGCCGACAAGGATGTGGACCACGTGCTGGCGATGCTGCCCAAAGATGCCACCTATTATTTCACCCAGGCCACTACGCCAAGGGCGATGACCGCCACCGAACTGCAAGCCAAGGCCGCCGCCCACGGTCTGCAAGGCGAGGCCTACCCCACCCTTGCCACGGCAAAAGCGGCAGCAATGGGCGCAGCAAGCGATGCCGACCTCATCTACATAGGCGGCAGCATGTATTTGCTGGCTGAAGCGCTGAAATAAGCCTCAGCGGGGCTAGAACGCCGACTCAAGCGCTTGGCTTAGTCGAGCACAGCGATTACGTCGAATTGGATGAGTGTGTTTTGCGGAATCTCTTTCACCGCCATACTGGTGCGTGCCGGATATGGCTCCTTGAATTCGCGGGCATAGATTTCGTTCATTTCGCTGAACAGGTACATTTCCGACAGAATCACGGTGGTTTTCACCACATTGTCGAGCGTGGCACCGGCATCGGCGAGGATGTTGCGCACGTTTTCAATCACCTGCATAGTCTGCGCCTGGATGCCTTCGGGGATTTCGCCGGTCTCTGGGTTCACTGGCAATTGACCCGAAACGAATACCATGTTGCCCACCTTTATGGCGTTGCTATAGGCGCCTATTTCCTTGGGGGCGTTCTTTGCCGAAATTCTCTGTTTCATATCTAAAGGATGATTTTTTAAGTTTCAATTGTGATTATTTGAGCAACTGGCTCACCGCTATGCCATCGTCGGCCTGCGCCATGATGGAATAAGAGCGGGCGAATTGCTGGTCGGCCACGGTGAGGAAGCGGTTGCTGCCCAGCGTGCTGAGGCGGTGGCGCACCTCCTTGAGCGTCATCTGCTCGGTGGCGAAGGCGGGCTGATAGGCCTCGGTGCCCTTGGCAGTTTTCACCTCCGAGATGAGTTCGGCCTTGAGCAGGCGGTCGATGATGCGGTTCACCAGCACGATGGGAATGCGATAGGTGTCGCCCGCCAGATCTGCCTTCTCCAGCGGAGGCTCGGCTTGCTCAAATCGCTTGGCTATGACGGCGAGCGCCATGATGCTCACCTCGTCGAGATAGGCCGAGGAGATGGTCTCCACATCGTCGTGGTGGGTGTAGTTGAAGCCGTAGATGTTCTGCAGCGAATAAGTCATCACTGCGCCCATGAGCACGAGCATCCACGAAATCTGCATCCAGAAGAGCAGCAGCGGAAGGAAGGCGAAACTGCCGTAGATGGCGTTGTAACCCGACACCAGCATCTGCCCCTCCACAAACACCCATTGCACCAGGAAGAAAAGCGTGCCGAACACGATGCCTGAAATCAGCGCGTAGCGAAATTTCACCTTGGTGTGGGGCAAGAGCCAGAAAGCGAGGGTGAACACGAGCCACATGAGCACTACGGGCACCACGTCGAGCAGCAGCGAGAGCAAGGGCGAGAACATCACCGGCAAGGCATCTTGCACCATGCCCGACATGAGGATGCTCAAACCCGTGGAGCACACGATGAGCACCGGAATGAAGAGGAAAAGCGCGGTGTAGTCGGTCACTTTGCGATACATCGGGCGACCGTTTTCTATTCCCCACACCTTATTAAAGGCACGCTCCACGCTGCTGATGAGCATCACCAGGGTGTAGAGCAGCATCACCAGACCGATGCCCACGAAAGCACCTTCGCTGGCGTGAGCCAGATAACTGTCCACGAAGCCGACTGCCGACTCCAGCGCCTGGCGTTGGGAGGGGAAATATTCCATGAGTTGGCCGTGCACCAGATTCTGGAAACCGAAGCCGCGGGCTATGGCGAAGAGCATCGCCAAGGCTGGCACGGCTGCGAGCACGGTGCGGTAAGTGAGCGAACAGGCGCGTTCCTGCACCTCCTGGTTGGTGAAGCACTTCACCGCCAGGTTGGCCGCCTTCACGATGTCGGACAGGCGTCCGCCCTCCTCCACATCCCACACACCGTGGGTGCAGAAGCGGTAAGCCTTTGCAATGAATGCTTTCTTCGACTGGAAAAACGATGCTTTGGTTTCACTCATGAGGTGGCGGTTTTATGGTTGGATAATGCGCCGTCGCGCGCGGGTGGCGGCAACAACGCATTGTGGAGAATCAAAATAAAAAAAGAAAAAAAACAGTGCGGCTATAAGCCGGGTTATGTAGCGGCCGCGGAGGCCACCGTCTGTCATTTATCTGTCCGACATGTTGCCATGCCGATATAGCAGTCTACCCCTCGACAATGGGCGAGCAACCCTTAAATGCCGATATACTTGACCTTGCAACTCACAGGTAGTGCGGCACACCATGTCGCCACGGTGCCCGGTGGGCTCTTACCCCACCTTTTCACCCTTACCATCGCGCCACGCGTGGCATGATGGCGGTTATTCTCTGTCACCTTGAACCCTAAAGTCACCCCCAGCTTCCCGTTAAGAAGTGTGATGCTCTGTGTTGCCCGGACTTTCCTCTCGATATTCCCCGCCGAGGCAAGGAAACACGAGCGACAGACCACCGTACTGTTTTTCTTCGTTTCTTAATGTCGTTGTACGGGTGCAAAGTTAATGCTTTTTTTCTATTTCAGGAAATTTCTGATGGCTCGCAGGGGCACACCCAGGTTGAAATTATCGCTGCGGGCATACTTGGCGAAGTTCACAGCCACCAGTTGGCCCCTTTCGTTGAGCACGGGGCTGCCGCTCGAGCCTTGCACGGTGGCAATGTCGTAGAGCACGCGTTCGCCGTCGGGCTGCTGGGTGACGGCGCCCTTGGTGAGTTGCGAAAGGATGCCCTTCTTGGTGTAACTCAGTTCCACGCCGGCGTTGTAGCCAATCATGTACACGGCGTCGCCGATGTCGAGATTGTCGTCGGCCTCAAAGGGGTCGAAGATATAGGCGCCCTCAGGAGTGGTGCCCCTGGTGAGTTTGAGCAACGCCAAATCCACCTCTTCGGCGCCCGCCGTACGCACCACGCGGCAGGGACATTTCTTCAGGAAATCGTGTTCGTCCTTAGGGCTGGATCCTTCCAAGGCAAGGCCCAGTTCGCACACTGGCTCAATGATGATGCCGCGAGGGTCCTTGATTTGCTCCAGCATCTCCACCGCCTCTTGTGCCTGCTCATATTCCTGCTCCATTCGTTCGGCCGCCTCGGCGAGTTGGCGCAGGCGGTATTCGTCGGTAGTCACCAGGTCGCCCCATTCGTCGTAGCCCACGATGGCGCTCGCCTCGTTTTCGGCCTCGGCATAAGCCTCGCGCAGTTGCTCCATATAGTCGCGGGCATTCTGCTGCAGCGTGTTCATGATTTTGGCGAAATTCTGCTTCACCAAATCCTTGTCGATAGGTGGCGACGCCACGTGGCGATTGGTGAGCAAGCCGCCCTTCTCGTCGATAAAGAAGGCCGTACCGAAACTCACGGCAGGATTCTGCTTCACATCGGCCACATCTTCGGTAAAGCCCTCGATATCGCCATCCTCGTCGAGTCCGGTGAAATAGAGCGTGTAGCCCGAAGGGAGTTTCATCTCGTAGTAATACTTGTTGATCACCATCACCACGCCCGACTTTTGGGCGTCGTAGAGTTGCTCAGGGCTGGTAGAGCAGCCACAAAGCATCGCGAGCAATACCACACTAAAGAACAGTATCTTCTTCATAGTCATTTTCCACATTAGAATATATAATCATCAAAATTACAAAAAAAATGGTAACACTCAAGCATATTCTCGATAAAAAAGGAAAAAGGGAAGCAAAGCCTAATCAAAGAGAACTGCAAGCGTAAGCAAGCCCAATCACCACCTTCCCCAGTGACACCACAAAAAAGCCCTACCCACAAAATAAAAATTCGTGTAATTCGTTGAACACCCCACCCCCCTACAAAATAAAATTCGTGTGATTCGTTGAAAAATCCTCCACAACGTCTTCCACTAAATAAATTCGTGAAATTTGTGAATTATCGCCTTGGTAGTTTTAACGAAGTTGAAAAGTGGCGTGAGGAGTATTAATTTAGTTTAAAATCGAGGGGGAAAGTATTGCAGATTTGAATTGTTGATGTAAATTTGAGCCGTCATTTAAAAGTTAAATTTTAACTATTAAAATTTTAAATACGCAACTAATTTAACATTTGAGATATGAAAAAGAGTAGAAAATTCGCTTTAGCGACCATCGCAGGCTCAGTATTGCTGAGCGCTACTACCGCTTATGCTGTGACAAAGGCAACAGTAAACGACGTGTTTATCCCATCGGAGGAACAGGCTGCAGGATTTGTGAAAACTGCCAGCCGTGGCCTGTCAGGCAATCCCGATTTTACTCAAGTGGCAGAACAGACCATCAACTCGGTGGTTTCGATCAAGAATTTCGCCAATGCTCGCCAGCAGCAGTTCCAGGACTTCGGCGGCGGCTTCGACCCATTTGAATTCTTCTTCGGCCCCGGCATGGGCAGCCAGCGCCGCCAGCAACAGCAGCCCAAGCAGAAGGGCGAAGGCAAGCCTCAACTGCGCGGCTCGGGTTCGGGCGTGATCATCAGCGCCGACGGCTACATCGTGACCAACAACCACGTGGTGGACGGTGCCGACAAACTTACCGTGACACTGAACAACAACGACGAATACAGCGCTCGCGTGATTGGTACCGACCCCAACACCGACCTTGCGCTCATCAAAATCACCCCTGAAAAGGGCAAGACACTCGAACCCGTGGCATTCGGCAACAGCGACGATGTGAAGGTGGGTGAATGGGCAGTGGCCGTGGGCAATCCTTTCGGCTTCAACTCTACCGTTACCGCCGGCATCATCAGCGCTAAGGGCCGCGGCGTGAACGAAGGCAACGTGGGCATCAAGTCGTTTATCCAGCACGATGCGGCCGTGAACCCTGGCAACAGTGGCGGCGCGCTGGTGAACACCAATGGCGACCTCATCGGTATCAACACCATGATTTATTCGCAGACTGGCAACTACGCCGGCATCTCCTTCGCCGTGCCTAGCAACATCGTGAAGAAAATCGTGACCGACCTGAAGCAATACGGCACCGTGCAGCGCGCTGTGCTGGGCATCAGTTACGAAGAACTGAACGCCGAAAAGGCCAAGGAACACAAGATCACTGCCACCAAGGGCGGTATCTACGTGGCTAAGGTGAGCGACGGCAGCGCGGCTATGGAGGCTGGCCTGAAGGAAGGCGACGTGATTGTGAAACTCAATGGCGCCGAGGTGAAGAACAGCGGCGAAATGCAGGAGCAAATGAGCAAACTCTGCCCTGGCGACAAGGCCACTATCGCCTACTATCGCGACAACAAACTCAAAACCACTACCGTGACCTTCAAGAACGACCAAGGCACCACCAGCATCACCAAGAGCAGCGACTTCACTTCGCTGGGCTGCGCATTCATGGCGCTGAGCAGCAAGGATAAGGAAGAACTCAACATCAGCAACGGTGTGAAGGTGACCGGCCTGAAGGACGGTAAATTCAAGGCCAACGGCATCAAGAACGGCCTCGTGATCACTGCCATCAACGACAAGGCCGTGAACAGCAGCGATGATGTGGAAGAAATCTACAACGCCATCATGAAGAGCAAAGACGCCGACAAGGTGATGGTGATCAAGGGCTTCTACGAGACCGGCCGCAAGGTTTACATCGCAGTGAACATCGCCGACGACGAAGAGTAATCCCCCACCCCCGCATGGCGCGGGAGATGCGATACCCCTCAGGGGCGCTGGCACAAGAAGCCGGCGCCCCTGATTTTTTTGCATTTTTCACCCGAAAAGGTGTGATTTTGCGGGGCGAAAATTTGGAAATAAAAAAAGTGCGTTTGCAGAGTGATTTTTATGGCCGAAAAAGGCACTTTGGCACAGTTTATTCACATTATATATATAGAATACCAAAGCACAGGTGTGTCGAAGCACAATGATAACGAAAAGTGGGAATATTAAAATTCTGTCAAGACAATAAAAAGGGCTTTCCTGACACCACCTCTACATGGTAACCTGCACCAATGCTGCGCCAGCCCTCAAGCCGGCGCCGCAGAGAAAACACATTTTATTTTTTAACTTTTTAAAAACCGTATTTCAGAATGAGACAACTTAAAATTGGCAACTCAATCACCGTGCGCGAACCCATCCTCGACTCTTACCTCCAAGAGATCAGCCGTATTGAAATGATCACGATGGACGAAGAGGTGGAACTCTCTCGCAAAATCAAAAACGGTGACAAAGACGCTATGGAAAAACTCGTGACCGCCAACCTGCGCTTTGTGGTGTCGGTGGCCAAGCAATACCAAAACAAGGGCCTCAGCCTTTGCGACCTCATCAACGAGGGCAATATCGGTCTGATCAAGGCCGCTGAAAAATTCGACGACACCTTCGGCTTCAAGTTTATCTCCTACGCCGTGTGGTGGATTCGCCAGTCGATTCTGCAGGCCGTGGCCGAGCAGTCGCGCCTGGTGCGCCTGCCGCTGAACCAAGTGGGCACCATCAACAGCATCAACAAGGCCATCACCGCCTTTGAGCAGCAGCACGAGCGCCGCCCTTCGCAAGACGAACTCGCCGAAATCCTCAACCTGAGCGTGGACAAGGTGAAAGACTCGATGGGAGCATCGGGCAAATCGACCTCGGTCGACGCGCCATTCTCGGAAGACGACGGCGGCAACAGTCTGCTCGACGTGCTCGCCAACACCGACACGCCCGCCACCGACTCGGCGCTGCGCCAAGAAGACCTCGCCAAGGAAGTGCAGCGCTCGCTCAACTTCCTCACCGACCGCGAGCAGGGCATCCTGCGCATGGCATTCGGCATCGGGTGCCGCCAGATGAGCCTTGAGGAGATTGGCAACTACTACGAACTCACACGCGAACGCGTGCGCCAAATCAAGGAACGCGCCATCCGCCGCCTGCGCGGCTCGAAGAGCGCCAACCTCATCCCCTTCATCGCATAAGCGACAATAACCGCCAAAAGGCAGGGACACCGCTACGCAGCGCGACGGTCCCTGCCTTTTTTAGCAACCACGCAAAGGGAACGAGGCTTTCACACAATATTTCGCAGAAAAATAAGTTACTACTAATATGAAGAAAACATTACTCCTCATCGTGCTGGCAATAGCCACAGCCGTAATCGTTCGCGCCGAACGCGTGAGCGAAGCCGCCGCCAAAGTGATTAGCCAGCGGCTCACTCAGGGCTGCAGCCTGCAGCCATTCAGCGTCTACGAAGCCACCGCCCCAGCACAGGCCTACCTGCGCCCATCGCTCAAGGCCGGGCGCATCAAGGACGAGGTGATAGAAAAAGGCGCCATCATGACCGAGACCGCCGGCGCTGCCTCGATGACACCCCACGGCACGAAGTGGCTGATGTGGGACTGGCGCGGCGACCAGTTTTTCTACCTGAAGAAGAATTTCAAGACCACCACCTATCAGTGCTGCACCGAAATCAACGCCTTCGACCACCACAAACTTACCTTCACCCAACGCAACGGCAACAAGATATCCATCTACCGCCTCAACCTCGACGGCCATACGCTCACGCGCGAGGGCGAGGACAAGCCATGGGGAAATAGCGAGGTGTGGATGGTGGACTATTTTCAGGACGGCCCCGACATTCTGCACGTGGAAAACGGCAAAATCCAGTTGTGCGGCATGAGCACCTGGATCACTAACGACGCTGGCGACCCCTATGCCAAAAGCGGCGTGGTGGTGAACGGCACGCTCACCTGCGACGGCTACGTATTTGCCTTCGGCGATGCCGACTTCAGCATCAGCCTGCGCTACGTGCCCGAGAAAAACGCCATCCTCTACGGCGGTGAATTGTATTATTTATCTGAATACGAATGATTATCTCAGGAAATTTTGGCTCGTATTCAAAAAAAATTTCGTAACTTTGCACGCTCAAAACTCTATTTATATATAAATGAGACAACTTAAGATTACAAAGTCGATTACCAATCGTGAGAGTGCTTCACTCGACAAATATCTGCAAGAGATTGGCCGTAAGGACCTTATCACTGTGGATGAAGAAGTGGAACTCGCTCAAAAGATTAAACAAGGTGATCAGGCCGCTCTCGACAAACTTGTAAGCGCGAATCTCCGATTTGTAGTGTCTGTGGCAAAACAGTATCAAAACCAAGGATTGAGTCTGCCCGACTTGATCGACGAAGGTAACCTCGGCCTTATCAAGGCAGCCCAGAAATTCGATGAAACGCGTGGCTTCAAGTTTATCTCCTACGCCGTGTGGTGGATTCGCCAGTCGATCCTCCAAGCCTTGGCAGAACAGTCACGAATCGTGCGTCTTCCACTCAACCAGGTGGGTTCGCTCAACAAAATCGGTAAGGCGCTGCAGCGTTTTGAACAGGAAAACGAACGCCGCCCATCGCCAGCCGAACTGGCCGAACAACTCGACGTGCCTGTAGAAAAAATCGCCGACACCATGAAGGTATCGGGCCGCCACGTGTCGGTCGACGCTCCTTTCGTGGACGGTGAAGACAACAGTCTGCTCGACGTGCTTCCTAACGAAGATTCGCCAATGGCCGACTCTTCGCTCACTCAGGAATCGCTCTCTAAGGAAGTGAACCGCGCGCTCGAACAACTGAACCCACGCGAACGCGACATCCTGAAGATGTTCTTCGGTATCGGTTGCCAAGAAATGACGCTCGAAGAAATCGGCGCCAAATTCGACCTAACCCGCGAACGCGTACGCCAAATCAAGGAAAAGGCTATCCGCCGACTCAAAGGACAAAAGAGCAAACTCCTCAAATCCTACTTAGGATAATCCTAAACCCGAATTTAGGAGCATCACTCTAAAAAAAACATCAAGACTTACCTGCTCTGAAGGCCCAAAAGCCTTCGGAGCAGTTTTTTTGTGGGTGGAGATTGAGGAGGGAAAGAAATAGTATTTATTACGAAAGGCGGGGAATAAAAATTCCCGGAGGCTCCTGAACCGGGGCAGTGGAAAAAAGTAGGGGGTAAATTAGTGGGAGAGGCGGCGCAATCCCGCTAGGGATTGGATGTGTGTAGGCAGGTATGCAGCCGTGATGGAACGGAGCGAAGCGGAGTGGAATCACGGCGAAATGCCTGCAACTGGTCGTGTAAAATTTGCATCCCGGCGGGATGCGACCACGCTATGGATGCTATTTGATTTTACG
>JAUNCU010000100.1 GCA_030526455.1 Bacteroidales bacterium | reverse complement strand
GGAGGAAGTCACACGTTTTTGTGACGAACTTTGGTGGGGATAGGGTGGGGGATATAATAAAAATGTGGGGGATTGCGTTTTTTATTTATCAACGTAATTCTATTCAAAGATGAAGAAAACTGTTTTATCAATAGTGATGGCTGCTGTGGCTACGGTGGCTGCGGCGCAGGTGAGTTTTGGCTTTAAGGCTGGTGTGAATGTGGCTAAGGAATCGCCTATGGTGACTAAGGCCGACGGTTTGCCCATCGCCGAGAGTATTTCGTTTAAGACGGGATTTCACGCCGGCGTGCTGATGAATGTGAAACTTACCAGCATGCTCGAACTGGAGCCTTCGCTGATGTATTCGCTGCAGGGCTATTATGGCATCATTGAAAGCGTGGGCGAGGAGCAGATTATTCACAAGCCCAACTATCACGTGAATAGCCACTACCTGAACGTGCCCGTGGCGCTCAAACTCTTCCTCAACCGGGGCCTTTACCTGGAGGCTGGTCCGCAGGTGGGCTATCTGCTGAAGAAGAAGGATAAATTTGATGATTTCGACAACGAAAATTCTTTCACCAGCGACAACACGAAGAAACTCGACTTCTCCCTCTTCGGCGGCCTGGGCTACCGATTCAATGAGGGCATATTCATAGAAGCACGCTACGCCCACGGCCTCACCGGCACCTCTAAATTGTTTAGAGGCGGCAAAAACCGCAACATTCAAATTTCCCTCGGCTACAGTTTCTAGGATGCTGAGAGGAAAGATAGTATAAATATACAATCTAAAAATGGTTACATACAAGTATATGTAACCATTTTTTTGCTTGAAATATAAAAAATTAATAATAAGTATATTACACTTTCAAAATACACTTTTCCTATATAATTGAGCCTCAAAAAAATACACTTTTCCTATAAAAATAGGGATTCAAAAATACACTTTTCCGATTTTTACTGGGCAGGAATGTGGAGAAATCTATAGATATGGTGGGGATAAATATTGATGGTTGGAAAATCATTCACAGCCGCTTATTCATAAAAAATGACACCTGATAATGTTTCAGGTGTCATTATGTTTATTCTAATTCTTTTATATATTCAATTATTTGCGCTTCCAACTTTGGTATATCCTCAGTTATCACTATCCATAAAATATCAAAATTCACCTGATAGTAATCATGTACCAAAATGTGGCGCATTTTTTCTATCATACTCCAAGGTGTATCTACATGTGAATCTTTAAATTCTTTAGATAATTTATATACTGCTTCACCTATAATTTGCACGTTGTATACAGTGGCATGAAGATGAAGAATATCGCTTACTAATTCATCTTTTTTAATGCCACTTGTAAATTCACGCACTCTTTCTATGGCTAAAAGAATATGCTGCAAGCGTCCTTTGTCTTTAGCAGGCTCTCTCATATATCAGTTTTTTGTCACGATTGGCACTTTCGGCTGCAAAGGGCAATAAATCTCCTTCAACCACCAAATCCACCGAACGATTGAGCAATTTTTCGAGATCATCTATCATCCCAAAAAATTGCAAACCCATTTTTGTATTAGGAATAAAGGTGATAAGGATATCAATATCACTGTCGGGGCGTTGCTCTCCTCGTGAGAAGGAGCCAAACACCCATGCTTTTTCAATAGGCTTGCTACTGAAATAATTACAAATTATATCCTTAATATTTTTATCCATTTTGAAAAACTGTTGTTTTTGCAAAAGTAAACTATCCTTTTTGGTTTTACAACTTTTGCTGCAAAAAAAATTAGCCCCTTTGTGAATGTGGGGCTAATTTTTTGAGATGGGTTATACGGATGTGGGGTGGTTATACCACTACGTTCACGATTTTGTTAGGCACTACGATTACCTTCTTTGGTGCCTTGCCGGCGAGCCATTTTTCGGCGCCTTTGTCGGTGAGGGCGAGGCGTTCTACTTCGGCCTTGTCGGTGCCGGTGGGCACTTCAATGTTGAAGCGTGGCTTACCGTTGAACATCACGGTGTATTTCACGTTGCTTTCCTTGAGGTATTCCTCGTTGAATGCGGGCCAAGTGGCGTCGCACACGGTGCCTTCGTGGCCGAGCACGTGCCAGAGTTCTTCGCAGATGTGTGGCGCGAATGGGGCGAGCACCACGATGAGTTCGTCGAAGATGCCCTTGCTCACGCACTTCTGCGAGTAGAGTTCGTTCACACAAATCATGAATGCTGCCACCGAGGTGTTGTAGGAGAGCAACTCAACGTCGGCAGTCACCTTCTTGATGAGTTTGTGGAGCGACTTGAGATTGTCGGCGGTAGGCTTGTCGTCGGTGAGGCGCACGTGGTCGCCTTCCCACACCATGTTCCAGAGTTTCTTGAGGAAGCGGTTCACACCGTCGATGCCGTTGGTGTCCCAAGGCTTGCTGGCTTCCACTGGGCCGAGGAACATCTCGTAGAGGCGGAGTGTGTCGGCACCGTAGCGCTCCACGATGTCGTCGGGGTTGACTACGTTGAACATCGACTTCGACATCTTTTCGATGGCCCAGCCGCAAATGTATTTGTCTTTTTCGAGGATGAATTCGGCATCGGCAAATTCGGGGCGCCATGCGCGGAATTTTTCAATGTCGAGCACATCGTTGCTCACGATGTTCACGTCGACGTGGATAGGCGTTACGTCGTATTCATCCTTGAGATTGAGGCTCACGAAGGTGTTGGTGTCCTTGATGCGGTACACAAAATTACTGCGGCCCTGAATCATACCCTGGTTGAAGAGTTTCTTATAAGGCTCAGCCTCGCACACGTAGCCGTAGTCGAAGAGGAACTTGTTCCAGAAGCGGCTGTAGATCAAGTGGCCAGTGGCGTGCTCGGTACCGCCCACATAGAGGTCGACCTGGCGCCAGTAGTTGTTGGCCTTTTCGCCCACGAGTGCTTCATCGTTGTGTGGATCCATATAGCGCAGATAGTAGGCGCTCGATCCGGCAAAGCCAGGCATGGTGCAGAGTTCGAGCGGCTGGCCGTTGGTAGCCACCCAGTTCTTAGCGCGGCCCAGTGGTGGTTCGCCGCTTTCGGTGGGCAAGAACTTGTCCACTTCAGGGAGTTGGAGTGGGAGTTCGCTCTCGTCGATCACCTGTGGCTGACCATCGGCATCGTAGTAGATGGGGAATGGCTCGCCCCAGTAGCGCTGGCGGCTGAAGATAGCGTCGCGCAGGCGATAGTTCACCTTCACCTTGCCGATGCCTTCTTCTTCTATAAACTTCTTAGTCTTGGCGATGGCTTCCTTCACCTGAAGGCCGTTGAGTTGGAGTTTCTCGTTGTTGGAGTTCATCACGATGCCTTCCTTGGCGTCGAAACTCTCCTCGCTCACATCGGCGCCCTCGATCAGCGGAATGATGTCGAGGCCGAAGTGCTTAGCGAAGGCGTAGTCGCGGCTGTCGTGGGCGGGCACAGCCATGATGGCGCCCGTGCCATAGCCAGCGAGCACGTAGTCGCTGATGTAGATGGGGATATTCTTGCCAGTAACGGGATTCACGGCATACGAACCGCTGAACACACCCGAAACCTTCTTTTCGATCATGCGCTCGCGCTCGGTCTTGTGCTTCACCTCGTCGAGGTAAGCCTCCACGGCAGCCTTCTGCTCGGCAGTGGTCACCTTTTCCACATATTCGCTCTCGGGAGCGAGCACCATGAAGGTAACGCCGAAGATCGTGTCGGCACGGGTGGTGAAGATAAGCATCTTCTCATCGCTGCCCACCAGCGGGAACTGCATCTCAGCACCTTCGCTGAAGCCGATCCAGTTACGCTGTGTTTCCTTGATAGAGTCGGTCCAGTCGAGGGCGTCGAGATCGCGGAGCAGGCGGCCAGCGTAAGCCGACACGCGCAAGCACCACTGGCTCATCATCTTCTGCACCACAGGATAGCCACCGCGCAGCGAAACGCCTTCGCTCACTTCATCGTTGGCGAGCACGGTACCCAGTTTTGGACACCAGTTCACCATGGTGTTGCCGCGGTAAGCGATGCGGTAGTCCATGAGCACGGTTTCCTTTTCCTTCTTGCTCATGGCGTTCCACTGCTCGGCAGTGAATTCGTTTTTGCCATTAGTGGCGGCGTTGCAGCCTTCGGTACCGCACTTCTCAAAGTGGGCGATGAGTTCGTCGATGGGGCGAGCCTTGTCGAGGGCAGTGTTGTAGTAACTCTTGAACATCTGCATAAATGCCCATTGCGTCCACTTGTAGTAGGCAGGATCGCAAGTGCGCACCTCGCGGTTCCAGTCGTAGCAGAAACCGATTTTCTCGAGTTGCTCGCGGTAGCGGGCGATATTCTTCACGGTAGTCACCTCGGGGTGCTGACCAGTCTGGATAGCGTATTGCTCGGCAGGCAGGCCATAGGCGTCGTAGCCCATGGGGTGGAGCACGTTGAAACCAGTGAGGCGCTTATAGCGCGCAAAGATGTCGCTGGCGATGTAGCCCAGCGGGTGGCCTACGTGCAAGCCCGCTCCCGATGGATAAGGGAACATATCGAGCACATAGTATTTAGGCTTGTCTTCGTTAATCTCACTCTGGTAGGTGTGCTGGTCGCGCCAGTACTGCTGCCATTTTTTTTCAATTTCGCGAAAATTGTATTCCATAGTTTCTATATGTAGAGTTTTTTAATTGTCACATCATTGCCACGGCCAGGAGCCACGGCAGTTTCAATTTCACAAAGCACCACCACATCCCCACCACGAGGGGAAAAGCAGAAGTTATCAACACACAACATTCATTATAAAATTAATTTTTTAAAATTTTAAATCAATTTATTCTTGTTATTGTTAGCCTGTTGATAAGTGCAATAACTTTTCAGCCATTTTCTTGCATAATAAGTTATTGTAGTGGCTGTAGAGGTTATCAATAGTTGGTTAACAACCTTTGCGTTTGATTTTGAGAAGTTTCCCAACTTTATTAACACCCTGTTAACAACTTGCAAAGTTAATAAATTCTTGCGTCATTACCTATTAAAAACTGATGAAAACCCTGTTAAATCATCATTTATAATATGATTGCTACTTTTTTGGAATTGAGGCTTAAATTGTTAAGCCGGAGCGATTTTCAAAAGTCAAGTTTTTGCGAGGTTTTTTATTCAAAAGTTTTTATGGCCTTTTCCACAAGTTATTAACAAATTGTTGATAACCCTGAAAAACATGCGCCACAGCATGCTGTAGGGCATATTTTGGCTTGATAATAACTGTGAAAACCTGCGTATGGGCAAAGTGGATGTTAACAACGTGCCATAAGGGGCAAAATGGCGGTGGAGCGTAGGTGGCTGTGAGGGATGGTGGTGGCTGCTGGGGAGGGAAAATTTGGTGGGGCGGAGGGTGTTTCTTTACGATAAATATCCCTATCTTTGCACATAGATTTTGATGCATGATGAAACGTATAATTGATTTTCTGAAAAACTGGACGCTGCCGTCGGCTATTGTGGGCGGGGCGTCGATCTACTATATTTTCTCGATGATAAGTGTGCTCGATGATTTTTCGAGCGTGGCTAGCCCGGTGTTTGATGCGGTGCTGCCGTGGTTTCTCTTCGTGATACTGTTTACCACTTTCCTGAAAATTGACTACAAAAAATTGCGTATGGCGAAGTGGCATCTGTGGATAAGTGTGGCGCAAATAAGCATGGTGCTGGTGCTGGTGGGATGTGTGCTCTACTTTGGCATCAAGGGCGACGACCTGGTGCTGATGGAGTGTATCATCGCTTGCGTGATAGGGCCGTGTGCGGCGGCATCGAGCGTGGTGACCGCCAAACTGGGCGGCAGCCTGGAGTCGATGACCACCTACACCTTTATTTCCAATGTGCTCACCGCCGTGATGATTCCGCTTTGCTTCCCGCTCATCGACCAGCAGGTGGAGATGGCCTTCGGGATGGCGTTCCTTAAAATCATGTGGAAGGTGTGTGTGATTCTCGTGGTGCCCATGGGGCTGGCTTATGTGGTGAAACTACTGCTGCCTCGCCTGCAGCAATGGGTGGCATCGAAAACCGACCTGTCGTTTTACCTGTGGGGATGTTCGCTCTCGATAGTGACGGGCATCACTTTCCGCAACATTATGAATTCACACGCGCCGCTCTCGCTGCTGGCCACCATAGCCGTGGTGAGTTTTGTGCTGTGCGTGATCCAGTTTTCGGTGGGTCGCAACATAGGGCGCTTCCTGGGCAGCACGGTGGAAGGCGGCCAGGCGCTGGGGCAGAAAAACACCGCCTTCGCCATATGGGTGTCGAGCGCCTACATCAACCCGCTGGCAGCCGTAGGTCCCGGCTGCTACATCATCTGGCAAAACGCTATCAACAGTCTGGAACTTTATCACCACCGTAAGCAAGGACTTTGACTTTTTGCTATTTCCCCCAGGAAAAAATGGCTTGGGGAGAATAGGTGGGTGGCTTTTCTTTTACCATGTTTTGTGTTCTGAGGCACTGCCTCAGAATACTGAACTCCCCTTGCTCTTGCTTGGTGGAGCGGGTTTTTATTTCATCATATTTTTGAGGGTGTAGATGGATTCTCGGCCGGTGTTCATGAGGAGGTCGAGGATGCTGAGTGATGGCTGGAAGCCGTGGCGGGTGGCCCATACTTGGTAGTAGGGCACGTCGGTGATGGGGAGTGTGTCGGGCTTTTTGCCGCCTATTTTTCCGCGCAGGTCGGTGGCGGTGGCTAGCAGGTCGGTGGTGATGGGCTTTGTCTCTATCTCGATGGGAAGGTCGAGGAAGTCGATGATGAGTGTTTGCAACTGGGTGTTGAATTCAAGGAGCGACTGCTGGTGGCCATCCACGATGAGGCTGTGAAGATCGTCGGCGATGTAGTCGAAATAGGGCGATTTTCCGTAGGCCGAGTAGAGTGCGCCCCAGTGGAGGTGGCGCCAGTTGCCATGCTCGGAGATGCGCACGTCGCACATGGGCACGGGCATGGCGTTGGTGCGGCCTTCGAGGGCGATGGTGAGTTTCTGCACGCCGTTAGGGCCGTCGACCAGGTAGCGGTGGTGGCTGTGACGCAGCGGCAGACGCCGCTCTTCAGCATCTACAATCACCTTTCCTGCCTGCAGCATAGCGGCATAGCACCGCACACTGCCAGCAGCCATGCTGCCCATGATTATCGGTTTCATAGTTTTTTAGTGGGGCTAGAGAATCTAGTGACTCTAGTGATACTAGGAAACTCTTCTAACCTCTAATTTCTAATTTCTCAAAAATCACTTCTTATCTGGATTTGCGCTTTTTAGGATTCGGTCCCAGCGGATGCTTGAAAGCAGTGGTTTGTCGGGGTCGAATGAGATGATCACAAACATAGGTGTGCCTATGATGTGGTCTTCGGGCACGAAGCCCCAGTAGCGCGAGTCGCTTGAGTTGTCGCGGTTGTCGCCCATCATCCAGTAGTAGTCCATCTTGAAGGTGTAGGATTTCGCCTCCTGGCCGTTGATGAAGATTTTGCCGCCCTTCACCTCCACGTCGTTGCCTTCGTAGTTTTTGATGCAGCGAATGTAGTAAGGGAGTTTTTGCAGGGTGAGGTTGAGTGTGGCGCCCTTCTTAGGAATCCACAGTGGGCCGTAGTCGTTGTGGGTCCACGATTTCTTCACGCCTATAGGATAGGTGAGCACAGAGTCCATGGGGTTGCTTTCCTCAATCTCGAGCAGGCGCACCATCTTCACGTAGGGCTGAGCCTCGATTTGCTTCTTGGCATCTTTGGTGAGCGGCATGGCGTACCATTTTTCCTTTCCGTAAGGCGATTCGCCAGCGCCCATAGAGCGGGCTTCGTTGCTGATTTTCAGTTCGTCGAGCAAGTCGGTGGCCAGTGGCGTGCCATCGGTTTCGATGATATAGTTGCGCTGCATGTTTTCGGGCTCGGCCAGTGGTTTGCCATTGATGTACACCACGCCATTCTTCATAGAGAGCGTTTCGCCAGGCAGACCGATGCATCGCTTCACGTAGGCGTCGCGGCGGTCGACGGGGCGATATTTCACCTTGCCAAACTGTGCGGGGTTAGCCCACACGGCTTCGCGGCCGGTGGTGTGGCACAGCGTGTAGTAGTCGGGGTTAGGCACGTTCACAGCCACGGTGTCGCCGGCGGGGAAGTTAAACACCACAATGTCGCCACGCTCCACGCTGCGCACGCCCTTGAGGCGGTGATATTCCCATTGTGGGCACTCGATGTAACTGTCGAAGCCGCCAGGAAGGGTGTTCTGCGCCAGAGGGAAGTGCAGCGGAGTTTGTGGCACGCGAGGACCATACACCATCTTGTTCACCCACAGGTAGTCGCCGGTGAGCAGTGTCTTTTCGAGCGACGACGATGGAATCTGGTAGTTCTGACCCACGAAGAGGAAGAGGAAATACACCAGAATGAGGGCGTAGACGATGGCGTCGACCCAACTCATCACCGTTTTCACGACGGGGTTAGTGGAAAATTTCCACCAGTTCCAGGGCACGAATTTGGTGATGTAGATATCGAAGAGCAGGAACCAGAACACGAGCACCCACCAACTGCCGAGCCATGCCACCCAGCCCAGGAACAGGGCCGAAACGATGCCGAATCTTATCCAGCGGCTCTTCTTCACGCGGCCGATGCGCTCTTGCAGTGAGCCCGACTGCTTCACGGGCATATCTTTCTCAGTTTCTTTCTTATCGTTGTTGTTGCCAAATAAATTCATGTGATAAATAATTGATAAAGTGTAAACAGACCACAAATTTAGCACAAAAACTCAGTACCACCGCAATCGAGGCAGTGAAAAAAGTGAAAATAGATGTTAGAAATTAGAAATTTGAAATTAGAAGTTAGAGAGTAGTAATTAGATCATCTTACATGTATTTTCTCTTTTTATTTGTAAATCAATAAAAAAAGATTACTTTTGTGGTAATGCTTTACAATAAGCAATTTTAAATAACTAATTCTGAAAAATCATATCGTTATGAACAGAACTCTACGACTACTCTATTTGCCCATCTTGGCTATTGCTATGATGGCAGTGTGTGTGCCTCAGGCGCAGGCGCAAGTGGCTTCGGTGACCGTGGGCGAACAAACCACCACCTATCTTACCCTTCAGGAGGCATTCGCGGCAGCGGCTTCGGCCGAGTCGGCTACCCTGCAGATGCTGCAGGATGTGACTTTGGAGGAGGGAAAAAAATTTGAACTCGAAAGTGGCAACATCACCCTCGACCTCAATGGCAAAACCATCACCGGCCAGACGGGCAGTACGCTGCTGCGCGCGTGGGGTGACATAAACCTATCCATTCTCGATAGCAGCACGGAGCAGACTGGCACCATTAGCAACCATGGCAGTGTTTTAGTTCAGCGAGGCGGCTCTCTTGCTATAAGCGGTGGCACATTTATTGGAGCAAATGCAATTGAAATAGGCGATGCTCAAATTTCGGGCGGCCGCTTTATCACTACAGCAACTAATAAGAGTGCTGTTAATACGGATAATCCAAGGTTGGGACTGGCAATGGATTATGCCTATTTCAACACTGCAAGCGGAGAGATGTTAGTGATGAGAGACTATTGGAATAGACTTTGCAATAGCAAAGGCGCGATTGCTACCGACGTGACGGTGAAGCGCGCCACAGTGGCTGCTGTGACCATAGGCGAGCAAACCACTACTTACACCTCCAGCACGCTCGCTTTCTCCGACGCCGTGAGCGCCGGGCAGCCTGCCACAATAAAACTTCTTGCCGACGTGAACATCCCTGAATTTAGCGATATCAGTTTCGAATTTACTCAGGGCGACGTTACGCTCGACCTTAACGGCAAGGCTATTCGCCAGGGGAACTATTCTGCACAATTATATTCTGCAATAAAAGTGGATGGCGGCAAACTCACTATTATCGACTCCAGTGCAAGCAAGAGCGGTAAAGTGGAGGGTCGTGTTACAGCCGATGGCGGCACCCTTGTGATAAAAAGTGGTGTAGTAAATGGCTATTTTGAGGCTCATTATAGTGCCAACGTGACGCTATATGGTGGCCGCTTTGTGAATATGGATGGTGATGTTATTTACACTGAATTCGAGTCTATTCTTGCAGAGGGCTATGAATTGTTTGATGCCCATAGCGGAGAACAAGTATCACTAAGAGTGTTTGATAATTTGCAAAATGCCGACGTTGTGGTGCTGCCCATCAAGACTGCGGCATCGGTAACCATTGGAGAAGAAACCACTGAATATGCCTCCTTCCGTAAAGCCCTGGCAGTGGCGAAGGCTGCAGAGGCTGCCACGATAAAGATTCATGATGATATTCTTGTGGCTGAGCAGTTGATAGAAAGAACACTGGATGGTGACCGTGAATTTTCATATTTTGGTCTTGCATTCAACCAGGGCGACGTTACGCTCGACCTCAATGGGCACACAATCACCGGGCAAATTTTGGGTGAAAAGATTTTCCCCGAAGCGTTAGCGTACTTAGATAATGGCGGCAAACTCACCCTTGTTGACAGCA